>CAZOWX010000044.1:0-2552 GCA_964583795.1 uncultured Pseudomonadales bacterium | reverse complement strand
CACAGGTTTGGGATGCACTGGAACAAAGCAAAGTTTTGATGGGTCGATCCAAAAAACAACAAACTCGCTTATTGGAATTGTGGAAAAACAATGTCATGGGAGTACTCGAGGTTGAGCCCCACGCTGCACTCAAACGCATGGAGGTGTTGTACAAAGCTGGCGTTCGCTGTTTTCGAGTGTATTCACCAGAACCAGGAACGGGGGCTCTTCAAGTCGTCAAGAATATTCGCAAAGAGTATGGTGATGAACCTGAAATTTTTGTAGGCCAAGTTGTTGATGTACAACAAGCCCGACAGCTCGAAGCTGCGGGAGCGGATGGTTTATACATTGGTATCGGTGGTGGTGGTCGCTGCATTACTGGAGTGAGAAGTGGTTCGGTGATTGACTGGGCACAGTTGTTGTGGCAACTTCGGGGAGAAATTAATATCCCTATCATTGTAGAGGGTGGAGCAAGTGATCATATAGCCGTCACTCTTGCTTTAGGTGCATCGGGAATTGGCGTCTCCAGAGTAGTCGGAGGAGGTACTATTGAGTCACCTGGTGGCATGCTGTACTGCATTGATCACCATGGAGAGTATTTCAAACCATATGGTGGTGAGGCTTCAGCTCGAACAAAGTACCTGGATAAAAAAATGCTGCCATTCAACATTCCCTCATTTGTTGAAGGAGAGACGCGCACCGCCAAAATGCATCATCTACCATACGGGGTACCGACCATTCCATTTAATCTGTTTAACTTAATTGAAGATTGTATTTTGTCTTTGGTTTTCCGAGGAGTCAAAAGTATTGAGGAGCTTCAAGCAATCAATCCATCTCCCTTACGCCAGCAAACACTGCAAGGTGATCACTCACAGCACACCCATTAATGTTACACTTTCTTACTCTTACTGGTATACTTTTTGAAAAATTTTTAACTTTTCAACGACAATACGTTATAATGAGTCGCTTTTATTGATGACACCGTATTTGTTGTGACTTTGTTTAACAAATCATTGATAAAAAATCATCACTTGACCAAAAAACTTTTTGCTTTACATTTAAAAAAATTAAAAATACTGTACAATGTTCTCTAGTATTCTAGAGAAAGGAACCCCATGGAACTACTTTACCTTCTTGGCATCATTTTCGCTGTCATGATTTTTATTGTTCGCCCAGTGATTCTCAATGAGTATGAACGTGGCGTGGTCTACATGTTGGGTCGCTACACTGGCATGATGGGTCCTGGACTGCATTTCATCGTTCCTTTAGTGCAATCTGTTCGAAAAGTTGACATTCGTGTCAAGGCTGTCGATATCCCCAAACAAGAAGTTGTTTCTAAAGACAACGTCTCATACAAAATGAACGCTGTCATTTACTACAAAGTCGACGATGCTGCCAGAACAATCAATGAGGTTGAAAATGTTTTTTGGGCAGTATCTCAATTGGCTCAAACCACCATGCGTCGTATTGCAGGAGAGGCTACACTCGATGAGTTACTCTCAAATCGAGAAAAAATTGCTCATGAAATTATGGCTGCTATTGATCCTGTCACAGAACAATGGGGAATCAACGTTTCCTCTGTAGAACTCAAGGATATTGAGTTACCGGAATCCATGGTACGAACCATGGCCAAACAGGCAGAAGCAGAACGCGAGAAAAGAGCTACAATCATTAGCTCTGAAGGCGAAGTCCAAGCCTCAGAAAATCTGGCCCATGCCGCCAAAGTGCTTGCAAGTAGTCCTGGGGCGCTGCACTTACGAACCCTTAACTCAATTAATGATATCTCGTCTGACCAATCAAATACGGTGGTGTTTGCAGTACCGCTTGAAGTACTACAAGCTTTTCAAGGAATTGCAAACTACACGAACAAACGCGCTTAATGGTTGTTGAGGTGCAAAGAGCCATGATATACATTCTTTGCTCGTAGAAGGTAGTTGTTTGTGAAATCTCAACCAAGCTTCGCTGTTGAACAGAGCTTTTGGAAGACTGGTTTTATAGTAGCTGGAGTCGATGAGGTGGGTCGTGGGTGCGTAGCGGGACCTGTGGTGGCGAGTGCTGTGACTTTTACAAATCAGTACAAACAACTTTCAGGTGTTACCGATTCAAAACAACTTACTGCTCAACAAAGAGAACGATTACTCCCTCAAATTAAGGCTCAATGTCAACAGTTTGCTCTCGGTGAATCCTCAGTAGAAGAGATTAATTCACTCGGTATTGTCAAAGCCACTTTTTTAGCAATGGAAAGAGCACTGCTTTCACTTAAAAAAGTCGATGTCGTTCTGGTTGATGGAAATCAAGGTCCGCTGTTCCAACAACTCCGAGTATCCAAAATTGAAACAATTATCAAAGGCGACCAGCTTTCCTACTCGATTGCGGCAGCCAGTATTATTGCCAAAGTGTATCGAGACCAATTGATGCAACAGCTCAACGCAGAATTCCCGCACTATAACTGGCAAAAAAATAAAGGGTACGGGACAGCACAACATTGTGACGCACTGGTGCAATATGGGATCACACAACATCACCGGGTACAGTTTTGTGAAACAATATTAAGGAAAAAGAATGTTGTTAAG
>CAZOWX010000043.1:0-2843 GCA_964583795.1 uncultured Pseudomonadales bacterium | reverse complement strand
CAAGTGAAAAAGAAACTCATTCTTTGACCAAACAACTTTTTGGTAAGATTCAGTCATATGCTGGTTTGCTCATTTTATGGGTCATCGTTTTTTTTGTGACCGTGTTTCTCGTGAGCATTTTGTTTGAAAATTGGAACTTAAAACACTAAAGGACCTTTTTTTATCAAGTCTGCAGATCTTGAAAAAAAGTTTGATTGAAATTTTTTAACGTGCTTGCACTTTGAGTTTGTTCCTGTCATTATTATGTCATGAGATATCTGGGTTTACTGCTTGTGCTTCTTGGTTGGATAGTTCAATTACTCTCAAGCCGAAAGAAAAATCCGTTTCACCTTTTTTTCTTGTTTGCTCTGGTTGCAGGAGAAGGTTTTCAAATTATTGCCGAGTATGTGCTAGGTAATTTTCTTGATGCGAGTATGCATGTACTAATTTTGTGTGTGATTGCCATGAGTGCATTTCGCTTTCAACCAACTACTCACTTTCGTTCCTAAAGTAGGGTTTAAACTCAAACGTGAGGTAAGTCGTTACAAAAATGTAGAGCACGACTCCTAAAAAAACTTGAGGAGAAAATAGGATACTAAGTACAGATTGTACGATTGAAATTGTATTGATCAATAACAGTCTATTCCATCCACTGTGTGTGGTATGAAGAATCTCATTAAATGAAAGTAGCATAAAGATTCCGGCGGAAACAGCAAGCATCCCATTGATGACTAAATAAATAGGGTTCACAGCTAATGTATTAGTCTCATACAAAGGTAATAATCGTGAACTAGTGACAATGATAAGTGCACCGATCGCTGCGTGTAAAATGCCTAGAGCAAAAAAAATTGCTGGTAGAATCCCTAAAAGAAACTCCATCAGGTGACTAGGAAGATGTGGAAACCGAAGAAATGTTTTTTCAAGTCGTGCAATTATCGAGAAAAGTGGCTTTTGTTGAAACAAAATCTCAAGTGTACTCATAGGTTTCTTTCTAGTAAGCGCGATGTGCTCGTAACTTCGAGTTTGTACAGCATTTTTCAAATAGCTAGTGTAGTGATTAATCACTTTTTTTTGCGAAACGAACAACTTCACTTTCTCCATGTATCAATGCACTTTTGAGCTCTGCAATCCTATTCATAAAAAGATACCACTGATCAATACTATCTGGCAAGTAAGAGTGAACAGGTCCGTTCAATTTTGTGGGATCGGGACAGTTGTAGATGTACTTTGCCATACGATCAGTAAAAATGGTCAAGCACTCCGATACACTTGAAGTTGGAGTCGGAATTTCGTCAAAGATTAACAAAAAAATCATTTCAATGTGGCAGTTACGAAATGCACTATTATTTTTTTTATCGTTCCAAAATTTCATAAACCGAATAGCCGGTCGAATCGTGCCATGATGTTTTTCATCGACGTGGTTTACTAAGTTTTTGAGAATATTCGGATTGGTTGGTAGCCAAAGAAGTTGTGAAGATACTTGGGGAATCAGAAATGATTCATTGTACTGAAAACTTGGTGTTAGTCGTATCTGAATTGAAGAATGAGGGACGGTTATTTTCAAAGTTTGTTTCGTGTGCGAGAGTTCGACTGAAAATTTTTCAGAGAACAAAAGTTGAAGTTGCTCAATGATTTTTAAGGGGATCAGGTGATGTGCTTGATCAATACAAGAGCTTAACGATTCTTTATCATTAAGCACCTGAATAGTTGTTCCCGAATCTTGCATTGTCAGATTCTTTGGGTCAAGTTCTAGATACACATCAACGTGTGTTATTGGAAGTATATCAGTGTCTCGTGAATGCGATCCAACGATAAGTAATGGAGAATTGGACAGAATTGGAACAGTGTTTTGACTATCCAGCCTGTTCACATATGAGCTGACTTGATCGAGAGAACTTTGAATCTTATGATGTTCTTTTTTTGTAGGAGTGATGGATTGGATTAATCCAAGTAAGGGAGAGCTAAAAGGGTTGAGTGAAAAGTTGGGCACAGACTTCAGTATACTAGATCAAGATCTTGTAACACAAGATCTGAGTTGATTTTGATCTCAGATGTTGCAAATGATATAATATAAGACATGCAACCTCACTCAATTACTGCCATGGCTGTCGCAAAGCATATGTTTGCAGACAAATATGGTGAAGTTATACCCAAAGGAGCTGATGTAACAGTTACTTGGGTTGACACTGAAAAAAAATCTCATACTTTATATCATTACGTTTCAGGAATTGAGATCACCAAAAAAGATAAAAATGGCTATATTACGCAGGTACGTATCCCGGTAAAAACTTCAAAAGGTGATCCCTGCACATTAACTATTACGCGCATAACTGATGGCCCATTTAAACAAGGAGAGAAAGTAATTGCAACACACAGTGTTCATCATGTTTCGGGTTTAGAAGAACACTATGAGTTAAGCAGAAGATCAATTCGTGGTTTTCACAGGAGAAGCTGGAAATATGGCGATTACAAGAGTTCAAACGCGTACGAGGGAGGTATAACACTTACATGCAAAGTGAGAGTGGGGAATACTGACCGATTTATGGAAATACCATATACGATTAAAGTAAAAGTAGTTGGTGAGGAGAAAGTAAAAGAAATTGCTGAAAGAGAGGGAAAAGAGTTGGCACAAAGAGAAGAGCAAGAACGTTTAGAACGGGAAGGCCGAGATGGAGTTCAAAATAATGAGAAAAAAGATAGTCGACTTCAAGCAAATGTTTAGTTAGGTATTTTTTGCAATAACTTAGCTCTTCGGTTGATTGTCCAACGATTACCACAGAGCCAGTGAAGCGTAGCTTCGGTATGGTTGCCATTTTTCAACAATCGGTTCGATTTTTTCAATAGCCACGTCTTTTGGTAATTGA
>CAZOWX010000042.1:0-3729 GCA_964583795.1 uncultured Pseudomonadales bacterium | reverse complement strand
CAGTCCAAACACAGCTCTCCAGTGTGTTTTTGCGGGACTAAGACTGAAATATTTTTTGCTTGAGTCAATTTTGTTTGGTATGAGAAAAAATCAGGATCAATTGGGTAAGGGGTGATAAAGTAGGCGTTTGGGACTCTGCTCACAGAGTAGAGATCTCGATCTGAGAGGTAGGCGTTTTCGTCGATCTCGAACGAGCGTTTCTGATCGTCATCGATGAGTTGGATAAATGGCCACACGTCCTCGGAAATATTTGAAATAAATACCGTCGCTCCTTCAGGAGGGGGTTTTGACATAAAAAAGCTCCTTTTATTAATGAGAAAAAAATTATACTACGTTTGAGGAAAAATCAAGAATTTATTATCATACTGAGCTTTTTTTATTTTGACATTTATCATCCACCATCGTAGAGTAAAAACGTTTTAAATTTACAATTTTCTTTATGCCTCGAGCCATTTCTATAGACGATACCTATATTCATATCAGTAAGGATGCGAAAGAGTGTTCCAGCGAAGCGGCGGCCAAGATTTTGTCGCTTATCATCAAGAATCCTGTCCGCCGGATTTCTTTTGCAACCGGGGCAGTGATGAGCGGTGTGTATGACCAGCTTGTGAAACAAACTCAACGTGACCAAGTTGATTGGTCTGACGTTGAGTGTTTTCAAGTCGCTGAGTACTATCCATGTTTACCAAGTGAGTCGTTTAGTTTTACCAAATTTCTCAAAGAAAATTTGGTTCGACCACTATTTTTATCGGATGCTCGAGTGCATTTTCTCGATGCAACAACGGATGATGCTTTTTCGGAAGTAAAACGCTTCGATTTGTTGCTCCATGACCTTGATCTTTCAATACTGGGTATTGGTCCAGGAGGCCACTTAGGTTTGAACGAACCGGGGAGTTCTTTTGATAGTCGAACTCGGTTGGTTGATCTTGCACCGGCGACGATTGTGCGTGATCATGTTCAAAGGGGTCTGCAAACACCAACGCAAGGTTTAACTCAAGGAATGGCAAATATCTTGGGAGTAAATCAAATTTTTTTGATCGCAATGGGGGAGTCGAAAGCAGATCTTATACAACACATGTTTAATCAGCCGATTTCAGAAAACTTTCCTGCTACAGCTTTGCGGGCTGTAGGAAAGAAAGTAACGTTGTTTTTGGATGAAGCGGCAGCGGTAGGGTTGGGGAGGTAGTTAACAGTGGACAGGGGTCAGAGGTTAGCGACTAGCGACTAGGGTTTAGTGGTTAGGGGCAGTGGAACAGTGGACAGTTAATAGTGGACAGTGCCTCGTTGGCAGACAAGGGAACAGTGGACAGTAGTTATCAGGGGTTAGGGCTCAGGGTTCAGGCCTTAGGGGTTAGTTATAAGTAGGAATTTCTGGCGGAGTGTGAGGAGATGGAATGAGTAGATCAGTTAGCGACCAGTGTTTCCTCCTTCGCAAGCTCTCGGCGGACACAGTAGACCTTATGGAAAAGGAAATGCAACTCGAAAGCAAAAAAAAGCTCATCATCCTCGACCCGATGAATGAACCTGGTCCCGCACTGCGGGATGAAGCCATCGAGCATCGGGGATCCATAAAAAAACATTAAAAGGTCGACTTGCATGGTTTTTTGTTTTCTCATACCTGTTTTCCTTGTCTTTTTCTCGCATACTAATCAAGAAAATTACTCATTCAGACATAAAATGTTCTACTGTTGTGCGAATGTGTAGAAGTGGATCCCCGATGCTCGATGGCTTCACTCGACTTTCAGTCGGGTTCATTCATCGGGTCGAGGATGACGACTTTTTATATTTCTTTGCTTTCGACAAACACTTTTTTACGATATCCATGAGAAGTCTTTATCCTTGTCTCTCCAGTAGGCAGGGAATAGTTAATAGTTTAGTTAGAAGTTTCAAGTAACAATTGCTCATAGCCATGTCACATTCTTGTCATTTTTGTTTCGTAGACTTGTGGCATGCGATTGGTTCAAACGTGTTTTATCTTTCTTCTTGTTTGTTCTTACTTTTGTGTATTTGCAACAAAGGTTAGTGCAAATGAGCAGAAATTCGAGATCACTGGCCAGTATTCAGTTCATTCACAACCGCAAGCCTTTCAGTCAAGCACTTTACCTCAGAAAAGTGGTTATGAATTTAATAATATTAGTGTTCAAAACAATGAGAATAGTTGGTTTAAAAGGGGTGAATTTGAACGGAGTAGTAATGAAAATAAATTGAGTACAAAATTTACTCAAAGTAATGATGAAGAGAGAAAAACTGAGGATAGTTTATTGGATCAAAGTGATGTGTCTCTCTCAAATACAAATAAAATCCGAAATACGATAAATGATGATTTTATCCCTATTAGCAACGACGAATCAGCTGATGGTTGCAACGCAGTTCATAACTCTCGCAAACGCTACAGTGTGAGTAGTGCGGCATCGCTATTAGCAGGAATGCTTGGACAGGGTCCAAATCACTTGTTGAGTCAGTTTCGCTGTGATGATCCGCACGATTCTTACATCCCGTATAAAGCGCAACGAATATACGACCAATCAATTACTTGGAAACCGCGCTTTTTGCCTTGGAGTAAAAAAGCAACGAATGCATACGTTCAATGTGTGACCTTCGTATTCATGAGTTATGAGCTCGCTGGAACACCGATTACTAAAGTCGGGAGAACAAACGCTGCAGATTTACTTGAACCAAAGTATACGGGAGTAACGGGGCAATTTGAAAAATTTCACTCTGGAGAGGCAACACAACTCCCTAAAGATGGTGATATCGTGGTCTGGAGTAAAGGTGTGATGGGGAATGCCTACGGACATACAGGGATCGTTCTTGAGGTGAGAGACGACTCACTTTTGACGAACAACCCAAACAATCTTGATCATAATGGTGCAAAGAAGCAAAAATTTGGTACAATACTCGTCGCCAACTCAAACGCGAGCAAAACTGTTTTTGAGTTTCGCTATCGAGTTGATGCAACAACTTCAATAGTTACTTTAGAGAAAATGACCCCTGGTTGGGCTAAAGTGCCTGATTTCTGGTTACGACTCAAATCATTATGATTTCAACAAAAAACGTATCGACGTCAATTACGGTATTTTTAACATTACTAATAATTGTGGTGGTGATGATGATTGCTATGACAGCTACTACGGAGGCTGACAGCGGATTTCACATGAGTGCGAGCGAGCGCTCAGCCATGAACGAGTATTACCAAAATTGTCCGCTCTCCAAGGCTCAGCTTGATGATGCAAAGAGCCCCGAGAGCATTCGCAAGTTTGTGAAGTTTACTGATCTTTCCTGTGATCCCGAGCAACATATTGAACAAGTGGCTGTGCGATTACTGGGTGAAGACAAAGAGCGATCGAGAAGTGAGTTTGTATCATGGTTGGAGAAGAATGAGTTGAAAGAGGGGGAGAGTTTGAAAGTGGTAGTAGAGTAAACCAGCGTTGTTGGTTGTTAGAGGTCGGTTGTAAGTGGTCAGTAGTCAGCGACTAGGGTTTAGGCCTTAGGCCTTAGGAAATGCAAATCGAAAGCAAAACACCGTTGGGTGTGGTTTCTCTCCGTTAGACGGAGAGAACATCTGGAAAGAATTTTTGAATAAAAATTTTTCCAGATAAGAGAGGAGTGTTCTGGCAGACAGCAGGGACCCCACCTCTATTTAACGGAAATGCAAATCGAAAGCAAAAAAGCTTGTCATCCTTGAACCCGGCTGAAAGCCGAGTATCGAGGACCTGACTCTGCTGATAC
>CAZOWX010000041.1:0-4976 GCA_964583795.1 uncultured Pseudomonadales bacterium | reverse complement strand
CATCGTTTGCAGACAAAATTAATTTCGGAGTTAGTACTGTATGCTCAGGAAATAGCTGATTGAGTCTTTCGATGATGACATCTGACACTTTCACTGAGAGTTGCTGACTGACAATAGCGTTTACTAGATGCTGAAAAAAAAGTGTCTGATCTTGCTCAACTTTAAGCTGCTGTATATTCATTGACGAAAGAATCGAAAAAATCTGAGGATCTGACACAAAAAAATGTTTCAAAATTGATTTCATACTTTTGGATCTTATCAAAAAGACGAGTAATTGTCAGATAGTTTTTTTGGCAATCAGAGTTGATATCTCTTTTTTTGAGTTGTAAGCTATTATGCAGATATGAAAAGAACAATTTTTGTTGTGATGATTGCATTGTGCTTTGTAGGGATAATTCAACTCTTTTTTTTCCACAACATTGCGGTTGCTCAACAAACAGAACCAGACCTCATTGCGCAGTGGCATTTTGATGAACCTGTTGGTTCGACAAGTATTACTGATGCTATATCCGGGCTTGTGGGGATACTTCATGGAGGTGTTTCAATTATGAGCGGTTCAGATTGTTACCAAAACAACTGTGCATATTTTAACGGTTCTGGATATATCGAAGTTCCTCGTGACGAGCGATTTAATTTACCTGCCAACAAAACTTTGAGTGTAAAGCTTTCATTTCGATCTTCTTATCCGGTAAGTACTACAAGTCCCAACTTTCTTTATTTGCTTGGGAATTTAAGCATTTGGGCAAATAATCCTGGGAATAATATCCCTGGAGGAAAAACTGGTTGGTATGTAGGGCTTACAAAAGATATATATCCAAGTACAAGTACTTCGAAATATATTGTAGAAGGGTACTCACAAGACAAGGATGGAAAATGGATACGTTCTCGTTCGTCAGCAAATCCATTCTGGAATTCAAATTCTAGCTATACCAGTAATATAAATGTCACGGATAACAATTGGCACACTGTTGTTTTTGACCAAAACAACCTATCTGCTGATCCGAAATTTCCGATTCTGCAACTTGATTCAAAATTTTTTCATCAAGGGCCTAATGCTCAGAGTCTCCTAAACTATACAACAACAAACTCTCTGTATTTTGGGATGGCTCCACCAGACACTACATCGTGGTACTACACTGGGTATTTAGATGAAGTATCTATTTACTTGCATAAGCTTGCCGGAGTGACTGATACTCCAAGTGTTACTCCTAGTCCATCTAAGACTGCAACCCCGACAAGTACTCTAACGATTACTTCAACACCATCCCTTTTCCCATCTAAAACACCAAGTAAGACGCCATCGGCAACTTTAACCCCAGCTGCTGAACCGTTAATGTGTATAGACTCTCGCTGTACAAGCAGCACTGGGACAATGAACTATGGCAGTGTGATTAGTTGCGAGATGTCAGCGTCAGGAGGACTTCAAAGAAGCTATGAGGGTGTTTGTAACGTTGATAGGAATGGGATAACACTTGAAAGCATTACGCTCACACCAATATCAGCAGGAGCTTCTCAGTTTTTACCATTCACATTGACACATGGTAATGCAGATTTGAATTGTAAGTTCAGAGTATGTGAAGCTGCAACAGGGCAAAATACAGTCTGCACCAGCTGGGGGACCTAGATCTGAGTAAGTTTAACATATTTGAAAGACGTTCAGTGCTTGGTTTGCTTATTAAGTATTTTCAGCATTTTCTAAGGTTTAGTGAAAAAAGACATGAACTGCTTATTCAATCCTAACCTGATCTAATGGAATTGCAAAATAACTTCTCTCGTCTAACCAGGATCGAGCGTCAAATTTGTGTGCTTTTGCTTTGAGTGTAAAAATAAACTGATCATTTTCATAATCATAGGTCACTGTAATTTGATCCGTCTCAATTGGTAATAGTTGACGAAGTTGGATTGCTTGGTCATCAGCTTTTGGGATGATTGTTTCCACAGAACTCTCTGCGACGCCAGTAAATGTTGGAGCAGTATCAATAGTAATAACTTTACCCTCCACGACCTCTTGGGATACTGGTAATGTAGGTGTGAGAGTAATTGTGGGGGTACTTATCGGAGGAGTTATACTAATTTTAGAGCTTGTATCAACAGGCTTCTTTTGTGTGAGTATTAAAATTACGACCATTGCGGTAAGGCCTACAGTGAGCAACACCACCATCCAAGTGAGCTTAGTCGATGATGTTGATGATGATTGTTGAATGTTTTCTTGCATATCATTTTTTGTGTTTGACTGCTATGACTGAAAAAAAGGTTGGATCCGCTGTGTATGCATCATAATAAGGATCTTCAAATACAAAACTTCCGTCGTCATTAACTCCTGTAATGAGAATAAAGTGGAAAATGTTATCAACTCGACTCCTAACAAACAAATTCCACCCAGCACGTAAGTATCTTCGCATTTCTTCCTGATTGTTACTAATATACACTGTTTTCATGTCATGTTCCTGAAGTACTGCGACATTTTGCTCAACAGTAGAGCCAGTACATGTTAGGTTTGGATAGTTTTGATTGACAAACTCAATTGGGTCAACTTGTTCCTCAGTGAGGTTTGTTATTAGCATCATTGTGGAAAATGGACCACAGGTCGAAGCAGAGAAGCGATTTCGTTCAGGTTCTTCGCATCCACCAGGCAAAGGGACGTCTCTCCAAAGCGGATCATTTTGTTTAAGAACTTTATAGTCAGGGTCACCGATCGGGTGGAGTTCCTCGCACTGCTGTGTTGGAAACAATTTTTTTTGGTAGAAATGTTGGTTACAGCAAATTGTATTTCCATTGATTTCATTATGAGCGATGCACGATGAAAGATAAACTTGATCAGGAGGAACATAACATCCATTAAACTGCTCTTTGCATTCTGCTTCCGAAATATCAAGAACGGGACGAAAAGTTGGTCGTGGTGTGATCGGAATGGGCGTCGGTGTTTGTGTGGGACGCTCTATGACTTTTGGAGGTTCCTTACATGAAATTCCTTCTGTCTCAAGTGGTTTAAATCGACCGTTGCAACAAATAAAACCTGAGTTAACAGCATTGTATCGATAGCAACTACTGACGTAAGGTCCATTAGCAGCTATGTAGCAACCATTTAAATACTCACAATCAAGTGGCGAAATGTCCGTGACTCTTGTAAAAAATTCTTTGACTTCTTCGACCGGTGTCACTTCTGGAGTGTTAACGCTTGATAATTTATTGAGTTTTTCTTTCTCTTCTGGCATTGAGCAAACATTATTTTCACAAGTAGTACCTTTACAACAAACTCCATCAAACTGACTGCCTGTGCCACAATACTCACCTTTTGGGATGCAGTACACCTGTGCCTGCTGGCGAATGTCAAAAGAGCTTTGTGTGAGTAATTTTACGCTCAATGCGCCTACAAGTAATAGAACACTACTTAAAATCAAAGCTAAGTTTTTGTCTTTCAATTGATGTTTACTTGGAATGATCATATCTTCTCACTGTCCAATCTGTGCACGCATACATCATATCGAAAAATACAGAACATTAGCAATAACTGGACTCCAAATATAGGCTTTTCATTTTATCAATTGTGAGTATCATAAAAAGTTGCCGTATTTCTACTGAAATTCATTCGTATGAATCAAGCTGTTTCTCACCCCAAAGTATCATCTCAACTCAGACCTAGAGGTGCTCAAATGAAACTACCGCATGGAGGTTTACCTGAAATGTTTTCGCCGTATTTAGCTCAATTGATAGAAAAAACTGGTGGTCCAAATGGTCCTATTGGTTTGCAGTTTGTGTCTCGACCTGAGCTCGAGCGAGCGGCACTTCAAATAGGGATGAAGGATCCTCTTCACGAAGATGAACACGAGGTAGCCCCTGGGTTGGTTTACAAATATGTATCGAGTGGAAAACTTCATGGTAAAAAAGCCAAACACTTTTTTTATGGTCGCGCCTTATGGACAATAACGAGAAACTGTGCGGCGTATTGTCGGTTTTGTACTCGTGGACGTGAGGTCGGTATTGCAGCAGATACCTCCGGTGCAAGTACAGCAGCACTGGCGAATACTCCTCACTTAACAATGCAGCAAATTGATGAAGCATTAAGATTTATTGAGGCTGAACCAAATTTGAATGAGATCGTCCTATCGGGCGGAGATCCACTGACCGTCTCTCCAAAAATTCTTCACTATGTTCTTGGTAAGCTTGGAGAACTGCAGCGCAAAGGAAAGCTTAGTATTGTCAGAATTGGATCACGTGCCCCGGTTCACAATCCGGTGATCATCCGTGATGCTCAGATAGAAGCGATCAAACAACTGCGAAATCCTCGAATGATGATCCATATCAACCATCCAGCTGAATTGACAGAGCAAACTGTTGCGGTGCTGGACCGATTTCGTCGAGAATGTTTGGGTGTAGTCATGAGTCAAACGGTGTTGCTCAAGGGAGTCAATGACGATGTCGATACGCTGTATCAGCTATTTATGAAAGCGACTGAAAATGGCGTTGTTCCCTATTACGTGTTTCAAAACGATGCTGTTTATTGGGCGAAGCACTTTACTGTACCATTGAAACGTGCCATTGAAATTTGGCAAGAGTTGCGACCAATGCTCTCTGGTGTTGCTGCCACTGCGCGCCTTGTCATTGATGTTGCTAATGGGTATGGAAAAATTCCTGTGCCAGAAGGTAATGCGTGGAATGTAGATTATGACAAAGGGTTTAATGATTTTCGTGGTAACCACTTCGGATTGGATTATGCCGAGAGAACGATTTGAGCGATCGAAAGATTTTTATTTGGACTAGTTTTTGTGTGAAGGGGTTGTGCAGTGTTTTGGTGTGATTGTTATAACTTCGATGAGTTATCGAGTGCATGATTTGTTGCTGAAAAAGGAAGGTCCTAACTAGAACCTAGCACCTATAACCTATCACCTCTGAAAGTGACTCCATCCGGATTCGAACCGGAGTTACCAGGATGAGAACCTGGTGTCCTAGGCCTCTGGACGATGGAGCCTGTAAAC
>CAZOWX010000040.1:0-6182 GCA_964583795.1 uncultured Pseudomonadales bacterium | reverse complement strand
AATTCCAACAGATCAATTCAAGATAACAATAAGTGAACAGTACCTCAAGTATTGTACAAGATACCAGCAATTTTTTCAATCCAAACAAGGTATTTTTGAAAAAAACTCCAACTTTTACAGCACAAACATCCCGTTGGCATAGATAACTTTTTCAACACCATTGGTCAATTTGGCCGTCACTATTCGCTCTGTCGTGCTTATGATGTCCGTGTGCTCGGCAGAGTCATTAAAGCCTCGATCAACCCACTCCTTTTCGCTTAACTTTGAAGCGTCCCCTCTGAAACAATCGCGATAGGACATCCCAATCGCTAAATGAGTGTTTCCTTGTGGGCCGCCGATATTTTCGTCAAATAGCGTTTCTGCCATGATATGAGTAATACGGGACATACGCTTGTCTGTGAGTGAGTACTCACCAAGCTTGTTGGCATTCTGGGTTTTGAGCATCTCTTGCAGGAGCGTGTTTCCAGTTTTGGCTTGTGCTTTTGCTACTACACCGTTATGGAACTCAAGGCGAATGTCCTTCAAAACGTTACCATAACGATAGAGTGGCTGGTTAAAGTATATCCAGCCTTCAGTGCCTCTCCAATCTGGGGAAGTGAAGCACTCAAAGCTGGGAATGTTGCGGCCACTGCCACCAAACCAAGCTCTGTCAGCGCCTAATTGAATGGTAATATCCGCGTCGGGTCCTTCCACATGGACTGATTCCATTTCAATAGCGTTCATTTTATCCAAAATTTCTTTTTGCAGTTTGGTAACACGTTGCCATTCTGCTATAGGGTCTTTCTTGTCTAAAAAGCAGGCTTTGATAATCTGGTCCCAATACTCTTCTAACGATAGGCCTACTTCTTTGGCTTTGGCTTCAACCCCCCACAATGCTATTGTCCAGGTAAACTTTCCATTGAGTTCTTTCGCGTTTAACCAATCCCGGTACTGTTTCTTCGAATTCCTGGCTTTCATCACTTTTGCATGATCGACGTGTTCGAGTTCCCTTGGATCAACATCGGCAATAACACCAATTTGATGTTGGATGAGCGCTGCGCGCTGTTTCAAATAATCTACAGGGAAAAAAGTCAATTGCGCATCATTTGCTAGAGTAAAAAAATCTTTATCAAATCCTGTTGGGAGTAGTCTCAACATGGGATGACCGCCACTTTTAAGGATCGCGTTTTGCAGTTCTAGCGCGAGCGGCTTTGCTACATCGGGAACTGCGAGATCAACAATATCTCCTTTTTTAAGTCCCTCGCCTGAATTGAGCGCAAAGTTGACTAAAACTTGTGCGTAACGTTGTAATGTTGTTTTTGAGGGAGTGTAAACTTCTGTCATAGCTGCGGTATTGTGTCATATTTTGAATTGAATGTAAAAAGAGAATTCATTTTTATTAGCCCAACGTGTTAATGTCCACTCATACCAAAGTAGAAATGTTCGCTTTTCAAAAGTCAAACTGCAATGGTTACTGACTTTAGATCCTGAAACAAGTTCAGGATGACGATTTTTTTATTTTGGGCGGCTTTTAAAAGAGAACTCTGACTTTAGATCCCCCGATAGCCATTGGGGACCATCCGAATTTGTTAGAAAAACACAACTCGAAAGCAATAAACACAAAAAAGTCGTCATCCCCCGCCTCCCCGGCGGGCAGGCAAGATGAAGATCGGGATCGAAAGTCAAAATTAGCTAATTAAAAAGTGCAAATGGCAGAAACTCTATCTCTATTTTAATAAAAACGCCACTCGAAAGCCAAAAAACGCTCGTTATCCACGACCGAAGGTTTTCGATGCACAACTTTCTAATTAATACCGCTGTTTACGGGGGTGTTTCTATGATAACGGTTTACTGTGCCAATAAGGGATCACTGAATAACAAAGTAAGAAGGCACAAAAACCACAAAGATGGTGGAAAACATCGTTTAGAAGCAATGACTGAAGAGATTTATTACCAGCAAAAAGGAGATCGAACACAACCCAAAGAGGATATTTCTATTTCAGGTTGACAAAGCGAATTACTTTTTTTCAGTAACCTGGGTCTGCTATACTTTTGTGCATGACCAAACTACTTTTAGCGACACAAAACCCTGGAAAAATTCGAGAAATCCGATCAATTTTAAGTGAGTTGCCAATCACAGTTGCAGTTGCAACTGAGGAATTGGATGTGGAAGAGACCGGGAGTACGTTTGAGGCGAATGCTATTTTGAAGGCCAAAGCGTATCAATCACACTACCCTAATGATGGGATTTTGGCTGATGATTCGGGTTTAGTTGTAGATGCGCTAAATGGAGGACCTGGCGTTTTTTCCCATCGTTATGGAGATTCTGATCAAAAACGCAATCAAAAATTACTCGCAGAGCTTCTGCACGTTCCGATTCCCAAACGCACGGCTCGATTTGTGACTGTCATGGTGCTTTTGACCCCCAAAGAAATACTGAGTTTTGAGGGGAGGTTAGAAGGAAGTATTGCGTTAATTGCAAAAGGCAGTGATGGGTTTGGGTATGATCCTGTATTTATTCCTGAGGGGTTTCAACTTACTTTAGCGGAACTTGGTACAGAGAAGAAAAATACAATAAGTCATCGCATGAAAGCACTGTCCAAACTCAAGCACTATTTGTTGGAAAATCTTGAACTATAGAGAAATCAAAGTCTTCTAGCGCAAGAAGAAAAAACCACAACCTAAAAGTATTAAAATGACTGTTAGCGACAGTGAGGTTCTCAAGAGATCTTTTTTTACCGCATTGACGTCAAGAATTTCCTTTTTCAAATTGTTGGGTTGAGAAAGTTTTTGTACCTTTTTTGATTGGAGAGGATCTTGGTTTTCAGATAGTGAGTATACAAAAGACTGCTTTTCTCGGATAAGTGCCGCATTGATTTTATCTTTTTTAGTGCGATGTTGGCCCATAAGTATGATTCGCTACTGTAATTACTGGTAGTGTATCATTCAACGCAAGATAGAGTAAAGTTCACACTTTTCAGTTTTAGTCCCTTCATTCATAATGCAACAGTGATCACATGATTTTCAATCAATCAACATGTGGTTATAATGAAGATCTTGTCACCGTGAAAGGTAATATTATGAAAATGAAAAATGTACTCATTTTAGCAGTTGTTTTATATATTATCTCTGCTGGAGTTGCGTATGCGGCCGCGACTTCAATGAGTAGTTCGTCATCATCGAAAAATCTTACAACGCAAGAAAACGTAAAAGTAACTCCAGAAGAGGCGTCGCCAGAACCTGAAGGTCTCGCGATTGATCCGAGTGAACCAAAAGATCAAGAGTGCCCGCTGAACGGAGCTCTGTATACCAAGACAGAACATGATGTGTGGGCAACACGTCGACCGTTGGCGGTTATGATAGAGAATCATCAGGAAGCACGGCCACAGTCGGGTTTGATTCGAGCAGATGTAGTCTATGAAGCCTTGGCTGAGGGAGGAGTTACCCGTTTTATGGCCATGTATTATTGTGATGCAGTTCGGAATGAGGTGACTCTAGCACCAATTCGGTCGGCTAGGTCGAACTACATCGACATTGCGTCTGGATATAACAAACCTCTGTATGTACACGTGGGGGGAGCAAACTTGCCAGGGGATGTTGATGCTTTAGGTCAGTTAGGTGATTATGGTTGGGTGAATCAGAATGATATCAACCAGTTTTCAGTTGGTTACCCCACTTTTGTGCGGAATTACAACCGATTACCTGGACAAGAAATTGCAACTGAGCACACTATGGTTACAACCACAGAGAAGCTTTGGGCAATTGGTGAGAAACGAAAATGGACAAATCTTGATCCAAAAGGAGTAGAGTGGGCAGATGGTTATACGGTTCCCTCATTTGAAGAAGCAGCAACAACAGAAAAAGGGTCAACGAAAGAAATTTCGTACGAGTTTTGGACTGGCAATGAAGAGTTTTCTGTAAAGTGGGAGTATGACCCTAGCACAAATACGTACTTGAGAAGTATGGCTGGACAGCCTCATAAGGATTTGGAAACAGAAAAACAAATAGCTGCCAGTAATGTTGTGGTTATGAATGTGAAATCAAGAGTTGTTGATGAGTTGAAACATGTGCAGTACTACACTGTTGGCAAAGGCACTGCCGTGGTATTTCAAAATGGAAACGCTGTTGAAGTAAACTGGTCAAAGGCAAAACGAGAGTTGCCGATCGTATTTACTGATAAGAAAGGTAAACCAGTCTCATTCGTTCGTGGCAAAACCTGGGTGAGTGTTGTTGACAACACAGCTGGAAAGTTAACGTATTAATGCATATTACGAGTGAGAAGTGTTCAATAGGAATCGGCGCTAATTAGTGCAATAGGAATTGTTTCTCACACAAATCTTTTACTTTCTATTGAACACTTTTTGTGATAGACTCGTTTCAATGAAAGCAAGCAAACACAGAAGTTTCTTCAGCTTTTTTTCAGAAAATATTCGTACTCTAACTTGCCCATATTGGGAAAAACTATGGCAGAACTAAAAGATTTTATGATGTCGCGAGTTCGAGTTTCACTGATCGAACTCTTTTATTCACGACCAACTGAGATGTTTTACGTAAGACAGATCACCCGAGAGGTGACAGAAGAGATTAATGCTGTTCGTCGTGAGCTCGATAGAATGCTGCAAAATGGTTTGATTCGCAAGGAACAGCGCGGTAACCGCCTTTATTACACGCTGAATACTCAATATCAATACTACAATGAGTTACTCTGTATGGTCTCGAAAAGTGCTGGTTTGGGTCGAGAATTTATCAAAAAGAAAGCCAAACTGGGAAAGTTGCAATTTGTAGTTTTTTCTGGAAAATTTGCCAAACACCTTCAGAGAAGTCATGAGGATATTGATGTGTTAATTGTAGGAGAAGTGATACAAGCAGAAGTTTCTCTCCTCATTCAACAAGAAGAAAAACGACGGGAAAGAGAAATTAACTACACCATTTTTAGTCCAGAAGAGTTTGAGTTTCGTAAACAGCGACGAGATCCGTTCCTTCTTGATCAGTTGTCCGGTAGCAGAATAATGGTTATTGGTGATGAAGAAGAGCTCATTGCACGCAAGCCACAGTTGTAGTATTTTACCATTTGTTCTGTTGTCTCAATAAAAAATGAAGTGTCTGGGTGTAGAATAAAGCATTATCTTTGTCGTTTGTTTTTGTATTCAAGATCATCAGCGCTTCGAGATTGAGAATTTAAAAAAGAGTTGTCGCGAAATAAAAATTGATGCCCAAACGGCGCGTTTGGAACAAGATTGTTATTACGCGATAAGTTGAATATGTCCTCTTCATTTAAGCGTTATATTGTTATCGGTGTACTTGTCTTCATTGCCGCTATTATTGATTTACCAAAACAGTTTGCGCTACCGTATCAGTTTTTTGGCAAAGAGGGAGTCCTGAAACTGGTTCGGCCAGACATCAGCCTTACTGTTGGCTCATTGCGCATAAAAAAACCATTTGATTTAAAGCAAGGACTTGACATTCAAGGTGGTACACAGATCGTACTCAAAGCCGATATGAGTGCTGTTCCCACTGAAGAAAGAGTGAACGCTCTAGAAGGCGTGCGTCAGGTCATTTTGCGCCGCGTTGATTTATACGGGGTGAGTGAACCACTGGTGCAGTCTTCAATTTCCAATGACGAGTATCGATTAATTGTCGAACTTGCTGGAGTTGATGACCCTGCTGAGGCGTTACAATTAATCGGGACTACAGCACAGCTTGATTTCCGACTTCAAGGTGAAAAAACACCGGAATCAACTATTTCTGCGCAGGCGTTTTTGAATGATTTTCATTCAACCGGTCTATCAGGAAAAGATTTACAACGATCCGTTGTCCAGTTTGATCAACAAACGAATGAACCAGTCGTTTCTCTGGAATTTAATGATGAAGGTGCAAAGAAGTTCGCTGAAATCACTAAGAATAATGTGAACGGTGTTTTGGGAATTTTTCTGGACGGAATACCACTGATGCTTCCAAGGATTAATGTGCCTATTTTGGATGGGAGAGCGATTATTACTGGGAGTTTTTCGGTGGAACAAGCAAAGAATTTAAGTATTCAGCTTAACTCTGGAGCGTTACCGGTTTCGATTTCAGTGTTGCAGCAGCGAACGATTGGTGCGAGTTTAGGGCAGGACTCGGTGCAAAAGAGCATTTTGGCTGGGGTGGGGGGGGTTGGGTTGGGGATGTGGTTTATGAGCGTGGGGTACGGATGGAAGGGACTC
>CAZOWX010000039.1:0-9282 GCA_964583795.1 uncultured Pseudomonadales bacterium | reverse complement strand
CATACTTGACTATTACATGTATAGTTGAGGATTCACTGCACATTTTTCTTTTTCTTACTTTTCCATAACCTTTTTCTTAAAAAGCTTTGTTCGTGTTTGTTGTGGAAATAATCAAAGAGTGTGTTTTTCTCAATGAGGTACTCTATGTTGAGTGAATACTTTGATTTTAAACTGGCAAGTTACTCTGCCCCTTCAGATGTGAAAAAAAGCGAGGCTTTACAAGCCGACCTCGTTGAAATTCGTGGATTTGTACCTGGTGGAATATATCATTCAAACTTCATGAGTTGGGCAGGAAATATTGGTGAAGTGACGGAAGTACGGCAGTTTCTGCGCTCAAAAAAAGAACGTAAGATTGTTGTTGAGAACAGAGCTTGGTTTGAGCAGCAAGGATATGAATTTAGAGTCAAGCTGATGGACAAACACCTTTTTGAGGAATTTTATGAGCTGTATCAAGCGACAACGCTTAAACGGGAGCGAGCTTTGAATTTTGCCGTGAGAGATCAAGTGTTGGGGCGTGTGTTGACTGATTCACCGGTATACGTTGTTGGGATGTTTCATAACAAGAGCTTAGAATCAGGATTGGTTTTTACCGTTTCAGGGGAAGTCGCATCAGTTTCATTTGGGGCGAAAAAGAAGTTTGAGCGAAAAAGCGGAGGGGTTGGTGGAGTATTAGAACTCTTACTGATGGAGTATTGCAAAGAACACCATGTGACTGAGATTAGTCATGGCAAAACCAAAAATCCTGCTGGGATTACCGGTAAAGCTGGAATATTTGAGTTTAAGGCGCGCTACGGCTTTAGTGCGTTTCCGATGGGATACTGGAAGACAACTTTTATACTGAACCCGAAAGTGGCTTTGTCCGATTTAGTTTTCGTGTCAATGATCGATAACACTGTTGGCTATGTCGTTGTCAGCGATGGTGATCCTATTGAAATAGCAAAAAAATATCAGACGAAAGAAGTAAAACTCATCAAACAACTTTCGATGAAGCAAGCACGAGACCAAGCAAGGACATTTATTGCTTCAATCCAATAAATTCATCTGGTGCTGCTTTAACTGGATCAATCTCCATCTTTTCCAAGATGTGATACATTCCTTCAAATGGGGTGCCTTGTATGAGATCGTCGTAAAATGTCAGATCAGGTTGTGGGCCACTATTTAATTCGTTAATGACCGTTTTTCCTAGTACTGGAGTTTTGCTGATATCTGGAGTAATGAGATCAACTCCGGTGTATGTTTGCCAAGTAATTTGATAGATCTTTAAAAAAGCTTGAATATATTTTGGATGAATGGTGTGTATGGGAACACGCTTTACTTCACCTCCACGGGAAAAATTACAAGTCGGTTTTAGTTGCAGTCGTTGATTTTTTTTCAGTATTGTGCCAAGGGTGAAACCGTTTTGATTGAGAGTGAAAAATACGTTGTGGTCGATATCGATGGGAGAGAAAGCAATATCAAAATGTGATTGGCGATACTGATTTTTTTGATCGATTAACTCTTGAACACTGTGTTGTCCGTCTCCAATGATATATGCTGGTATTCTTTCCAGGACGTCAAGAATTTGCCCCTTCCAAAGAATAATTCGATACTCTGAAGTCGTATCGATGTGATTTTCGATTAAGACCAAGTTAGTATGGAGCTGACGAACAGTTTCAATGGCAGCTCTCACTTGGTCAATGGTTTGCAAGTTGGTGCTGACTCCGACTCCATTGTTCCCGTCTACTGGCTTCACAACGAGACGATGATGTTTCTTTAATAATTGTTGAATTTCTGTGTCAGAAAGTTTATCAATAAAAAAGATTTGAGCGTCTGTGGCATATTCCGGTAAAAACTTTTGGAACATCAGCTGAGTTACGTACTTATTGCGAGAAATTGTTGATGAAGTGCTAATGTTGAGTGAAAGTGTTTCAGAAAAGATCCGATAGTAAAGTGCATTTTTTGATATTTCAGCCAAAGGGTAAGGGTTCTTGGAAAGCACCTGAATATTCCATCCTTTTTTTTCTGCTGCGGTGAGAAAAATGTCAGTTTGAGTGAAGTGAGTGAATGAGTGTACCAGTGCCAATGATCACCTCCTTTTATAGTTTTCTTAAGTAAGAACTGTCACGTTTTGTTCGAAGAAAGTGGTGTCACTTTCAAATTGTTTCTGATTTGCTGAGGCAAAGATAGCCAGTAGTGCAAATCGATAACCGAGTTTAGCGGGACCCGTTGGTTGTCCAGGTTGAATCTGTTGTTTGAGATAGTAGAGCGTGGGCAACTGCTTCAGTTTTTCAAGGTTGGTAATTTCTTGTAGCGTTCCTTCGTGTTCGGGGAAGATTTCATATACAGCACAATACGCATTTTTGGTTTGCGTGAGTTTGGGAAGTTTTCCCTGAGCTACATCAACTTGGGCTTGGAAAAGATCGACGCCATGGGATAACCAATGCATCCGTTGCCGATAGCCGCCTGTTCGAGCCCCAATCTCAATCAGTTTTGGGCCGTTTTTTGTGAGAACAAGCTCGACATGAGCGGGAGATGAGGTCAATCCCAGCGCTTTAGTACCTGCGATGGCAGCGTGTTTGATCGCGATTTGATCTTGCTCCGAAAGTTGTGTGGGCAGTTTGCGTGAGTAGTTGTAGTTATCATCGATGCCAATATCACGTCCCATGACAAGGTCAACAGGTGTGGGAGCTGTAACTGTGTTGCCATCAGCATCGACGAATACTTCCATTGAGTATGATGGGCCATCGAGAAATTCTTCCACCACAAAGCGAGGAGGGTAGCTGACTTTTTCTTTTGCGTAAATTGCTGTAATTCGTTTCATCCCTTCATCAAATGCCGCTCTCAATTGTGCAACGCTGTTGCATTTTGTTACTAATAAACTTTTAAA
The DNA here is from genome assembly GCA_964583795.1 of uncultured Pseudomonadales bacterium. Classification (GTDB taxonomy): domain Bacteria; phylum Patescibacteriota; class Microgenomatia; order UBA1400; family PJMF01; genus JBDTME01. The sequence continues at coordinate 6,416 of CAZOWX010000039.1, read as the reverse complement.
GAGATTAGTCGGTTTCAATATTAACGGGAAGGTAATGTTTTCTTTCTGTAAAAATTGTTCAATTTCTTCCCAAGTCGAAGCAAGCGTAAACTGTGGCGAGTACTCTGGACAGTGTTTGGCGAATGCTGTGCGCATCTCGAATTTGTCTGTTGCAACATGAGTTGCTTCTAGACTTGGTCCGGGGACGTTAAAGAACTGTGCCAACAAAGCTTTTTGTGGGACAGAATTTTCGTACACATTTACCAAGAATTGTGGATTTTTTATCGAGTGCGGGAGTGAGTCTTTAATACTCCTTTCACTACTAAAATCGATCGAGTAAGCGGCTGCAACTCCAGAGGGAATCGGTCGAGTTTCATTTTTTTCAATGAACAAGTGCACTTCATACCCCTGTTCATTCAACCAAGAAATAAACAAGGGAAATGGTTTGCCGACGAAGAGCGCGATGGGTTTTGCCATGAGGGTATTATAGCAGGCTAGGGATTAGGGAATAGGGAATAGGCAGTAGGGAGTAGTTGGAAAGTTAGTCAGTTGCTTGGTTGGTTTGTTGAATCGTTGGGAAGTTGAGTAATTTCGATTGCTAAAAACACACGTTACTGCTTTCTGTTGTATTGGTAAGTTAACCAAGCAACTGTCAAACTATTCAACCAATTAACCATGATTCCAATAACCAATACCCAAGAACCAATGCCCATCGTATAATTCCGCCATGAAGAGTAAGCCAAAAGTAGCTCTAGGTATGTCAGGAGGAGTGGATAGCTCGCTATCGGCTCATTTGCTGGTGGAGGCTGGATATGAGGTGACGGGAGTCTACCTTGAATGTTGGAGGGCACCGGGGTGCCGCAGTGAGCAAGATCGCAAAGACGCTCTGAATGTGGCGCTTGATCTAGGGATTAAATTTGAGGTGCTTGATTTTATTGGCGCGTATAAGCAAAAGGTGGTTGAGAATTTTTTTGAAGAGTACGAGGCAGGGCGAACTCCCAACCCTGATGTTTTGTGTAATAAAGAGATTAAGTTTGGCTTGTTTTATGATTGGGCGATGGAGGAAGGGTTTGATTATGTGGCAACTGGGCATTATGCGAAGATCTTAGGTGCCAGGTATCTGGTGTCAGGTATCAGGTGTGGAGTTCAACAACCCAACAACTCGACAACTCAACAACTGGCTATCCCTGTTGATACGCACAAGGACCAAACCTACTTTTTATACAGATTGCGGCAGGAGCAGCTGGATCATATTTTGTTTCCGTTGGGTGATTTAACCAAGGCTGAGGTGAGGGATCAGGCGAAAAAGCGAGGCATTGTGGTGGCGAATAAGCCGGATTCGCAGGGAATTTGTTTTATTGGTGAGATCAACGTGCACAATTTTCTCAAGGAACGTTTGGGTGAAAATCCTGGTGATGTGGTGAACACGGCCGGTGAGGTGATGGGGCGACACAGTGGTCTATGGTTCTATACGGTGGGACAGCGGCATGGTTTTGAGATTTTTGGTAAATGGAAGAGCAAACAGGGGACTCTCAAGCATGCGATGCCGCCGTACTACGTGATCAAAAAAGTTCCTGAAACGAACCAGCTGGTGGTGGGGTTTGGTGCGGAGACGTATAGACAGGAGTTTTTTGTTGAAGACGTGCATTGGATTGGAAATAGTGAAACAGTGAAACAGTTAATAGTTAATAGTAATGAAGGTGATAAGTTGAAAGAAAAAAGTCAAAATACCGATGCTCGTGACTACGGTATAACAACACAACCACCCAACAACACAACAACTTTCGTCAGAATTCGTCATGGTGGGAAATTGGTTCCTTGCCAGGTAGAGTATGAGGGTGAGCGGTTGAAGGTCATTTTGGCAGAGCCGATTGCTGGAGTGGCGGAGGGGCAGAGCGCAGTGTTTTATTTAGGTGTCGGGTGTCAGGTGTCCCTCCTTCGCCTTAGCTACGGCGGGCGAGCAGGTGTCAGTGAAAATCAGCAACGAACCAACCAAGCGACAAACCAACCAGCCAAGTATATTTGTTTAGGAGGTGGGGTGATTGTAGGGTAGTTGAAGGACCTGTTTACAGTTTACTGTAAACTGTAAACCCCGGTGCTTTTTCCAAAAAATAACCAGTGTCTGTCATCTGTATATTTTACTCACCCTCAAGGGTGTTCGGATTCCATTGCGAACTTGCCTTTCCCCAAAAAACCCCAATTTTGTGATAAAATATTGATTTCATTTTTTAGAGCCGTATCTGGTCTAGTCCATTTTTTGAGTTTTCACTAGCGGCTTGAACAGGGGTTAATTATGAGGTGGGAAGACGAAACTTTTTTTGTGAACGATGGACATGCCAGAAAATTGGGCGAGGCTGGTATAACTTCGATAAAAGATAGTGAGCAGGAATATGTAAATATTGTGACTTTTGGTGAGTTTAGAACAAAGTTAGTGACTAACATTGATGTGAGAAAAATAATTGGAGTGTTGCAGATTTTGACTCAAGAGGTGAGTAATGTACATGGAGCTGTAGATGGATGGATTAAGTTGGCTAGTGAAATGCCGACTCAAGAGGCTATTAGTTTTATTGATGGATTTGACTCAACTGCAGCTAACATCAGACAAATAACCGCGTTAGTCGCTGGCATCGAAAATTCGCTTAAAGCAGCTTACCCTTCGATTCAAGACGAAATCGCAACTGAGGTAGCAAGCATAATATCAAGCTCAAGAGCAGTTGAGGTTGCTTTTACTCAACTTAGAGACTTGGTGAGACACTAAGTTTTAAAATGATTCCCAAATTACAGCCGTATGCGCTCTATCGACTTACAAGAAATGTGATACTATGTGTTCAATAAGTTTGTTGCTTGTATCTTGCTTGCCCGCCGAAGCAACATGAGTGAGAACCTGACTAATTGTCAAGTTGTCAACTCAAGCGCGAAGGAGGGTGTCTTGTAGCTTGTAACTATTACAAAAGGAGGATGCTATGAAGAAACGTCTCCTGTTATCACTATTGATTTTGCCACTGTTGAGTGGCTTTTTTGTCGCTCCAGCGAGTGTGTCAGCGGATTATTGCGCGTATAAAAGCACACAAGCTCGGGTGCAAAAGGACATCAAAGATCCGTGGAAGTCAGAAGTAAGTATTACTAAAGGACAGTCGTTTAACGTTGGTGGTTTTCATGATGGGACTGGCCAGTTTGGCAATGATGTGGTGATTCAAGTGGCAGGGCCCAATTTGATCAACTTTTACTCCAATGGTCAAGCGGTCTATCCACCATCAGCAGGTGAGTACACTGTGTACGTGAATACGCGCAATCAATCAGGTAGTGGCTGTCGCGAGCAAGCAAAGGTGAAAGTAACTGAGGTTGCAAGTTGCCGCTATGGCAGTACTCAGGCGCGAGTGCAGAAAAATATCAGAGAGCCTTGGGCACAATACGTGAGTACGACGAAACAGGAAGGGTTTAATGTCGGGTCATTTCACGACTCTACCGGGCAGTTTGCCAAAGATACCAAGATTCAGATTTATGGTGGTGGGTTCAATGGCACGCTTTCAAGTAACGGTGCGGTAGTGTTGACTCAGCAGTCAGGCTGGTATCGTGTTCATGTCAGTACCAACAATCAATCAGGAGCAGGGTGTGAGCAGGATGCTTGGGTGTGGGTGCGGTGAGAGAGATCGACAAAATACGATGTTGTTGTAGCTTATTTTTCCCCAAACCGTTTTTTTAGTTCTTCAAGATGTTCTCTTACGTTCTCTGCTGTTTTGTTAGATGGTAATTCAACAGGGATTTGGTGACGGAAGCAAATATCAGTTATTAAAGATACCATGTAGTTTATTACAGCATCATTTTGTTCATTGTGAGTCTTTTCCTGATTTTCAACATAATCATCTTGTCCCACCTCAGTTTTCCCAGAGCGGAGATGTTGGGGAATTTGAGCTTTTAACGCATCAAGTATCACTTGAAGCTCATCTGCATTTTCCGAGCCTACTGGTTGTCTATCTGGTTTTTGATTGTTTGCTTTTAGCATGTTTATCGCATCGATGATATCCAGTGCTAGTTTTTTTTTCCTTTCGATTTCGTTCTGTCCACCGTTCATATTCATTTACCTCATAAAATTTAATAGCAAAAGCCAGTGTATCAGCTTTTTGTTGAGAATAGGAGTGGTCATTTTCTTAACAGCAATTTTCATGTACGCTGTGGGAGTTCATCTGCACTAACAAAGGAACCTATGACTACCCTACCTGAACATTCTCATGCCTTTGAGCATCTAGCCGATTTATCAGCCCCAGATCTTTATAAGGTGCTACTGCAAAGGAGTATAGAGCTCACTCCAGGGCATTTTAATATTCTGGAAAATAAAGATACAGGTCTAAATTTAGAAGGATTACTCCAAAATATTGATAAATCAACAAATAAATCCTTTTTACTCAGTGGTGTATTTGAAGAACCAACAGAATTAGTTGGTCAACAAGAAGAGAGAACAAATTCATTACAATACAAAGAACGCTATCAACAGTTTTTTGAGCGATTTGACCAAGTGATGCGAGCGTTAGTGGGAGAGCTGAGAAACGATCTGAACACGGTTGTAGAGACGTCAGCGTATTTGAGTGAAGTGAAAGCGGGGACCAAGCAAGTTAAAGACCCAAAGTCGATAGCAGAAGTGATCAAAGAGCTCAAAACAATATGTGAAAAGGTAAAACTGCTTGATGAGAATATTGCGATTTTGCTAGTGGTGATGAGACCGTTTATGCACCTGATGAAAGAGGCCGATGCTATTGATTTACTGAAAAAAAACACGAGAGATTATGAGGATCTTTCTGGTCAGTTGGGTGCAGCACTCCCTGATGCAACTGCTCTGGCGTTTGATGAGGAGCTTGCAAAAAAAGCGGGATTACGAGCATAGTAGGATATAATATGATGAATAATTAAACATATTAGGAGAAATATGAGTGTAGAAAGTAATATTGCGGCAGAGCTATCAAAGTTGTCCGTGAAAGAACTTTTTGAAAGAGCTTCAGCGATGAGTTTTTATATCAATGGGGGACATAAGAAACGACTGCAGGATTATGGGTTAGGGAGTTTTATTGTGGAAGTAGAGAATGGAGTAGATGGGCTACTTACACCGACACAGGTGTTTAAGCTAGACACGAATCCAGTTTCGAGTGTTGAAACTCTCGGTACTGATCAAGAAAGTCTTTTTGTGAAGGATTTTGACAAATTCCTATCGGTTTTGGTTGATGAACTCAAAAACCTTACAGGAAATATCACATCTTTAAGCGGGAAAATTTTAAACTATCGTGATCAGTGGGAACCAGAAAAGCTGCAGCAGGAGATCGGTCTTTTAAAAACAGCGGTTGCTACTGCTGAAGCATTCCAGCGCAACATAGCGGTGTTGTTGTTCTTGATGAGACCGTTTTTCCAGCATTGTACGAATACATTAGAACTTCCAGAACGAGAACAAGAGTATAAAATGGCGTCCTACAGACTAGACCGAGTGGCTTCTGAAGCGAGGAATATAATTTCTCCTCCTGATGAGTCCATTGCAGAGTAGTAAGTCTGGAAGAGACTGTTGGATTGTCACCCCTTGACAATCTCCACCCATCTGCTATTATTCTCCTTACTTCTGCTCCCGCAGTGCGGGAACAATTAAAAGTCAAGAAATAAGATTTTTAGGCCAAGAGCTTTTAAAATAACTGTTTCTTCTCAGATGTGTCACTCGAGAAAAGCCCCGCATAGCGGGACGTTTTTCTTTGTGTGTTTAGAGCCTCTTTTTGAAGCTCTCGCAGCTCATTAACAAGTTAAGATCAGACAACAACATTACAATATTCACGTCAATGAAATATGTAGCCATGTGATGAGTGAGCTTTTGCTCAGACATTTACATGGTGGTAGAAAGTTTTAATTTTGCACCCCGAAGTCTTTCGGGGGGCAATCCAATTTAACCAATCAAATTTTTTTTGAGAATTTGATCCTGGTTCAGGATGAACGCTGGCGGTGTGCCTTAAGCATGCAAGTCGAGCGGTCCGATGCAAATCGGACGAGCGGCAGACGGGTGAGTAACACGTAGGAATCTACCTCAGAGTGGGGGATAGCCAGCCGAAAGGCTGATTAATACCGCATGGTCCCGCAAGGGTAAAGCAGCAATGCGCTTTGAGAGGAGCCTGCGTCCTATCAGGTAGTTGGTGAGGTAATGGCTCACCAAGCCTATGACGGGTAGCCGGTGTGAGAGCATGATCGGCCACAAAGTCACTGAGACACGGGACTTACACCTACGGGTGGCAGCAACTGGGAATTTTGCGCAATGGGCGAAAGCCTGACGCAGCGACACCGCGTGTGGGAAGAAGTATCTAGGTATGTAAACCACTGTGGCGAGGGATGAATCAATGACAGTACCTCGCTAGAAAGTACCTGCTAACTACGTGCCAGAAGCCTCGGTAATACGTAGGGTGCAAGCGTTATCC
>CAZOWX010000038.1:0-11761 GCA_964583795.1 uncultured Pseudomonadales bacterium | reverse complement strand
TATTTTGATCACCCAGTAGTTTCGATAGGCTCAAAACAGATCGAGTTTTCGTTTCCCTTCCTTTCTACTCTGATTACCATCATCTGGATCGTCTGGAACATGAACATTGTAAACTGGTCAAAAGGAATTGATGGGCAGCTTCCAGGTGTTGTTGGCATTGCCGCTGTATTCATCGGTATTTTGGCATTTCGCTTTGCTCAAGACCCTACACAGCAAAATGTTATATTTTTATCATTCATAACAGCAGGAGCTTTTTTGGGATTATTACTATGGAATGCGTACCCTCAAAAAATTATGCCGGGATATGGAGCAGGTTCATTGGGTGGGTATTTTTTAGCAGTGCTATCAATGTTATCTGGTGCCAAACTAGCCACTGCACTATTAGTATTGGGACTACCAACTGCAGATGCGCTTTTTACCATCACCCGACGCATTTTGAAAAAGAAATCTCCCTTTTGGGGAGATCGTGGACACTTACACCATAAGCTAATGGATGTTTTGGGGTGGTCAAAACGCAAAACTGCGTTTTTTTATTGGATAGTAACTGCTATCATGGGGATTATCGCATTGCAATTGAAGAGTGATCAAAAATTGTTTACAATACTGGTAGTCTGCGCGCTGGTGTTTGGATTTTTAATATGGGCAAAACTTTTTATTACCTCTTCAAAACCGCAAGACCACGGCAGTGGATAAAGAATTTAGCGTTGTTCGCAACTTTGGTTTTTTCTGGTTTTTTCTTTGCTGATGTGACCAAATATTTTCTGGTGGTCGTTTATGCTTTTATCGTTTTTTGCATTCTGTCATCTTCAATCTATATCATTAACGATATCGTCGACGCTGAATCAGATAAAAAGCATCCGTTCAAAAAGAAACGTCCGATTGCTTCTGGTGACTTGCCCATTCCCACAGCTGTCTTTTATGCAATAGCTGGAATGATTCTGGTCATTTTTCTGTCCTTATCGCTCAACCCATTCTTCTTTTATCTTGTGTTAACCTATATCGCACTTCAAACCCTATACACTCTCAAGCTAAAACATATTCCCATTCTTGACGTTCTCTCGATAGCAGCTGGCTTTATCATTCGAGTGTACGCTGGAGCAGTCGTTGTCAATCTACATATGGATGTCTGGTTTTTATTGACGGTGTTGTCTGCTTCACTCTTCTTGGCAATTGGCAAACGTCAAAGTGAACGCACATTGCTTGAGGGGCAACTCGGAGAAACTCGCAAAACGCTGCAACACTACTCTAAACGGCTCTTGGATATTTACACCGGTATGTTTGCCAATACTACCTGGCTAACATACTCGCTGTACGCGTATCAACGAGAAGAGTTCTCCATCACAGAGCCTATTGTAAAAAGCTTTAGCTTTTTACCCACCACCTTTACCTCTGAAAAATGGCTGATGGTCACCATTCCCATCGTCATCTATATCGTCATGCGATACCTTCAACTCGTGTATGAAAACAATCAAGGTGAGTCACCAGAACGAGTGCTGCTCAGTGATAGACCGCTACTCACTGGGGTCATCATTTGGGCAATACTTGTCATCTTTATCATCTACGTACTGGGTGGGTAGATTACGCTCTCCTGTTTCCACTTGCAGTAAAATTTCACAGCTAACTCTTTTTTTTGCAACCATTAATTGGTCGAAGTCAGAGATTCATTGACAAAATCAGAACAGGTAACAGCCATAGGAAATACTTTCTTGAAGCGTGTGCAACTTGGGATAGCCACTGCCAAACAACACAATAACCCACAACTACTTTTCATCCTTCTTCGCATACTGTGCACTAACCCACCCTTTTTTCCCAGCCTCATACTCGATTTGATACCATCCCTCTGACTCACTTACCAGTGGGAACGACTTTCCAACGTCAACCTTCACTAACTCTTTTGAACCAGTGGAAGCCGATTCACGAACTCGCAACCAGCCAGTCCCAGTTTGAGTAATTGTCACCGATTTCGTGGTTTTCGAGCCTGATGGTCGAGAAGAGGAACTGGTCGTGGCAGTTGGACTAGGTTCAGCCGACCCTGAAGCAAGCGCTGAACCACTGGCTGAGCTCACCGGTTCAATACTCACTGCCTTTTGCTTTGCCAATTTTACCGTCACATCCATTTGAAAACCCTCTGCAATATCTACAGTTTCAACGCGCTCCTTATAACTTGGTAAACTCACTTGAATACGATGCGCTCCCACTGTCATCGACTTTAATAGCACCGGTGTAAACCCTTGCGAAACATCATCAATTTTGACAATTGCCCCATCCGGAATACTCGCAAGAGAAAAATGAGCATCAGCCTTTCTTTTGAGTGGCTGCAACTCGTACATAATCCCCCCACTCATTTCGGGAGTCTGACCAAAATCCCATTCCATCATTCCCAAAGTCTTTGGGTACAGCGTCATCGTGGTTTCATACGCCGCGAAATCACTGCTCACAGGCTCCAATCGAACTGAGTAACTTCCTGGTTTGAGCGTCTGATCACTAAATGGAGTCATTCCCACTTGGTTTCCATTAAGCAACACTTTGGCTTCAATCCCCTGAGTAGTAATCTGCAATCCTGACACATCACTTTTCTGAGACACAAGCGTGCAACCCGACAATACTATGCTTGAGAAAAGCACAATAACCAACAAAAAAGGAAGTCGAGTGAAAAAAAGTCTAGACATAAATCAGCTCAGCTTGTTTCGCGATGACTATTATTGTATACCTTTCAATCATGGCATTGCAAACTTTTCCAGATATGAAATTCTTTTCGACAACGTACTTTCTCTGAGGAGAACAGCTTCATTCCCCAGTAAGCAGTTATTGACAAAGACTGCTAATTCTTGCATACTAGCAGTCATTACAATCTATTGCCAATAGCGCAAGAAGGGAAGTTATGTCAATCATTCGATGGTCGCCATTTCTGAACCAGGCTTTGAACCAATGGCCTGATCTTTGGGACGATGCGGTTAACTCCATTTCCAATGCCGCCTCAAACAATCTTGACGTGTTTGAAACAGAAAATGAAGTGACCGTTCGGGCAAATGTGGCTGGTGTCGCCGAAAAAGATATCGATATCACCTTTGAAAAAGGTATTTTGTTCGTCAAAGCCCAACGGGAAGAAGAGGAAACGGATAATCAAAAGAAACATTACAGTAAATCCTCATGGAGTTACTCGTACAAAGTGGCTGTGCCAGGCATGCTCGATAGTGCCAGTGAGCCAAACGTCGAACTTAACGACGGAATGCTCATCATTACCTTCAAAAAGTCGCCACTTTCTAAACCGAAAAAACTCAATATTTCGAAGAAAAAATAAGTGTTTTATCAATAAAGGCGGGAGCTGATTGAACTCCCGCCTTTGACACTTTCAGTGAGTGTTGTTCTGAAGTCTTGCTCACTGAAAAACGCCTTTCCTGGCACAAAGTTGTTGGCTTCCTTCAGTTACCAACTCCTCGCTTTTTATTTCTCCGTTCTCTAGTGTATAATGCCCCTCATGTCATCAATTTACTTCATTATTCAAATCATTATCAGCATCGTACTAATTACTGTCATCTTATTGCAGTCACAAGGAACGGGACTTGGCTCAACCTGGGGCGGTGGCGGTGAAAGTTATCATACCAAGCGCGGTATCGAAAAAGTGTTATTATATGTGACCGTCTTCTTTATCGCCGCCTTCGCACTATTCTCAGTACTGAGTGCCATTACTCCCAACTAAAAAGTCGACAAGTATGTATAATGGACATGACTATGTTTGAAGCACTTTTTGCTTGCCAGACATGTCTTATGTTGATAAAAATGCAAATGAACAACGCAGTTTGTTTCATCATTTAAGCACTCGAATTGTTTTGCTATACATCTATACACGACACAACCAATGTCATTTCGTACATCATACTGGTACATTTCGCTCTACTTAAAAAAACACCTGAAGATTATCGTTGGAGCAGTTGTTATCGGAGTGCTCATTTTTGCAGTTTTACTCCCTTTTTTGACCAACTTGCCTCAACTCAAAAAAACGCGGTATATTGGCGTCATTGGCTCTTTTGATTTTACTTCATTACCTCGCTCTATTCAGGAAAAAATTAGCATCGGTTTGACTCACATCGAAGAAGATGGGTCAGCAAGTCCGGAACTTGCTCAACGCTGGAGTATCGAAGACGATGGAAAAACCTACCGCTTTATTTTAAAAAACGGCATCAATTGGCAGGACGGCAAAATTTTAGAACCCAAAGATATCTCATTCAACTTTCAAGACACACAGATTATTACCACTGAAAACGAAATTATTTTCAAGCTTAAAGAGCCCTTCTCTCCTTTTCCGGTTGTTCTTTCTCAACCGTTGTTTCGTGACGTTGAGGTACAGTATTTGCGCTTTTTTACTCGGCATAAAATTGTTGGCCTTGGCGAATATCAGGTGGTCAAAACAAGTTATCTCGATGATCGATTATCCGAGTTGGTACTGGATAGTCCAGAGGATCGGATTGTCTACCGGTTTTTCTTGTCAGAAGATCGCGCCATCACAGCATATGAACATGGGAAGGTCGATCTTATACAGGATGTTTCCAATGCAAGTGTATTCAAAGACTGGCCCAACACCCACGTTACTAGCAAAATCAACCACGATCAATATCTCGGTGTATTTTTTAATCAAAACGATCCTATCTTTGAGAAAAATGTCCGCCAAGCTTTAAGTTATGCACTTTCCAAGGGTGAGACTCAACTTCGAGCCAAAAGTCCCATCAACCCTGATTCCTGGGCCTATCTGGACGGAGTTAAGGCATATGCGTTTGATGTGGACCGTGCTATTGAACGTTTGCTCGATACGCTCCCTCACGCTCCCTTAAATATTACCATAACAACTACTCCACGATTTCAAGCTGAAGCCGAAACAATTAAAAAGGAGTGGGAAACATTTGGCACACTCGCCTACGAAAAATGCCAGGCATCCACTGATATTGCAGATAAAACTTTATGCGAAAACACCCAGATAGCAGTAACCATCAATCTGACCAACTTCCCTGATGTCGGCAGCTATCAGGTGTTACTCATCGGACAACAAATTCCCATCGATCCTGATCAGTATCGGATGTGGGACTCCACTCAAAACACCAATTTTACACACTATAAAAATCCTAGAATTGACTCACTTCTTGAAAATGGCCGCAAGACGTCAGATCAAACTCAACGAAAAGCAGTGTACCAAGAGTTTCAGCAATTTTTACTTGAAGACGCTCCTGCGATATTTTTACACTACCTTGAAAGCTATACGGTTGAACGCATATGATGTACATCACTGATTATTTACTGCTATTGCCCAAAGGAGTCGAAACATGAAAAGAAAAGTTCTCATCGTCTTTGGAGGAAAATCAGGAGAGCACGAAGTTTCCAATCGCTCGGCTCGTTCAATAGAAAAGTATCTGGACAGTGATAAATTCGAACCGTACGTTTTGGGTATAACATATGATGGTCAGTGGCATTTCGGCAGCAGTGTTGAAAAGATCTCTGATAATCTTACGGTTCTTCCTCCCAAAGAGCACGTTTCATTACCAACTGAGCCTGGAACTCGAGAACTAACGCTTCACACCGAAACCGGCGCTCAAAATCTACAGTTCGATGTAATTTTTCCAATCATTCATGGTCCTAATGGGGAAGATGGGAAACTTCAAGGGTTACTCGAGATGGCCAATCTTCCATATGTTGGAGCTGGAGTTGTTGGCTCAGCACTTTCGATGGATAAAGTGTTGCAAAAACAAATGTGTGCCAAAGAAGGTATCTCACAAACACCATTTATCTGGTTTTGGAAACATGAATGGGAGCAAAGTCAACAAAAGTATGTCAATTTAGTGGAAAGTGAACTACAATACCCAGTTTTTGTAAAACCTGCAAACTCAGGTTCCAGCGTGGGAATTTCTAAAGTACACAGTCGGCAAGAACTTGGCAGTGCAGTCAAAATTGCTTTGAAGTACGATCTGAAAATATTAATCGAACAAGGCGTTCAAGAGATTATTGAGATCGAAGTAGGGGTATTGGGCAATCACCAACCAATCGCTTCAGTGTGTGGCAGCATCCGGCCAAAAGCTGAGTTTTATGACTATGAAACAAAGTACATCACTGATGATGTCATTGCAGAAATTCCGGCTGAAATTTCTGATGAGATTTCCGAAAATATCCGCTCTACCGCAGTGAAAGTGTTTCAGTTGTTGAACTGTCGAGGAATGGCTCGCATCGACTTTTTCTTTCAACCAAGGACCAATACATTTTTCTTGAGTGAAGTGAACACCCTACCAGGATTTACTTCCATTAGCATGTACCCCAAACTCTGGGAGGCATCAGGAGTTTCCTATGCTGAGCTACTGACAAAACTGATTGATTTTGCCATTGAAGCTTGGGAGGAAAAGCAAACGATTCAGCACAACTTTCAACTTGCTGAACAATTGTAAAAAAACCTGACTCAGCTTGACCAATATGAACACTGCATTTTTTTCTTCAGTAGTGGTCTCTTGGCTGACTTTTTGTGCGCAAATCGCTTTGCGAAAAGTACAACCAGAAATTATTGGGGTCACCGGTAGTTCAGGTAAGAGTTCTTGCGTTCACGCAATCGACGTTGTTTTATCGCAATTAACCACAAAAAAAGTGAAAGTCGGGAAAAAAGGAAACAGTGAAACTGGCATTCCGATGGAAATCTTGGGAATACCGGTAGATACCTATACTGGGCTACAGTGGTTGGGAGTGTGTGTTCAAGCGATACAAAAAGCGCTCTTGTACACCCAAAAGTATGACATTCTTGTGCTAGAAATGGGAATTGATAGCGAATCATCTCCAAAAAACATGTCCCATTTGCTTTCCTTTATTCATCCTCATATCGGGGTGTTGCTCTCAATTTCTGCTGTCCATGGTCAAAATTTTTCCGGCAATGATATTTTACAAAGTATCGCCAACGAAAAGGGTAAGTTACTCACATCAATACCACAGTCAGGAACGGCAATATATTCTGTGGACTACCCTCAGGTTCTATCATTTCTTCCAAAAATCAAATCTCAACAACTCACTTTTTCTTCTCAGCAACAACCGTCGGATTTTTGCTTGATTGAACATAGCGTTAGCTTCGAGGGGACCGAGTTTCTCTTTCAACATCACGATAAACAACACTCGCTCTTTTTACCAAAGTCGCTGCACTTTAAAGAATCATTTGGTACTTTTGCCAGTGCTATATTGGTTGGCATTGAGCACGGACTTTCTATCGAAAATTCAATTGACCGACTCTCGAAACAGTTTCAACTTCCCCCTGGAAGGATGAACATCATCGACGGCATCAATGAGTGTACATTGATCGATTCATCGTATAACTCATCGGTCGTTCCCACTACTGCTGCACTTCGAATGCTTATGCAACTACCGGGAAGAAAGATCGCTATCCTGGGAGATATGCGTGAACTAGGAAAACAAGCGCAAAGCGATCATGAACAGTTAGCAGCTCAAGCAGCACAGTCTGCAGATTTAATCGTGCTTATTGGACCACTCACCAAGCAGTTTGCAGTTCCGTACTTAACACAGCATCAATTCCCATCAGAACGACTGCTTCACTTCAAGAACGCGTACCAAGCAATTGAGTCATTACAACAGCTCGTACACAAAGGTGATGTGGTGCTGATTAAAGGATCCCAAAACACCATTTTCTTAGAAATCATTGTCAAAGCGTTGATGAAACATCCTGAACTCGCAAAAAAACTGCTCTGTCGCCAAACACCATACTGGGAAAAGCAACGACAAAAAATTCTCGCTCAAACACGCTAAACAATACACTTATTGCTTTCTTCTCCTAGGCTTTTGTGTGTGTTCTACTTTCCATCGTCGAACAACTGGATCTTCAATAAATGCCTCGCAACTCGCAACTAACCACTGAAGCAAATTACTTGCTTGTTGCGATAAGCGTCGATCCATTCGTATTTGCCGTGTAATAAAAGTACCGTTTTCTCTATCGAGCTGACGAAACATCACTGTAACCGGAATATCAAATACAGGGAAATTATTTATTGTTAAAACTACATTGCCGTTATTTTTTGCAAACCACTTGTGTGAATGGTATTTTCTTTGATGTAACAAGTTTTGAGCAATATATCCGTAAAGTAACAGTTGAATGTAAAGAATTTCCCCTTCAAGTCCAACTAAACCATACATTCGATCCTTCAACTCACCAACCACCAACCGATCCCCAACTAACGAAATATCATCCCATCCAAACGTTAACTGAAAGAAATTATCAAACAAATCACTTTTTACATTCAAAACCCCTCGGACCTCGTGCCAGGTAGTCGCTTTCCGTCGCATCATCGCCTCGCTCTCGTGGGCAACTATCGAATTACTTGTCCATGCACTTACCAACTGTTCCCTCAGTTGCTCGTAATGACTTTCACTTTCTGACCGCAAAAGTAATAATTCATCTGGGAAAAGTGGTGTCAGCACACGCATTTGGTAATATCGCGAGGCAATTTCTTGGAGCATTCTTTTCCTTTTTTCTGGAGTGTGAGGAAGCAAACACGAAGCAAAGGAACTTAAGATTTCGGTATACAAACGGACTAACGCATCAGTCGCTTGAGTACTGTATGGAATTCTCTGAGATATCTCTTCCCACGTTCTTACTCCCTGCACCACCATCGAAAACAAAGCATCAAGTTCATGGACAAAACTACCAATGATTGATTCATCAGTAGGTATGTGGCTGAACATCTTCAAAACATGTGCTTGATCAAGAGTTGAGGATACTCTACTCCAATCAGGAATTAAGTGCGTTAACTCCGCTGTTGCACCACGAACCTGTGCCATGTTGCGACTTTGCTCTTCAGAAACAAGTAATCGAATTAACTGAGGAATAAGCATCTCTAATCCTGAAATTGAAGTTTTGTACCCGTGCAAAAAACGTATAAGCTCAGTTTGCTTCTTGGAGAAAAGCAATTGTTGACGCACCACACTATCTTTATGAGCGGGTTCTAATACTGGCTGTCCAAGAGTGTTATGGCCATACGGGTAAAATTGTAAAAATGTCGCTAAAAGAGTAAATGGAAAATCTCTTTCAATCGGGGGGAACAAAAAATGTGGTTCATGCCGAATTACAGAGTCTGTAAAGAAGTCTTCATCGAGAAAAGTTGTTGGTCGATCCACTTATTTTTTAATCAAAAGTAATTTCAATCGTTAAGACTAACAGTCCATTGCAAAAAGCAACAGCTCTTGTTTTCCGCGCAAACATGCTATACTGCTTTTCCATGAAAAAATACGCTTTCCTTCCAGTTATTCTTAGTGGAATCGTACTCATTGCTGGTTGCAACTCGACCAAGAGTACTGATGTTGATATCACACCAGCACAGGCCAACGAAACAAATACCGCATCATCATTACAAATACCAACCCAGGAACCTATGAAACAACTTGCTGATTTTGAAAAAATAAACGTGAAAACTGCCACCATAGTTACTAGTAAAGGTGAAATTGAAGTCGAGCTGTATCCAGATATGGCACCCGTAACGGTTGCCAGCTTTTTAAGCTTAGCCCAAAAAAAGTTTTATGATGGCATCGTTGTGCATCGCGTTGAGCCGGGATTTGTGATTCAGGCTGGTGATCCCAAAACTAAAGAAACGGGAAAAGAAGGTGAGTGGGGCACGGGTGGACCGGGATATACCATCCCCGATGAGTTTTCATCGACGTTTAAATACGATCAAGAAGGTATTTTGGCTATGGCAAAAACTGCAGCTCCAAACAGTGGTGGAAGTCAATTCTTCATCACATTAGGCCCAGCAGAGTTTCTCAACGGCCAGTACACAGTGTTTGGGAAAGTCACCAAAGGTATGGATGTTGTTAAAAATATCCAAGTTGGCGACACCATCACCACCATCAAGTTACAGTAACTTGATCTTCAACATTAGTCTCATTCCCTAGTACAATACTAGTGTGAAAAAACGCAAAAAAAATCCGATTGTGATTGCTGTTGTTGTGAGCGGTTTGTATCTGTTGTCTTGCCTGGTTATCGGCATCATTGCCACACTCATCAGCCTACAAGCGTTCTTTCATAACCAATTCTCACTCAGTATTACTTCAGCCAGCATTGCCAAAGGAGCGCTCCTTCCATACAGCAGTGTCTCGAAAAACTCGCCAGTTCGCTTTTTTATAGTCTGGGACAAAGGACTTAATTTGATCAAAAGTGCACCGTCATTCATGCTCGATGTCAAAGCTCTGCACAAAAGCTACCAAGATCGATCACCGCTTGATACTGCTCTGGTCACCAGAACTCAACAACAGTACTCGACACTGTTGTATCAATGGGGTGAGTTTCAACAATTGATTACCCAATCAAAGCTTGCCTCAGCACTAGTCGCCAAAACACAGTACCAGACCATTGCTGATCAGCTCTCACGCAATGCTCAACTGCTTTTGTTGTCTGACAGTGCATTTCGCTATGTCGCCACACAGCTTCAGAATGGAGAAACAGTGCAATTTTTACTACTGTTTCAAAATAATATGGAACTTCGGCCCACGGGTGGCTTTCCTGGTTCCTACGCAACATTGACTCTCGCATCAGGTCAACCTATCAAGCTGGAAGTCGAGGATATTTACGTTCCCGATGGTCAGCTTGAAGGCCATGTCGACCCACCACTACCGATTCAAGAAGCGTTTCAGCAGGGGTTTTGGAAGTTGCGGGATGCAAACTGGCACCCCGATTTCCAACAAAGTATGGAGCGTGTCCAGTGGTTTTTTTCTCAGGCCGGGTACCAGAAGTACGATGGTATTATCGCAATCAACTTTTCGAGCATTCAAGAGTTACTTGGTATCACCGGGACAATTTCAGCCATAGACTTGAGTACAAATATTACTCAATCTAATATTTACCATGTTTTACAACGCACTGAAGAACCTGAGTTTTTTGCCGGTTCAACCCAAAAGAAAGACACGCTCAGTGCCTTTTCTACAGCACTGCTGCTCAAGTTACAAACGCTTTCCCCCACGCAATATCTTGATATTCTTGACCTGATGCGACAGCAACTTGATGAAAAGAATTTACTTTTTTCACTCTCCGATCCAGACTTAATGACGCTTGCTACTCATAATCACTGGGATGGGAGATTAACTCCAGTGTTTTGCTCTGACAGTACCTGTTCTCAAGATTATTTTTCCATATTTGAAGCTAACCTAGGAGTCAACAAATCCAACTGCTGCGTTTCGCGATCTGTGTCGATTCAAAAAAACCAGATTGAAAACCAGTTACACACCACAACCACTATCACCTATCACTTGGACACTCCCCCACCAGAGCTAAAATCAGTGGTGGGTCATTACAAAGCCTTTGTACGCGTCTATTTTCCCTCCAATACGACTCTCGCTCCACCTATTATTGGGTCACAAACCTACACAGAATACATTCGCTCAATGAAAGCGCAAGGATACCTACATCCAATTACCTCAGAAGGGTACTCGTGGGGAGATGTGAGTGGGCTCAAGGAGTTGGGGTTGTGGGCGGTGGTACCAATTGACCAAACACTTACCCTCACCTTCGAGACTGATACCCCATTTGATCCGAATCAACAATACTCACTTATGGTACAAAAACAGCCAGGGACGCTAGAGGGATTTAATGGGTTAGAAATAAGAAAAGACAATCGTCAAATTTTCTCAGGAAAGCTAAACACAGAGGAAGTTATTAACTAAATCACAACCTCTCGTCTCAAATGAGTCATACGAGTTCTATAATCGACTGCAACCCCCCTTGGTAAAATAAGGGATGAAAAGC
>CAZOWX010000037.1:2525-12716 GCA_964583795.1 uncultured Pseudomonadales bacterium | reverse complement strand
TCACGAGACATGTTTTGTAGAAATTGTGGCAAAAGGTATTTTCTCGCTTCCGATATTTTACGCGCCTTCAATGCATCTGCAACAGCAATTTTCCCAGCATATAAAAGCTCTGGATTGTACTCATGGTGTGTCACAAAATCGATCACTTCAAACACCCCTTCCAGATACCGCTGCTCTCGAGAAAAACCGCCCGGTAGCGAGGTATCTTTTAGTCCCCGTTTGATTTTCAGACACAGCTTCCAGCGCCGCTCTGCATTCTCGATATAGGGCGTCAATGCTTTATTCAATTGTGCAAAGGACATTTCTCGCGCACACCAAGTCCCGTAGTAGTAGAGTCCGGACATCCACAGGTAGGGTTGATCAAAGTCAATAAATTGATTCACGATGGCCAACCCTTCCTCCGTTTGAGTTTTGGGCAGCATGTGAAACTCATCGCGTTTTTTGTACCATGGCGCTTCCCGCTCATTGAGGGTGCGAAAGTAGTGTGTTCCAATTTCGTGGTGAAGTGTCCCCGTAAACGTGTTTTTTCGATAATCAATCGGCAGACGAATAATCATCTCATCTTCTCTCATGGTGGTGCGCGATACTGTGTTACGAGTAAAAGTAACTTTTACCTTTTGATCAACACCGTTTGCCTGCAAATAGGCTTTAAGCTGAGCCTCGACTTCTTCCCTGGTCATGACTGGCCCTTCAACCACTTCCAAAAACTCTTTCTCACTGCCAAATTTTTTAATCACACTATCGATAATCGACTTTGCTTGAGGCAAAAGGTCATCAGAAATCCCCCCAAACTTATGCAGTTCTTGAGGACTAAACTCATACGCATACTCAAACTGAGGGTTGTACAGCGGATCAAACAGAAATTTCTTCATCTCTGCATCTTTATTCGTTGGATTGATTTTTTTGACGATAGACAACATGGAAATAGTTAATAGTTAATAGTGAAACAGTTAACAGTTAATAGTAACCAATGCTAAATGTAAAAATTGTCTCCAAAATAGCCATTATCACTTTTTCTAGTTTGTATTCTTCTGTAGCACTAAGAACAACTAAATACGAACTGTTCCACCATTAACTGTTTCACTGCTAACTGTCCGCTGTTTCACTGTTAACTATTCTACCGTTCTCCTGCCACTAAAAACCCTGACAAATCTTTTCGTCCGATCTCCACAGAGCTTCGTTTCTTGCTCAATCGCTTTGATACTGCCATCGTAGTCGTAATGATCCGCTCTCGAATTTTGTACTTTACCTCGACCACGGGCACTTTTTCTTCATCATCAATCATCTGTTTCCAAAGCAAGTCCTCTGGATCAACCAGACCCAACTCTGAGGCTATATCAGCGCTGATTGCGCTGCGATATCGGCCAGTGTTAATCAGCGCGGTGACTTGCTTTTCGCGGCCATTATCTCCAAACAGCACAATTGGTTCTTTTGCATCTAAAATAACTAAATCTAAGTCAGAATCCCCCTGTGCGGGGTAGTTTTCGGCAAACAAAGACTGGCCAATCTTCACCGCTTGATTCACATTTTTCGCTTCCATTCCTTCAATCCGCTCCAGACGTCGGCGCAATCCTGCTCGATTCGCCAGTTGAATTGAAAGCCCAGGAAACCCATTCACCTCAGCCAACATTGGTCCTTTTTCGGGATGGACAAACAAGTCTACTCCCATAAATGCATACCCAGTCGCGTTAGCCACTCGCACCGCTGTTTTGAGACAGTTTTTCCAGTATGGAACCTCAATTCCCGCAACGCTATGACCACTTTTGGGAATGACCTGAATGATTTTCTTCTTACCCGAAACACCATAAATTGATTTTCCCGTACCCAAATCAATCCCTACCGCAATCGCCCCTTGATCCAAGTTGGCTCTCCCTTGCGAGGCCTGTGTCGGCAAGCGCATCATCGACATGACTGGAATTTTGTTGAATAAAATGATTCGCACATCAGGAGTGCCAATTTCGACATGCGGTTCGAGGTCTGGATGGATTGGGACACGCTCTTCGATCAGTGCTGCGTACTTACTTCCCCATGTGGTGTACTGCCCTTCCAAAATATCTGATATGTGCAGGTTCAAATCAAACTCCGAGTACTCACCTCCCTCAACATCAATCCACACCCCTTTGCGTTTGTTTCGTCCCTTAATCACTAAAATACCTTTACCAGCACTTCCATTGATGGGCTTGATGGCAAACTCACCATGAATTTTTTTCCAATCAAAGTTACGCAGCTCTTCTCGGGAGGAGATCACCGCATACAACTCTGGAACTGATATTCCATGTTTTTTGACAAAATTTTTGGCTTTTAACTTAGAAAAACCAAATTTCTTCGACCGTGCGCTATTGAGCGACGTATACAACTGCGCCCGTGCGTTCATACCGAGAATGTGGGATGGTTTGACGAAAGACATGATTAGTTAATAGTAAACAGTGAAACAGTTAATAGTTTTCAATTTCTCGAAATATAGTTTTGTAACAACTTAAGAACTTCCAACAAACCCTTTGAAAATAATTCATTCTCATCGTCTGTGATGTATTTCAACTGATGAGCGATGATTATTTGTGTTTCAAGTTCAAGAGCGGACCCATATGCAATTTGCAAAAAATGTCGATATTCAGCAGTCTTTTTTGATCGTCCATTTCCTTCAGCAATATTGGAAGGAACAGATATTGCAGACCTTCTCGTTTGATCAGTTAAGCTGTAGAGTTCAAATTTGGGATACTTCGCAGTTATTTTGTAAACAAACAAACAAAGCTTCATTGCCTTTTGCCACGCAATCAACTGCTTGTAATCTGTGACCGTTGTATTATTCATGCAAAAAACTACTAACTGTTAACTGTTTTACTATTAACTGCCAACTGTTCCACTAATAACTACTCTTCCTGGTCAATAATCGGTTTAAACCGAAAAAACTCACTGACTCGCAACCCCGTATACTTCCCCACAGCAATATCTAAAAGTGCCACTGAAATAATGGTCAGCTCGGGATGCAAGATCACAACATCTTGTACCTGGCTAGTTGCCATAATCCAGGCAGCCGTTCCAGAAAGCAAAATCGTTTCAAACATCAGCTCCAATAACCGTGAAGAACCCAAAGAGATCTGTGAGCCAACAAAATTTTCTGATAACAAAATCAGCACTAAAATCGGGAAAATACCCACAGAAGCCAAATTAACAAATCCGACAAAGAACGGTGAGACGACTAATAGGAAAAAAATGACCAAGGACACGAACCAAACGAGTAATGCGGTTCTGGGCAAGTACTGTAGCTTGAGCTGACGAAACCCCGATCGACCAACCAAAGCCACTCCAGTAATCACTAAAAATAAGAAAATTCCAGTGACTAATCCGGTTGAGACAAAAGCGACAGCCAAAACCGCTGGCCCATACACCCCAAACCCTTCCAACCCAATCAAGTGGCGCGATACCGCAATCATCGAGACCACCACCGGGAACATCAGCATCAGCACCAACATGTTGGCGGGAACACCACTGTTTACTGCTTGGCGAATCAAGTATTGAACCACATTGGTTATCGAAAGCTCACCAATCGGATGTTCGTCCAGTAACAGTGCCAACCTACTCTTCACTAGTCCAGTCGTCTCAGTAATATCAGTTTGGGTTTTCTCTTGGATTTTTTCCTGCACTTTACCACTAATACTTGCTTGTGCTTCCTCTGATGCCTCGGCGGCCGTGGTCGCGTTGAGGACTGTGTTCGCCGCCACACTGGCAGCCGTTGACTCAAGCGGCACCACAACCTGAGCCTTCACACTTGGCCCTCGGCTCAAGAATAGAAAAAAAATCGACACAACAAAACAGAGATACAGTGCTTTTTTCATGGTGATATTGTACCAAGGATTGAGAGAGGAAGGTAGAATGTCTACCCGGCCAACTTTTCTGGCAACAAGGCAAAAAAAGTTTGACGGGTGGAGTGTGGATAGTGGGTCTTTGGTGTTCGATTTGCGTCATCAAAATTTTGCGGTAGGAGGTAACACAAGAATCGGTTATAGAGAGTAGCATTCGAAAGCAGACGAACTCTGACTGCTCAAACTGTTCCAAAAGTCTTTACTTCTCACAACTAATGTCATACAATAGTCCTACTTATGAAAAAGATTCAAATCACTCTCACAGATAACGAAGCCGAATTATTAATGCTAAAAGCGAACACATTTGGCTATTCATTACCCAAAATGGTCAAATTCCTCATTAGTGAGGAGACTAGTCGGATTATTGAGAAACTATCATCGGTTACTTCTCCCAAAAACCAGCGCTCCACCACTTCACCCCATACACAGTCACTTTCCTCAATCCTTGCGGACGGTAGAGCTGAGTACAAGGCAGGACAAGCAAAACCATTTGATGATTTTTTAGAAGAAATTGATCAAGCATAACAATGCCTTATCGTATTGTCATTACTTCGAGAGCCCAAAAAGAATTCAAACACTTAAGCAAGAACGACTCTCATCGAATTAAACAAAAAATCCTGTTACTCGCCATTCATCCCCGCCCAACTCAAGCCAAAAAGTTGAAGGGAGATACAATTGGGGCACTCCGACTGAGAGTTGGAGATTATCGGGTAATGTATGACATCTATGAATCCGATCAAACAATTCTCATTCTCCACATTGGTCATACACGTAACGTCTACCGAAAGTAACCACAAAACTCTCCATCCGTAACAGGCAACCACTGGATTTTTTCTTACTACAAATCTAAGTTGCCATTCAGAACTCACTTTTTTCAAGACTAAACAGCTCAACAACATAACCACACACTGCATCCCTCCGTAGCTTTACTGTGTTGCACGTAGTCCGGTCTACCGGCAAGCAGGACTGACGAAGTGGAAACCACAAAACAACTCCTTAATGTGCACGAAAGACTAACAAATTACCGCTGACAACTGAAGACTGACTACTATTAACTGTTCCACTGTCCACTACTAACGAATCTCCCCCTTTCCCTCTCCTCTTCATTTTTGTACAATAACGCCATGAAGAAAGCGCTCTTGCTTGTATCGCTTCTATCTGTTTTTTCCACCACCACACTAGTTTTTTTCGCCCCCCAAATATCAGCTCAAAAAACTCAGAAAAACATTCCCAAAAATATTCGCGGCGGTGACGTCAATCAAGAATTTAAGCAGGTGTTTGAGGAGGCGAATGGCAAAGATACCAACTTTGCAAAAACTAGCTTTTACTCTTTGAAGTACACTGCATTCGGACTGATCTACATGGCCAATGGCAAACCAGCAGGAAGTGATGGAGGTGATTTTGCCGACGCAGGAGCCATTGGGGCTGTTGGCAAAATGATCGCATTCACCTACACCCAACCCGCTTCTGTTGAAACCTACATCGCAGACGTTCTTCAGAATATGAACATCGCACAACCGGTGTATGCTCAAGGATTAGGCTTCTCAGCACTTCAACCAGTTTTGAATTTGTGGAAAATTTTTCGAGACATCTCGTACGTTTTCTTTGTTTTTATCTTCTTGATCATCGGTTTTGCAATTATGTTTCGCAAAAACCTTGGCGGTCAAGCAGCTGTTACCGTTCAACAGGCTCTTCCTCGAATTATAGTTGCACTATTGGCTGTATCTTTTTCCTACGCCATTGCGGGCCTTTTGATCGACTTCATGTGGATCCTCATGTACTTTTTGGTCACCATGTTCAAAGGAGCCAACTTGCTCCCAGCAGATTACATCGAGAATTATTCGATCCTCAATATGAATATTTTTGATGTCTTTACTGGAATTATTGGCAGCAATGTTGCTGGAGAGAGCGGAACAGCCGTTGGTAAATTTGTAAACGATATTATTGCCAATAATGGCGGCTTGAGCAACTTTCTCGGTGGACTTGCCAACGGGTTAACCAGTATTTTAGCAACACTTATCATCTTCATCGCCATTATTTTCGCCATGTTCAAAACTTTCTTCGCCTTAATCAAGGTGTACTTTGAAATCATCATGAGCGTCATCTTTGCCCCGATTGCATTAATGATGGGAGCTATAAACGGAAATGCTTTCGGCAATTGGGTAAAGTCTCTCGTCGTTAATTTGGCCGTCTTCCCTGTAATGCTGGTCTTTATCATTATTGGATTCATGCTGATTAGTCCAGACACAAACGCTCCATTGGCTGAGCAACTACAAGAAACAGGTTTTATTCCCCCATTTATCCCTGGACGCAGCGCTGCTGACACCGTTGGTTTCGTCGGAGGTATCGCCGCCATCATGTTCTTACCAGAAGTTGTCGGTTTTGTGACCAAGAACAAACCATCCAGCATCTTTGACGAGATCGCACCAAAGGCGTTTCAGAATGCCATGACAGGGAATCAGTTGGCAGCACCTGGAGCACTCGCTCTTGGTGGTGGTTTATATGGAGCAGGAAGAGGTGCGGTATCTGCTTACAGGCAAGGTGCCACTGATTGGAAAGATTATCTTGGAGCAATATATAGGGGGCAAACGGTTGTAGATCCCGAGACGGGTAAAAAACGTACAGTTGGTGGTCTAAAACCAGCTGGATTAAGGATGTTTGGAGTTGGCAAAAAAGTAGCAGGGGCAATTGATCGAGGCAAATCAGGGGAACTTCTTGACCCAAGTATTATCACTCGCCAAATAGATGAGTATGCAGAACGACAACGAAAGATTAATGAAGAGGTTAATAGAAGGACTGAGGAAGCGAATTCTCCACAGCAACAAAGAAGCAATCCTTCTCGCGGAGCTTAATTTAAAGCCGAATTAAAGTTACCTTAAATTTTCTTTATAGGAACAAATATTGTTGCAGACAGATGCTTTGCTAGAAAACAAGCTAAAGATAAAACAAAAAGAGTTCGGAAAGAGTATATTTAAACATGGTTAAAGCAGAAAACCGATATGGTTTTTTATGCACTAAAAAACCTACAAGGTCTTTTCGATCGATGGTAAATAACAGTTGAGTTTCATCAATATTTCTTTTTTTTTAGTGCAATGTAGTGCACAACAATGCGTTGTTGTCGCTTGCTTGGTACTCCACTGTGGAGATTGATTTTCTTTTTGAGCGGAGCGAGACTGCCACCTTCAATTGTGTAAGAATCTCGAGGCATCAATGGATGATCAAGAAAGACAAAACTATATTGAAGGGCTGTTTTGATCCTGACTAATCCAGTTCTCGCTTTTTGGTGTAGGAACTTTTTCCTAACAAGATGGTCGAGATATGTTTCTCTCAAGTCACATCGATAGATTTCAACCCATTCTCCCAGCCAAGTTTGCCAAATCTTCAGATCCGAATGTGATCGTATATCCTAGATGAGCAAAGAGACAATTTTGAGTGTTTGGAGATTTCCTTCGTTGATCTTTTACCACAGCAAGACATAATTCTTCTCATCAGGGGTACAAGACAATGTTGGTGCGGTTTGAACGGAAAACTATCATTGATTGCCTTGACTACTTCAGTGCCACCACCAGAGATGAATCCTCGAAAGATCCATGGACGATACCAACAAAATCGTAAGATTTTTTTGACCACAGAAGCTCTTTCTTGTTTGGCCCAGATGTATGAAAAGATAAGTTGATGTTGTGAAGTATTGGTCAAATGATGAGTTGATAATTTCAACTGGTTCATCCAGATATCGATGGAGTTCACTTTGAATCCACCTTGGATGAAAGTGAGTTACTTGGGAGATTTGTTTGACGGTGTACCCACCAAGAATCGATCGGTCGAACCAGATTCGATCAAGTGGTTTTTGAAGAGGTCTTCTTGATTCTTTTTTCTTTGGAGTTTGATACTTCTCACAAACACCGCATTGAAATCTTTTGCTTCCACTGTGATTTCCTTCATGAGCCTGCATTGAAATGTTACAGGTTGCACATTTGGGGTGAAAAAAAAGGGATGAGTGTTTCATCCTCTTGAAAGATCATATTTTACCTGATTATCAATCTATTCTTTGTTTATACCGTATCGATTAAATGCTTTAACTCTTTAAACACAAGAGCTGCACAAATAAAGCTTATCAGCTTTATTGATGGGAATCACTAAGCAGCTTTCTTGCTTCCTTTACTAGTATCAACATCTGTTTCTTGCCTATTTGCCACAAATTTAAGAATTTCATTCCAATCATGATCTTGAATTTGATTATTGATAATTCTAAAGTATATAGTCTTTTCTCTTCTAAACCGATCATCAGGTCGCAATTTGGAGAGATATCTCTCTGCCTGTAAAGAAGCATCCGGCGGAGGTAATGATACTCCAGTCTCCTTATCTCTTGTTGCTGCAATAAACCACTTTTGAGCAAATGCTATTCTCTCAGGTCGATACACACCGTCTGGCACTGCTAAACGAGGAATAACCATCTCAGATACCCCCTTCCACCCAACACCATGACCTCTTCCAGTATATACTCTATTTTCTCCGCTCTGTAGTTCCTTTGCTATCTTATAAAACTCTGAAGCCATTGAAGGATCGTAGCTTTTCATATCTAAACCTCTTCCCGGACTCATTGCTGAAACAATCTGTTCACTCAAATTCTCTTGGAGTTCAATTCTTCCTTGCCTAGACACATCTCCGTATGAAGAAGCAATTCTTGCGATCAAATACCGAAGCATAGGAGCAAAAAACTTATAGTGATTTCCTCCTACAATCTTAGCTTTTCCAATACCTTCATTAATGAACCTTGCATATAAACCTGTTTTTTGATCAAAAACGTCTTCATAACTCAAACTTCCACCACTCTTCAACTCACCAATCGTCATTTCGAGCATCCGTGCCCACCCACTCTCAGCAACAAGGTATTGATCTAATGTCACAGGCTTTCCGTCCGGCCTGGGAGATAAGCTCTTCGTCAAAAAATCTAAATGGTCCGGGAAAACAGCTTCTTCCCACTGTTCCACTCCCGAACCATCTGGCAGGACAGATTGTTTAACTCCCTCCAAACTCACTTGCATTTCTGTAAACCCAATAATCAATTCTTGAGTTTCTCTGGTGGTACGAACATACATTTCTAGCTCTTCTCCAGAACCAGGATCCTGAATCACAAGCAAGTTATCATTTCCTGCCCATTCAACACCATCTATTCCACCAACTGGGTATTTCCCAGTCATCGCTAATAAGTGCTGCCAGGCGTGATTTAATATTCCATAGCGATTCCTCATGTGACTGCCAGTATGGAATGGCCGAGAAAGCCACTCTGTATCAACAGGTTTTGTCTCCTTTGATCCATTATGGTTCCTCGTCTTTGTTGCCTTTTGACATTTTGATAAGGAAATGGAAGCTAAATCCCAAGCGATGTACAAATTCCAAGTAGCTTCAAAATGAGTTTTTGTCATTTTCCCTGCAGGAACAGGGGCGTTAGGATCTGCAGGATCTGGAATAAATAAGAAAACTTTCTCTAAATGTGCTTTTAGGTGTTGAGGACCAAAAGTATCACCTGAGAGTTGATCATAATGTAAACCAATCTCTTTGACTCTTTTTGCTTTTCCTGTTGCAGCGTCAAAGTCTACACGAGACGGGGTCTGATCTGCAACTAGTTCGACAGCATACTCTAACATATCTGTCGCTGTACTTCCAAATTTCGTCTCTTGGGTCACCCCCTCTATAATATCGTCATGATAAAGGTTTTTAGGCATTTTCAAGTAAAGTTCTGACTGTGAACTTGCTGGGACTTCACCTGGCGGGTGGAAATTCACATAGCGCTCAGTCCAAATAAGAGTCTTCAATTCGCGATATCTCGCCATTACTCTTTCTAAAAACCGAATCCTTCTTGGATCCGTTTCTGGCAAAGCTTGTATTCTAAGTATGGCAGCTTGTGAAACACTAGGAAAAACGGTCTGGATACTTTTCGGATTATCCAGATTAATCGAAAACCCCCTCGAGTAAAAAATTTCTTGCAATCGTCGAACTACTTGCTGTTGGAATTGATCTTGAATATTTGCAATCTGCCCTTCAGGAATAAAAACATCCAAGTTGAAAGTAGGACTTTGAATAATACCTATTAGTCTTTCTAGCGGCATTTCTCTAACATCTGCTCGTTTGTGAACTTCTCTCACCAACCTATTTGCTTGTGGAAAAGATTGATCAACTGATACAGGATCTAAACCTGCAGCTCTGACTACTCCCTCAGCCGATGTCAGGGGGGTCAGATAATGAGCTTGAACATAATCTCTTTGTGCCAGAGGGCTACTAACCTCATCATCAAGATTATTTTTTATCAAATTCTTCTTCTTGTGTT
>CAZOWX010000037.1:0-2515 GCA_964583795.1 uncultured Pseudomonadales bacterium | reverse complement strand
AATAGAATAAACTGTATCCTTTAACTGCTTATCCGCTCTTTCAGAGTAGGCCTTTTTCAGAGCATCTGCGGCTGCTTTTTCTTCCGCTTTTAGGACATTTTCTCGATTATCGTATGCATCCTTTGTCCTTTTAACCAGGACTGGATCTCTAGCCACAACAGCAAACCGAACATCTGCATCTCCCCTGAAAGCAGCTGATTTTGTTTGAATTTGACTAACAATACGGTCTCTTGTTGGAATGTGTGCTGGTAGAGCTGCTGTAGTCGTTACTGCGGCTAACGTTGTCTCAAACGTGGATATCTGAACTATTTCAGGATTATAGTAATTATCTACTTGGTGCTCAATGGCAGCCTTTCGCGCCGTTTCGTAGGCTGCTCTCAATACTTGAGCAGCCTCACGAACAGCAGTGAACCTGTCAATAATTCTCTGCTCAGTAGGATCAATGACACCTTCCGATTGCTCCATTGCGGTTTGCAAAGTTTGAGATTCATGAAGAAGAGTATTCAAAGGAGCATAGTCAACAACAGGTATTGGGTTTGTTGCAGGAAGAATCGCTTCTACTTCAACTCTCAGCGCTTCAATTAAAGCTTCTGCGTCTTTGGCAACTTGTCGGGCTCTAACCAGAGTTTCTTGATGTCCTGCCTCAGCGGCTTCAGCTCTGAGCTCATTAGGGAACAAATTGGCTTCAACAAGATCCAAAAAACCCAAAAACGCTTCAAGTTCAACTAGTTTTTCTTCTAATGCTTGTAGCGCTTTATGATCTGGTGGATTTGGGGCAGAGCTCTCCTCTAATAATATAATTTCTTCTTCTATTTTCGTATGTTTATCATTAATCGTCTTACGAGAATCTTTAATCAACTCTCGATCTTCCGGGGTAAAGGTTCTTTCGGGATTTCTCTTTATTAACAATAGTTTCTTTAAAAGCTCCTTTGCCCTCTCTTTTGTGTCAGAATCAGCCCAAGCAGCAAAGGCTTGATCAAGCCTAAGATTAGTTAAAATATGTGATTCACCCGCTTTGGTTCTGGCTCTAATGTCAAGCGCTGGGGTTGCCGATAGCTCATGTAGTCTATTCATATGGTCATCAGATTTTACCATATTTCTCCCCACGAAACAACGCTATAATTTCATATTATAAGTCTTTTTTCACCTTAAACAAGCTTTTTCCCATACAAACTTAGGATTGCTCACCCCAACACATTTACCCCAAATATATACTACACGATCTGGGCTATCCAGTACGAGATAAACAACAGTCCAAACCCAATCAAAGCAGCCGTAATCCGATTCTTTCCCGCCTCTAGGGCCTTGGCGTCAACATTCTAAGGCCCCGCTTCAAACAACAGACACTTTTTTGTCTGACATTGAGGTTATTGAATAACCTTCCGTTCTACCCAAACCCTGGTAACTGCAAAATCCGAACCCCAATAAATTGTAAAATGCTCACGCTAAAGATGATAAAGAATATACCTGCAATGGCTGAGGTAATCAAACTTTTTGCCTCATCCACTTTTTGTGGCTCCCCCTTTGAGGTCGACATCAGAAATGCTCCAGCTAGCGTCATCAGAACCACCACCGTTCCGGCAATTCCTAGCCCTAAAGTGATAAAAGCTCTCACCAACTCTGCTGTATCTGAAAAAGGGATACACCCAACGGCTGTCCAAATACCTTTTTTACTTGAACACGTCTCACATTTGCTACGACTCTCGCTGCCTTCTACTCCTGCTTGTTGACATAAACTAAACTCAGAAACCTGTTCAAAACAAGTATTATCAGGGACACACTCTTGGGCGTCAGGACCGATTCCGTTTTGCTTGCACCGCTGTCCATTAGGACACACATCACAGCTGTTTAAATGCGCTGCATTGCAGCTATTTTGATTCGATGCACCACAACTTCCAACAACAGTATCACAAGAGTAACTCTTTGTCCCTCCCATCTCGGTATGTTCTTGACAAATTTGGTGATTTATACAGACATCACACTTGCCTACGGTAGTGCTATTGCAAGTATCATTTTGCTCAACTCCACATTGTCCGATAACCACTTCACACTGGTAAGATGCTCCACCAACAAAAACCTCTTTACACAGCTCATTAGCGTTGGGACAAACACCACACATGTTTTTTGTTTGAGGACTGCATGTATTATCGAGAGTGGCACCACACTGTCCTATTTCAACAGCACACTGAAAGCCTCCATTCATAGCGCCTCTATCTCTACAAAGCTGATGAGCTGGACAGACATCACAACGACCAGCATTGGCAGGAATACACTGAGCTTTTACTCCAACTGTGGAAAAAGCCAACATTAAAAAACTAACAACAATGGAAAAAAACAATTTTCGTTTTCGCACAAATCCATCATAACATTAAGAGTTGCTTCAACATAAGTCAGGAGAAAAACCAGGGGGCTAGTAAAGCTAATATGATAAAATAAATCATAATGGCTTTATCCATCCGTAAAAATCGATATTACAAACATTCACGAATTTCAGAGCGTCAATTTAGATTGTTTG
>CAZOWX010000036.1:0-14664 GCA_964583795.1 uncultured Pseudomonadales bacterium | reverse complement strand
AGCAAAAAAACAATTCGAAGCAAAAAAAACAACAACTCCATTCACCATCCAAAAATTACCCAAAGTGGTTCGTGAGAACCTGCAAGTCGTGATTATTGGGTTCATACTGGTTGTCTTACTGATCGGCACGGTTGTCGCAGTACAGCTCAGTCAGCAGGTCCAAGAAACCCGCCAAAGCGCCTCTGTGGCCACAGGTGTGGTGGTAGCCAGTGTGACTGCACCTGACCCACTCAACGCTGGTCAACCAGGAAGCATTACCTTTTCCATCAATACCCATAGTGCTTCAATTATTGGCATTCAGTTGATGTTTCACATCGAGGGAGTTGATACTCCGCCGGTGATAACTGCAATTCCTGGATCTGGGCTAAGTGTGACTGATCCAACTCCTTCAGCTTCCGGCTCTGGTTATGATGTTTTGTTTGGAGGCCTTGCAGCTCCAGGTGGACCAGGAGTTAATACAGTCGAGAACACGGTTCCATTTGCCTCATTCGCTTTTACTACATCGACTACTCAAAGTGCAGTCACCGTAACTTTCGATCAGGCACAATCTTCAGCTTTAGATCTGGTTGGAGCAGAACAATTATCTACTGTCCAAAATGCTTCGTTTCCTATTACTCCTGTGGCGACCAATACCCCGATCGTACTTGATACAGCTACACCGACCATTACTCCTCCTGACTTTACTGCCAGCCCAACGCCTATTGATTTCTCACCTTCACCGACTTTTACTCAGACACCCACCTTGACTCCAGAGCAAGCGACTAACACTCCTACCTCAACACCTATTGTCTTAGCTACGGACACTCCAGTTCCAACTGACGTACCAACCAACACTCCAGTCCCCACTGCGACACTGATTGCTATCATCCCCACCAACACCCCCACCGCTACTCCAGAAAACGGTACTGGTGGCACAATCATAAAATACTGTGGTGAGTCATGTACAAAGCACACGGATTGCGCGGTTAACTTACTGTGCTACTCAGGAGTCTGCCGGCTTGCCAATAATCCAACCGATACATATTGTAGTGATCCTCCAGATAATGGGATCCATCGCAGTTGTGACGAGTACTGTGCAGATAGTCGAGAATGCAATACCGGTCTGACGTGCTACTACAACCGCTGTCGTAACCCACGAAACCTGAGTGATCAGTACTGCAGTGAGCCAATTGCCTATCGAACCGAAACCAAAGTTGAGACAAAAACAATAACCAAAGAGGTGATCGTCACTGCAACACCAGATCCATTTGCTAGCGAGGAAAACACTGCAAATGAGATGATTGCAGAGGTTACAGAGCCACTAGCGTACTCAACAAATACGCCATGGCCTACCTACGCGCCGGTCACAGAAACCACACCTGAACCTCAACAAGAGGAGCCCACTTTAGTCGAGAAAATTCAAGGCTGGTTGAAAGGTCTACTCATCGTAGCGATAGCAATCAGTGCTGTTTTCTTCTTGCTCTGGTTACTGCCACTTTTCTTGAAAAAGAGAAATGATGATGACGATGATCAGCCACCCATGACTGGAACAACTGGGACAGGAACTACGACATATAGTTCGCCGTACTCAAGTAGTCTGAAAGAAAAAACTGAGAGTGATAGTAGCAGTTCGCTGTAGGAGTTGGGATTTATTCTCCTTCTTTGCTTTCAATTGAAGAGAAATCGGATGGTTGTCTTGGAGTGGCAGATGATAGGTGAAAAGTGGTTAGATTTGTAACGAGTTAGCAAGTTTAAGTAGAACCGTCACAAGTACCGAACAACACAACCACGTAACAACGAAATCACTCAACAACTCTTTGTGACGTGTATTTATTTTCTTGATTCTTACCTATCAACCAACATCCTCGCTCTATAATCTTCTCCCAACATCATTGTCATAATCCCCCTTTTCCCTCGCCCTCTCGATGTGTTATACTATCTAGCCTAGACAGGGTGAAGTCTCGAAAAAATCAAGAATAGTCAATATCCCAAACAACTTCATTGACGCTATGTTAAATCCGATAAAATACTTTAGGGAAGTTCGAGAGGAATTGGTAAAAGTCGAGTGGCCTACTCGACAACAAACACTACAAAAAACAATCCTCGTCATCGGCTCCAGTGTTGTTGTTGGTTTGTACATTGGTGCGCTTGACTTTATCTTTACCAAACTCAGTCAACTTATTATTCGCTAAATCAATTCATAACATTCAAGGAACGTATGAACGATACTCAACCCATGACCCCTCCTGAAAACCAAGAGGTGATTACTTCTTCCGCCAGTCACATCGTCATATCCCAATCTGATGACAAAAAAGCGCACTGGTACATCGTCCACACCTACTCTGGACACGAGAATAAAGTTGCCGAGACACTTAAACAACGCGCTCAAACACTCCATTTAACTGATCAAATCTTGGAAATTTTAGTTCCAACTCAGGAGAAGATTCAGATTAAACGCGGACAGCGCAAAACGATTAAAGAGAAAATTTTCCCAGGATACATGCTCGTCAAAATCATTTTGACTGATGCGTCTTGGTTGGCGGTGCGAACAACCCAAGGCGTAACCGGCTTTGTCGGTATTGGAAGTAAGCCCACTCCACTTCCATCGCATGAGGTCAAGTCGATTCAGAAGTATATGACTCAAGGGGCTCCTCAATACAAAGCCGACTTTAGTATCGACCAAGCCGTTAAGATTGTTGACGGACCGTTTACCGACTTCTTGGGTACCGTGAATGATATTGACGAAGAAAAAGGCAAAGTTACGGTACTGGTTTCTATTTTTGGTCGAGAAACTCCTGTGGAGCTCGATTTCTTGCAAGTGGAAAAAGTCTGATAGGCAGATACCCTTTGTCAGGTAACCAAAAACCAACAGTTTTACTTGGATGAACAGGCAGTTTGCAAAAATAACTCAAAGTTCATCATTCATAACTCTAGATAAGCATTCGCATGGTTTGGGATTGCTACAGACAATAACTTTGCTGTAGAACTCAAGCGAACAGACAAAACTGGTAGTACAAATAGAACAAACAACATAACCAGCTACTATGTCCCTCCGTAGCTTACGGCGAAGGGGAAACGACCAATTACATGGACTTTATTACATCACTTCGAATTTTCATTCAGAACTTGACCCCAATTCAAGCAGTCATGTTGGTTGGGGCGGTATTATTTTTAACCGGTTTGTGGTTTTTCTCTGATCAGTTTAATAATAAAACCAACGCGCTTGTTTTTACCTTCGCTGCGATCGCTTTGGGAATTTTCCTCTATATCGGCTACCACTTACTTGGAGCAGCATTGCCTCCAGTTGAGTAAGGAATCTCATGCATAGCACAGAGCTCTTTCGCACTCACCCTGTTTACATCAATAACTATCACGCTCCAGCAAAACTGCTCATCCTCTCTGAGACCGATATTGTTCTGCTTGATCTTGGAGAGTCTATGTGGCAAAAGGTCCTTTTCATTCAGTTTGGACTGATTGGTGGCTTAATCCTTGGACATTTGACAAAAAAACAACAGAATAAGTCGTTCACTAGCTTTAGCAATAAAAGTATTGAAGAAATTCTCTCCGGCTCAACCAGGCATCAAAGTATCCCATATGATCAGGTTACTTCATTTAAGGTAGTGGATGGGGGCTTGAAAAACTTGGGACAACGACGAATAGAATTGCACACATCTGATAAAAAATACAACCTCTTAGTACCAAAAAACGACTTTGATACCACCACCAGCTTCCTCAGACAATTTTTACGGGTCAAAGAACAAGGATAAACCGTCTTCTTCCCATGTAAACCTTCTCACCAGCTACATTCCTGATGACCTACTGCCGTACCTTAATCAAATGTTAGAGAAGCTACCAACTGACGTTGCAGACGAAAAAATAGCTTGGCAGCTACAGCGGAATAACGATACGTTAGTTCGAATCAATCGGTGACCGGCAATAATAAAATACGTGCTCTCCTATATCTTTCCTACCAAGCAAGTACTCTGGCGCATTTGACATTCTGTCTAACAATTTTTTTGCTGTGCTAACATCGTTAATACCTTCGAAAAGCAAGTACAGAATTAGTACCGATTCCTGCAATTCGTTTTGCTTTAAGTGTTTAAAAAGAGAAAAAATAAAATTTGGATAATGTATGTTCTGAAGTCCATCTACCCAAAAAGTAATTCCAGAGACGAGTCCTGAATTATCTGGCGAAGGGGTTTCATCATTTTTTGCAACTTCAATTACATATTTTTTGTGTCCTACACCATTACCAATCAACATAGTTACCGCTTCAACTTTTTCTGGCTGTTCTTGATTTTGTCTCGTACGTAGAAGCGTTGCCGTCCCGTCAGGATAAACATAGAGATTTGTTTCAATTCCACTCCTTTGATCCATCTCTGAGGTGATATTGTTCCATCCTTCAGAAAGTATCGCTAATTGTCCACTTTCGAGTATTGCTCTTACCAAAAGGTCCCAAAAATCCAACTGAACGTCAGGAACTTTTAGCTCGGGCACAAAAGTAATCCGATGTATGGCCATATTTTCAGCATTCTCATTAGCTTTGACTGGGCTATTGTATACCTTCTTCCCTTCATTGACACTTCCTCTTCCACTCTCAATAATGAGATATCACAATCTCACTTTTTTCTCGCCAGCGGTTTATTTTTCCACTGCTTTTTATTGTCGGTTTTGGTTCAGTTACCTTAATCTCTCTCCTTTCCCACTCATCAAGCTCTCAGGATAATCGCAGTCAGGCTGTATATCCTGTTGCTGACCCTATACAAAAGGTTCCAGAGAAAAAAGAACAATTAAAAGCAAAAATTGCTACCACACACGAAGCTATACAAGCAGCAATCAAGCAGAAAAAAAGCCCCAGTGAACTTCAACCGCTCGTCTTGGAAAGAAAACAAGCCATTCTAGAGATGATGAAAACAGATCCTGCCACAGTCTTGGCTCAATATCCAGAATCACAAAAACTACACCAAGCACTTCCCACCTCTTTGCAATCTGAGGTTGAAACATCTACTGAAATTGAAGGAACCATTACAACATCTATCGGCGACATTTTTGAACAAAAAGACAGTGTTATTGAGTACAAAGTTGACACTGGTCAATCAGATTCAACAGAGTTGCATTTTGTTGATAGCAAACCGTTGTATCAGACAGGTAGTCGAGTCAAAATACAAGGAATTTCACTCGAAAACGAACTTATCGTAACCCCATCAAATGATTCTGTCCAAGTGATTACAGATACTCCAAAGGTACTTGGTGTATCTACCCCCTACAAAGTTGCAGTCATCATGATGAATTTTCAAAACAACACCAGTCAGCCCCAAACAGAAAACCAGATTCGAGCGATCACATTTACGGACACTGATACTAATGGGGCAAATGCATTTTATAAAGAGTCCTCACATAACCTCTTAAATCTAACCAGCAATACCAGAATCGATGGTGATATTTTTGGTTGGTACACCATACCAACTACAAACACCACCTATTGTAATCAATTTTCTTGGGCAAGTATGGCCAAAACGTTAGCGCAAAATGACGGATTTGATCCCAATAACTACGATAGTATTATCTACGCAATGCCATACACTTCAGTTTGCCCATGGAGTGGTTGGGGTACATTTGGCGGTCAACCAGCACAAGCTTGGATTAACGGTAACTTATCTACATACGTTGTAGCCCACGAACTTGGTCATAACTTGGGTCTTTACCATGCCAACTCATATCGTTGCTTTGATGTTACCGATGCGCCTATATCAATTAGTGTCAACTGTGAAAGTACAGAGTACAACGATGTTTTTGATATCATGGGGTATTGGAATACAAACCACTTTAATACCACACATAAAGGTCAAGCCCATTTCTTAGAGACATCGAACTCTCAAACAATTACAACAACTGGTGACTACTCCCTTATTCCCAACGAACTCGGTTCTACGGCAATAAAAAATTTGGTCATTCCTACAGGAAGGACTACTGCACTTGGGAAAAAACTCTTTTACTATGTTGAATTAAGACAACGGTATGGCCTATTTGGTCAAAACTTACCCAATGTTGGAGTATTTATTCATTTGGCTGATGCGATGGATACACAGAATCACGAACAAACTCAATTAATTGATACAACACCTGAAACCGACAGTTTTCTCGATGCACCACTTACGTTAGGTCACAACTTTTCGGACACAGCCGAAGGCATAAGCATCACAACAACAGCATTAAGTGACACAGCAGCAGTAGTTCATATTGATGTGAGCCCCCCGCAGTGTGTCTTATTTCCTCCTTCACTTGAATTTATTCCTGCCGACACTTGGAACTATCCTGGATCAACAACACAGTTTTGGATTGCTATCACAAACAAAAATAGTAGTTCCTGTCCTCCAGAGACCGTAACAATTAATTCGATCAACGCACCTGGTTTGACTTCATCAATTCCCACACCTACAAAAACACTCTCTTCGGGCAAAACCGGTTATGTTGACGTTCGTATCGGGAGCTCTGCTACCACTCCACCAGGAAACTACACGATGATTGCAAGTGCTACAAATACTTCAACTCAAATACAGACGTATGCCATTGCAACTTTACAAATTGTAGCAAATCCAAACTCTCCTACTCCCACACCCACTCCACAAGTAACTTGTGTCACTCCTGGTCAAGGCAAGCGAGCCGATTTCAATCATGACAGATACGTGAATCTGCTTGATTACCAGCGACTATTGCAAGAGTTCTTGAAAAACTTACCCAGCTATACTGCCGATGCAAACTGTGATGGAATTGTAAGTTTGCTTGACTACCAAATTTTGCTTTCCGAGTTTTTAAAGTGAGATTATAAGACCATGATTGCTGAGTTTTTGAAGTAGGTCTGGTTCACACTTGCCCGCTGTTTAACTTGTGCTATAATTGCCCTATCTCTCCACCTCAAGAGTCTAAACACCGAGGGAGCAATATTTTGCGAAATTGACCACAAAAATCAGCCAGGAACGCTTCTTAACCTGGCTTTTTCTCAAGTTTTCTT
This sequence comes from uncultured Pseudomonadales bacterium, assembly GCA_964583795.1. GTDB lineage: Bacteria > Patescibacteriota > Microgenomatia > UBA1400 > PJMF01 > JBDTME01. The sequence continues at coordinate 7,673 of CAZOWX010000036.1, read as the reverse complement.
CGCAAAAGACTGTTAATAATAGCTGCTTAGTAGGATTCAAATATGACCGATAGTCAGTCTTTCGAAGCTAGGCTAATTGCTCGAGTTCTTGGTGATATCGATCCAGCAAAACTAAAAGAGCAGCTTGATTGGATGCAGAAACTCAACGACACACAAATGAATGATTTTGTTCAACAAATTGTCAGAAATAGTCATGGAACCTCGTTAATACAAAGTCTTCGAGGTAGAAGCGGATCGACAGAAAAAATAGACCCTGACAAAGTAAAACAAGAATTACTCCAACAAGCCGCAGAACTAAGACAAAAATAATACATAATACATACCCAACCTATGGCAAAAAAAGTCAAACAAATCCTCAAGCTCAACTTACCAGCCGCCGCTGCTACTCCGGCCCCTCCAGTTGGTCCAATTTTGGGTCAAACTGGTATCAACATGATGCAGTTCATCAAGGAGTACAACGACAAGACCAAAGATCAGCGCGGTCAAACTATCCCAGCTGAGATCACAATTTACGAAGATCGCTCATTCACCTTCGTACTCAAACTGCCTCCAGTCTCTGCCATGATCAAACAAGCACTTAAACTTCAATCAGGCTCTAAAGAAGCAGGAAAAAATATTGTTGGTAAACTAAACAGCGCTCAAGTCGCTGAGATTGCTGAAAAAAAGTTACCCGATTTAAATACCAAGGATCTTGAAGCAGCCAAACGCAGTGTGGCAGGCGCTGCCAGAAGTATGGGAGTCGAGGTTATTAGTTAATAGTTAACAGTAAAACAGTTAATAGAAAATGTATTAAATTATTGAATGGATCCCGATCTTCATCGGGATGACGAAATTGTATATGGCAAAAAAGACCGCTGATAAAAAACCACGAGTAAACCCAGACGAGATGTTCAAAGAGCTCGATGCGCTCAAAGAGCAAACACAGCCAAAAGAAGCTGATGCAGCAGAAAAAGAAAGTGCTAAAGCGGATGAACCTGCCTCAGCCAAAGGCTCGCTCAAGGCAAGGAAAGCTCGTGCTCGCGGTAAAAAGTATCAAGAAAAACGATCACTCGTTGATAAAACCAAGAGCTACCCTGTCGCTGAAGCAGTTGAACTACTCAAAAAAATGTCTTATTCTCGCTTTGTTGGCACCGTTGAAGCTCATCTTCAAGTCAAAGACGCAGGAGTTTCAGCAACTTTCACCTACCCACACTCAACTGGCAAATCAGTTCGGGCAGCAATCGTAAATGAAGAGATCATTGAAAACCTTACAAAAGGTATCATTGACTTTGATATTCTTATTGCTCGACCTGAAGATATGAAAAATATTGCCAAATTTGCTCGCATCCTTGGTCCAAAAGGCCTGATGCCCAATCCTAAAAATGGTACGGTTACTCCAACTCCAGATAAGCGCAAAAAAGAGCTCGAAGCTGGTGCCATTACTCTAAAAACAGAGAAAAAAGCTCCATTGGTCCACACTACTATCGGCAAGTTGTCGATGGACGATGCGAAATTGGTCGCAAACGTCGAGGCATTACTAAAGGCATTTGAAAACAAAGCCGTCAAACTATACCTCTGCGCTTCGATGAGTCCGAGTGTTAGAGTGAGTTTGCAAAGTTAAGCACGCATTTTTTAATAATCTCGTTTTTTGAGTAAAACCAAGCTAGCTACCGAGTTTCTTCTTTCACAGCTCTGAAGATTTTCTTTTTTGACAAGAGTAACACCGAACAAACGACACCAATATACAAAAGCTCAAGCAGACTAAACAAATTTACAGCATTGAAAGCAACTTTTTCTCGCGTTTCCAATGGCAAAGGCTCGGAAATGCTACTCAGAAGTTTAGCAACAAAAGAAAATCCTAGATAAAATATCGGGACAAAAACTAAAAAAGATTGATGGACTTCTCCAGTTTGTTTCTTCATTAAGATGCCCATTAGAATAGATAAACCGAGCGTAGCAATGCTGACAATTTCTCCCCATAACTCCAAATCCGTCACATCCAAAGATCTACTGAACCGAAGCTGCGAAATGATCTCTTTAAGTTTAGAATCTAATGCTCCTGCCAATTCTTCTGGGGTTTTAGCCTGTTCTTGCAGCTGTGCAAAGTTCAAATACACTTCGTCAGGTTTTTCCTCTTCACTTTTCTTGAAAAGCGGAGGTTTTTCTTCTACTACACTTGTCCCCCAGGTGATCGCTTGAGCTCCACCACTTCCCATATCTCCATCAAACCCTGAATTTGAAGGAGGCACTTGCCGCTTTAGATGTAACCCCCTCAATCGTAACAAAAAAATAAGAACGTTAAGATACCGAACATTTATTTCTAAAGGATCCTCCGGCATCTGAACAGGAACCCAACACACTTTTCCATTAACACGAAGCTTCCCCCCTCCATCAAAGGAGTTCTCATCTCGCAATCGCACCCATGTTTGAGTTGGTTTTTGTGGTTCATCCTCTTTACCGATCATAATAAGAACTTCCATTGAAAATAAAAACAAACTGAATATCTCTGTACACAAGTGATCTAACAAACAAAAAACTACTCAGTTTCAAATTTTTTTTCGTTTCTCGAGATACTCTACTAACTCTTGCTCATCTTCAACTGCATAGTAGTAACTCTTTTGAGATTGAAAAATTGAAACCGGACAGTCAAGACCAAAAAATGTTTTGTATTTAACTTTCGGATCCCGAACAATACAAGCTTTCTGAAACGCCACTTTTAAGTGTTTATACTTATCTGGATTCATTAATTCAGTTGAATTGGGCATCTTCACCTCTGGACCCCAAACTTTTTTAATCTCCACAGTGAGAATTTCAGCTACTGCTTGTGATCCAAGTATCGCTCGTGCCAACTGTCGCTGTTGGCGAGCAATAAAATAGTGTCGCTGAATATACTGACTCTTACCATATTGATGGTCGACTTGTCCTACTACGACACCGTTATTCTTCAATACTTCAACTACTCGAGAGGCTTTTGGACCAGGGATTGTAGCTTCTGGCAAAATGTCACACAGTTTTACCAGGGGGGAATTTGGATTTTTCGACTGATCTGAATGACGACGATATGCGTGAAATGTAGTAATTTGAGCTATGAGCTCTTGCAATCTCTCTGTATGTAGTTCGGATTCTAGAAGTTCAGCTATTTGTGCAACTATGAAGTCCGCTTGGTGTTTCCCAACATTGAAAAGAGCTGGTATCACAATCCCCATCTTTATCGCTTTGTTAACCTTAGCTTGATATTGCTCTTGTGTTACCCTTAAAGCCTGAAGTAGTTCCTCTCCTCTTAACCCCTCTGCACGTAACTTACGAACCCGCCGCTCAAAGTGCAGTATTTCTCGCATACCTAGGTGTTTATTTAAACTTTCTGTACCAATAAGTTGGTCTATTATGAAGCTTCCACGGATTTTCTTACCTGCTTGTTCATGGAGTTGTCTGATCGTCCTTCGTAACAACTGCTGGATAGCCTGATGACTTACATTCAATTTTTCTGCAATCATCTCTTGAGTTTGGTCGGTAATTGTGTAGATCATCAAGGCGCGCAAGTTCCGCATCCAATCATCATCACTGATACGTCTTGGTTTAACACTGAGTGGATCCTTAGATATCAGAAGAAATATTTGATACAAGAAAAGTCGTACTGGCTCGGATTTTAAAGGAGAAAGCTCGATCGCGGTTTCCGTCAACATCGGGTAATTTTACTGTTCAAAGCTAGTTTCGTCAAATTTTTAGCGATCTACCAAGTATTCCGCACAAAATACACCGATAATTGGTCGATTGAAAAATCGGCTATTTTAGATTACAGTGTGGATATGGATCAAAACACCACTGATTTTCTGCCTGAACTACACCAACTCTGTCTTGATCTGTTTGCCATCGTCGGACATACTCCTGAAGAATCAGAGGAACAGTACTTAATACTCATGGGGAAAACTTCCCAGCTAGCCATTGCCCAATTAATTGCTACTCTCGAAGAACCAGTGCGCAATGAGTTACTCAAGCAGCTTCAAGCGAGCAAAACTGTTGAAAAGGCTTTACCCTTGGTAACCAAACACTTCCCCCCAGAGCAGTTCCAGCAGGCAATGGTCGAAAAGTTCTCGCAGTTGATGACACTGTACTTTGGTGAGATCAATGAGGAGCTTTCGGAAGAACAAAAAGAGAAAATTGTCCAGTTACTAGGCAAAATCCTTCTATAAGAATATATGATTGATTCGCATCCAGAAACATCTAGACGACAAACAATTCTGAAAAAAACAGAACATTTTGTAGGGGTTTTTGCTATATCTCCGGCCGTTGAAGCGATTCTATTTCTAGCGATATTACCACAATATCTCGGACCATTAACAAATCCCGACTTGTATAACAATCAAATGCTAGGTGCTTATCTAGTTGCACTTACCACCGGGGTGGGTATTGATGCACTTGCTTCGGCGCGTACTGGCGAGAAATTTCGACCATTGCTGTCCGTTGGAAAAGCACTTGGTCTGGCACTATTAACTAGCTACGGTCACTATAATCCTGAAGCCATAAAGTCTTGGGGACAAGCATTTGATAAGCTTATCCATCCTCCCCAGACACCAACACCACCCGCCACACCCACTTTTACTCCATCGCCGTCACCATTACCAACAGAAACACTTTTTCCCAGCTTAACACCCTCCTCTATACCTCCTACAATGACGCCACCCTCTACTTTCACTCCAGAGGTATCAACAGCTATCCCCACTCTGACTGCCTCACCAATTTCTCCAGAGCAAATCGCTGAGGCAGCGAGACTCGATCGAGAGCGTCAAGAAACTATTAAAAACGCCGTGGCTTTGTTAGGAATCGCATTGGGTGTTACCGTCCTCTCAGCATTTACTTGGTACAAAGTAATCAAGCCAGTAATGAGAGAAATTAAACGAGGAACCGAAAGTCTTGTCAAAACTTCGCGCGCATTTTTCCTCAAATTAGGTAGTCCTGAAAAACCAACTTCAGATACCCTTATCGAACGATTTGATACTGCAATCGAAGAACTTAATACTCTAATTGCCGAACTAGAGGTAGAGGCTGAAAACTCAACAAAAAAAACTGAATTGCTCAGCCAGATACAGGAACAACTTCAACAACTTGCAGATTCAAAAAGAAAACTGCAAATGATCAGAGAGAATCTCAGCCATGATGTATGGGCAGAAACTCGTCCTCGCTCACCTTTTATCAGATAATCTTCTTCATTAGAATTAGCTTTGAGGTTTATTTTTTGTTAAGTGTCCCATTGCCCCACCCCTCCAAAAGTGCTATAATGGCCTCCTATCCAAAGACAGGGTGCAGTCGGACAGGCAACTGCCAGACAGAGGCCACCCCGAGGAACACATAGGTTTTTAGGTTACAGGTGTCCCTCTTTCGCCAAAGGCTTCAGAAGGGCACGGCAGGTTTTAGAATCTTTCCCTGTAACTCTTCCCTTTTCCCCTCGCTTTGGATTTCAAGTACAGTTAATAACTATTTTTATGGAGAGTGAATCGTTTTAGGAATTACTCGGTCAAAGAGACATCTCTAGAACCCAGAAACTAGAACCTATCACCTACAACAATGCCTGGTGCACAACAAATCGCTCAAAAAAAACAGGTCGCTGTCAAGGACCTTCAAGAGAAGCTGGAAAAGGCCAAATCAGCCGTTATCGTTGATTACTCGAAGCTGACGGTTTCAGAAAAAACCACATTGCTTGACAAGGTCAGAGCAGCCGGTGGTCAGTTCTTTGTCGCTAAAAACAGTCTCATGCACATTGCTTTGGGGAAAAAAGATGAGTTTAAAGACTCTTTTAAAGGCATGAACGGACTACTTTTCGCTTTCGAAGATGCTATTGCTCCACTCAAAGCTTTGATGGAGTTTCACAAATCAACTGAGAAACTCACCGTTAAAAAAGGTTTTATGGATGGCAACATCCTTTCAGAGTCAGAAGTTGATGCTCTGAGCAAGCTCCCAAGCAAGAACGAACTGATCGCCACCCTGATCAGCCGCTTGCAAGGGCCGTCATACGGTTTGGTCAATGTCTTGCAAGCTGGACCACGTAACTTGGTCTACGCTTTGAAAGCAATTGCAGATAAAAAGGAATAAAAAGGTCTGGGAAGCTGGTACTAAAAAGTAAGGAAGATGATGTTGTTGAGTGGTTGGGTTGTTAGGTTGTTGGACATACTTAACAACTGAACAACACAACAACCAAACAACTCTATAGTAAGAAAATTATAAATTATTAAGTCTAGTCAGTTATTAAAACTAGAAAAATATTAAGGAGAAAGTATGTCAGATGACGCAAAAACGCTCAGCGCCAAAGTCCAAAAACTCGTGGACGGCGTTAAAGAGCTCTCATTACTCGAAGTCTCAGAGCTGGTCAAAGCTTTGGAAGACGAATTCGGAGTCAGTGCCGCTGCTCCAATGATGATGAGTGGTGCTATGCCAGCTGCAGGTGCAGCCGCCGCTCCAGCTGAAGAGAAAACTGAGTTCAACGTGGTCATGACCGGTGCTGGATCAAACAAGATCGCAGCAATCAAAGCCGTTCGCACGCTCAAACCAGAGCTTGGACTCGCTGAAGCCAAAGCTTTCGTCGAGAAAGCTCCTCAGACTGTCTTGGAAAACGCCAAGAAAGAGGATGCTGAGAAAGCCAAGAAAACCCTCGAAGAAGCCGGTGCAACTGTCGAGCTTAAGTAAATTTTTTACTTATCAAAATGAAAGCCCCTCCAAAAGAGGGGTTTTTTGTATCTCGACATAGCTTGCGTAATGATGACAAGCATTTTTTGATTGCGAATGGATTTTGGAGTAAGCTAAGGATCTATTTAATTGCTTTCGATGAAGCTCTCCAACTTTAGATCCCGAATCGAATTCGGCCTACGTCGCCGGTGAGGCAGGGATGACGAGCATTTCCTGACTACTGAAGACTGATAACTATCCACTGTTCCACTATTCACTTACTAATCCCCATTGACATACTTTCACTTACTCTGTTACGCTAACGATAGTTAAGAACACATACGAAGCAGAAAAAAAGCGAAACAAAAACCGTAAAAATTATTTATCTGGATCCCGCACTGCGGGATGACGAAAAGAGAAGGAACCCATGGTCACCACACTGACTGATACGCCCAAAACCAAAAAACCATCAATGAGTTTGGATCTTAAGAACCTTCCAGACTTGCTGACAGTACGTGAAGTCGCTGAACTGTTACGCGTCTCTCCTCTCACCATCAAACGCTGGGGCAAACGTGGCAAACTTCAAGCCATCCGAATTAATTCTCGTGGTGATCGCCGCTACAAAAAAGAGGCAGTGTTATGGTTGCTCGGAATTACGGAAGAAGAGGAAAGCTAGTTAGTTATCCCTCCTTTGCACTTGAAATTACAACTTGATCGTTAGTCAGGTTTTCATTCAAGTCGCTTCTGCGGGCACGGCAGACATCAGTCGTCAGTTATTAATTCCGCTCTCCTCGCAAAAGGCTATGGAAGGACACAAACGATGTTTGCAGTCCGGGGTTCGTCTTTTGGCGACAGCGTGTCGCTAAAGATTTAGCTGTGCAGCAAAGACGAGATCTAAAATTTGAGTACTCACAAATTAAAAGAGAAATAAAATATTCCTTTTCTTGCAAACCAACGAACTCTGACTTTAGATCCCGAATCGAATTCGGGATGACGACTTTTTGTATTGTATGCTTATGATTCGCATTTACTCACTC
>CAZOWX010000035.1:0-14858 GCA_964583795.1 uncultured Pseudomonadales bacterium | reverse complement strand
CCAAGAGCGTTTTTAAGGACGCTTTTGTCAACGAAAAAGATGAACAACCCCATCTTTTTAAAGCCAGAATGATTGAAGAGCTGAATCTTGACATCTTTATCGAAGATAACTGGAATATTGTCCAGTATTTACACAATAAATTTAACAAAAAGCAAAGCGAGCAGAACTTAACGGTGTTTTGGATTTATAACTTATTTGATCGAAATATCCATTTTCACAACCGGTTTTCTGGACTGGAAGAGGCTCTCACTCATTTAAAACAATCAGTGTTGAAATGTGAGAAAAAACGATTGCTCGTTATTTCCGATTACTTTTTTCCACACTGGACAGGTCTATCAAAGTCGCTATTTCACCTGTGCAGCGCAATTGCAGATACCTTTGATATAGAGGTACTCACGGTGAAATATAAAGCTCGACTGAAAAAGCGAGAAACCGTCAATAACTTTTGGATTCAACGTACACGACCCATTTTGCAACTTTCACGAGCATTTTATTCTCCGATCATCATTCCAAGAGCTTGGAAAAAGTTGAAAAACGCCGATGTGATGTTGATTAATAGTCCCTGTACCAATGTATTACCACTTGCCATTATTGGGAAACTGATGCGCAAAAAAGTAATTATCTTTCATCAAGGCGACTTAATTTTGCCAGAGGGGTTACTCAATCGCTTGATCGAAACAGTGTTTAATATCATGACCATCTTGGCGTTTTCACTGGCCGATACACTCAGCACCTACACCAAAGATTACGCCCAGCATTCTCGTGTCATGCGCTACTATTTATACAAGACAGTTCCAACAATCTTGCCAATACCATCCTCTCCAAGCATCAAGAAAAAGACACTTGACTTCAAAAAAGTAAAAAATCAAATTACTTTTGGTTTTGCAGGTCGCTTTGTGGAAGAAAAGGGTTTTGACATACTATTTCAAGCCATTCCTGACATTATTGAAGCAATCCCCAATGCACGGTTTGCTTTTGCTGGTCAAACCAAGATGCAGTATGAGCAGTTTTTTGAAAACCATCTCGATGAGATAAACAGTGTCAAAGAGTATGTTGATTTTTTGGGCTTGCTTGACTCAACCCAACTGACGCAGTTTTATCAATCAGTTGATTTTTTCATTATCCCCTCCCGCAGTGAGTGCTTTGGCTTGGTGCAAGCGGAAGCCATGCTCCAAGGCACACCAGTGATTTGCTCCGATATTCCTGGAGCGAGACAATTGGTGAAAAAAACCAAGTTTGGCATGTTATTTGAGAGTGAAAATCCCGCTGATTTGGCTGATACCGTGATCAAAGCTGTGAAAAAAAGAAAAGAATTGATGAAATACCAGTCAAAAGCGAGTGAGTTCTTGGATTATGCGGGGCTGGTGGAGCAAAGTAAGAAAATGCTCAAGTAAGGCATATCCAATGGCACGGATCCTAATAAATGCCCCAAGATGTAAGTCATAAAACAATCTTTGAGACAATTGTTATTCAAATGCAAATGGCTCTCCATCTGTTCCGAGGACAGGCAACCCATATTCTCGAGCCAATTCCATTACTTCGTTTTTGTCCACTTTTGAGTCAGCACTGAAAATGATTGCATTAACTTTCCAATCGTCTACAACAAATTCATAAGGACTAGTACAATTTTGCCGATTAGTGAAAAGACGATTGGCATACTCTGTATACTTCTTACCAGTTTCTTTCGTAAACATGGACCACTGATTGGTTTGCAAATCAGCATTTCCAGCCAAAGTAACAGGTCCTTCAATCAACACTCCTAAACCAGATTGCATCCATCGTTGAGTAAAAGGAAATTCCGAATAAGCCTGACATGAAATCTCAACTTGTGTTCTGCTATTTTTTAAGAATTCTCTAATTTCAGAAACGCCAGCAACCCAATGAACTTTTTTAAAACTGTGAATAAATTCATAATCAAAGGCAGTTCTCCAACAATTTTTGAGGTAAACAAGCGCTGCTTTATGGTTTCCATCCTTATATAAGAGCTCAAAATATTGATTTTGTTCTTGCGTTAAAAAATGAGAACCATCATGATTTTTTGGAATATCAATAACAATCTGATCAGCAATTTGATCAGCGTTTACGATTTGCACTGACTCTTGGTTGTTAAACATTACAGCATTATAACAGTAAAAAGATCTTCACCAACTTAATGATCCCATTGAACATTCCAACACCTAACACCCAGCAAATCTCACCGCCGCTCCCCCTTCTTCGCAAAAATAATCACTTTAGGATGGTCGTACACCGTAAAAGCCTCCTCAGCCCAGTCATCATTGAGAGTAATTGGAAGACCTAAGTAGCTCAGACTTGGATACGAGGAAAACTCGGCAATCTTTTCAAACTGCGTCTTTCCCGCAAATAAATCAGTATAAAACTGCGACATACGAGGGTACTTATCCGGTGCATCCATGATGCTTCCCCATCCTCGATTCGAGGTCAAGATATAGTAATCACTCTCGTTCAACACTTGACTCATTTCCTTCCACTTCACCTCATCGTCTGGATAAAATACCGGCAGCTGCTTGCCTACAATTGATTTATTGTCAGGATTAGCATTGGGAACTTGCAATGGCAGCGGATCATCCCAATGCTCTAAGGCAACTGTACTGTTATCTGGAAGGACTTTATAAATCCATTTTGATGCCTCAACTCGAGTATTTGGGTGAAGATATACCGATACAAACATCAACGGCCACAACAAGCAAACAACGACAATACATGCAACCAGTTTTTCGTGACCAGATGTACGAAGTGTTCCTTTTTTAGCAATGTTTTTTGCCAACTCCAACAGGCCAAATGCAGACACTATCGCATAAAAAGGAAAAAGCGGCAAAAAGTACCGAAGGGTAGTAACGTACTGTACGCCTTGATAAAAAAACAATGCTAACATCCAAACCAGAATTGCCATCAATCCCAAACGCTGTTTGACATGCGCAAATCCCCAAAAAATGAGTTTCCCAAAACCGAACACAGTCAGGAAAAAAAGCGGTAATCCTAGACCAAAGATAGCAATGTTTTCCAACGGAAAGATGACTGGAATTTTGCTATACCATTGAATACCTGGGGGGAAATATCCGTTCGGGTCACTAAATGATGCCAGCTGAGAAACATTTCCAACAAATGCTGTATTCAAATGCAAATCTACAACTGAAAAGCGCGCAAAATAGTAGGGAGCTGCGAGTCTTAGCACGATCCAAAAACTCAACAACCAAAGTAACGAATGTACAAAAACAGAACTAAACGCTAACCATTTTTTGCGATGCTCCATTGCGTAAAGAATCGTTGGTTCAACCAATAACCAGCCTACGAGAGGAGCTCCCAAAATCACATTAATTTTCGATGCGACAGCTAATCCCATTAACATACCAGAGAGCAAACTCGAACGTATAAAATGTTCTTTATTCACACGTACAGCAGCATACAAGCTACCCAGAAGAAAAGTAGAAGCAAAGGTATCAACCGTGAAAAAATGCGCTTGTTGAATAGACAACACACTAAACGCATAAAAAAGCCCCGCAAAGTACTTCACATTTCGATGAAAGTGATACCGCTGTTCAAACTTTTTCGCAATCAAAATGACCAGTACAATGCTGAAACTATCAACAATAGCCGACAACCATCTTCCCAATAAAGTCAGATTGTTATAGTCATCAAAATGCAGCCACACCGCAATGAGTTTATTAATTACTAACGGCAGTGTTCCATATACATAAAAAGCGTGTCCAATGTTGACAGGGTTAAATGTGGATTGGTCTGGATTGAGATATATTGACAACGAACTCGGAATCGTCATGTTTCCCATCACCATAGTTAAGAAACGCTCATCAGGGTGAAGATGTTGGTTTTTATCCCAATTAACATTCAAAACTCTCAAGAAGAGCCCCAACAGCACTATACCTATAATGATTAATCGAGAAAGTGGAGCACTTCTTATTCTTTTTAACATGGCATTCATCATAGCAACTTTGGAAAAAGTTTTCACTGACGATTATTCGATCGGCAAAGAAGAAATTACAATACACACATCATCTCCAGACTCTGTTTTTATTATTTTTAAGTGTGCCCCTCGAAAACACTCTTCACTTGGTAACTGCGTCAAATGCGGGTTTATCACTACAAAAAAATCTTTCTGAGATTTCAGGTCCAGTAATGGACACACATCTGATTCAACATTTTCACTGACTATTCGCACAGGATGTTTTGATCGCATAGAGTATAAAATTGCTCGAGGATGGGGTTGCCCAGCATCTCCCCAAGCCCCACCAACTAAATAGATTGCTGTATTTTCATTTTGTTGATCGAAATAGTGAGATATTACGCGATCGAAAGCGACGTTTCTATTCGGTAAAAACTGAGGATAACGATAAAAGTAGGAATACATATTTAAAAACAGAATTCCAATCAGGATAACGCCTAACCATGACCTACGCATCCAAAAACTTTTAATCCTTGTTCTGGCAAAATCTAAACCCAATGCCGAAAAGAAAAAAACGACAGGTAGAATCCCCGTTGTTCGAGTAGCTGACGGAACATCGTTGGGAAAATTTATCACCAAAATCGAGGATAATTGAACTACCACAAAAGGAATAAGCAAAAGAATAATTTCTTTCTTTCTTTTGAAAAAAGCGACAACGGCAAAACCAATCAAAAAGAATATCCCAGTAATACTATCTAAAGCAGGCTCATACGGAGGGTTTATCCGAGAAACAGCATCTCCTTTAACAGTAAACATTCCGAACTGGTGAATTGTATTAATCAGTACTTTTTGCCACCAGTCAGTCGGAATTTTTCCTTCAACCAAAATCATAGGTCCAGGGTGGGAAAGATAGTCGTTTGGGGAACGAGACATGTCAATTATTTGCGGTACCGTTAAAAGAGTAAATATCAAAACTGCAACGGTTGCACTCGGTATCATCCGCTTTATTTGCTTCTTTTTCATGAACATGAGAATAAGGCTCATCAAAAAAACGCTGATAATTACAAACTTAAATGCAGTGTAAGTGTACAAACCAAGTCCAAGAAAAAATGCTCCACAAACAACATCTGTTTGTCTCCTTGTTTTAATAGCTCTGAAGAAAAAAAATAGGACAATACTCACAAACAACGGTGTTAAAACTGTTCTGAAACCAATTCGACTATAGACAAGCGCCCACTTTGATGTTGCTATAAGAAAGGCAGTTATCAAGGCTACGCTTCTGTGGGCTATTTGCCTGACAAACAGATAGGAAAATAAAACAGTCAAAATACCAGCAGTTGCTGTTACGAATTTAAGATTAAAGTATGTATTCCCAAGCAAAAAAGAACTTGCCGCAGCTAAATAAAAAAACAACCCTTCTCTTCCGTCAAAACCATATATCAATCGCCAGGTCCCATTGCGTACTGCTTGCACATGTTCAATATTCTCAACCATGTCACCAAAGGTATCTGCAGGAAGCTCGTGAAGGTGAAAAAACCGAAGAAATACGGCAAGTAAAATAATGATTCCTATAACAATGCGCTCGTTTTCAAAAAACTCAAAAATCACCCTTTTTGGTAATCCTAACCATTTCATGAAAAAATAATAGCAAAAAAAAGACAACCTTACACTGTGTTAAACCAGCCAAATTTCATATGCAAGTAAAGTCGAAATGCGTCTCGACTTGCTTTTAGAATGACAGAGATGTTATTCCCTGTTGGGGACCCAAACTGTCGCGGAAAGTGATCAACCGGCAATTGTTTGAAAGCTATTCTTTTTTTCTTTAGCTTGTACAGTAGCTCCGCACTGATAAATGCTCCTTCTGACTCAAGATTCACCAAATTAAGGACTCTTTTGGAAAAAAGCTTGTATGCACAATCAATATCTTTTACATTGAGGCGAAACAAAATATCCACAAACAATTTATAGAGCCGTGCGTTCGTTGAGCGAAGAGCACCATCAGCTCGCTTTTTACGATACCCAATAATGACTTCTCTCACGTTCGTAAATGGAACAAACTCAGCGAGTTGATCCAGAGAAAACTGAAGATCTCCATCAGTAAAAAACACCCAATCGTATTGACTTGATTCAAATCCTGTCTTGAGACTCGCCCCGTACCCACGATTTTTTTGGTGACGAACGACTCTTATTTGAGTAAATTTTTTACTCATTTTTTGGGCGACTTGATACGTGTGATCAGCACTGCCGTCGTCAATAATAATAACCTCAAATTTTTTGGCTAACTTTGGCAATAGAGACATCGCCTCCTCAACAAAAAGCGGTACATTTTTTTCTTCGTTATAACATGGGAAAAAAACAGAGAGCGAGGATAATTTTTTCATAAAACTGCATTACGATACTGAGGGCGGCTGCAGCAAGTTATACTCGGTTCTTGGTCACGTGTAAATATTTAGATCTTCGATTGTTGGATGATAGATGATGGATTTATAGGTGTTAAAAATGTGGAGTGTGAATGGTTGGTTTGTTGTTTAGTTCTTTTGTTTCTTCGGTATAAAGTAGACTTGTTGCTTCATTCACTTCATTGTCAATTTTACATATTTTTGAACAACTTTTGGACTTTTCTGATGCCGATACCCCGATGTACTTCGGGGTTGAGAAAGAAGAAAAGACCAAAATTGCCAAAATAGATGTGAAAGTGCGATGAATGTTTTTTCACAATTAGTCTAGTAATCGATCGTGCTTCTTGTGTCTGCCTTGCCCGCAGAAGTTTCTTGAATGAAAACCTGACAGATGATCAAGTTGTAATTTCAAGTACGAAGGAGGACATCTTGCATCTTGCATCTTGCATCTTGCATCTTGCATCTTGCATCTTGCATCTTGCATCTAAATAACATTATCAACCTTTTCAGTTTTCCAAGATTGTGTTACCATTTTCCTCATGATTCACGACATTTTACTCATTTTCTTAGCTTGGTTTCTTTCCTCATTGTGGGGAGTCATTGCGATTCCATTTGTTATGCGCTTCACCAAAGACCGTCTTTCCGACGGAGGGTGGGCAATGTTAAAAACCGTTGGTTGGCTCTCAATTGGACTTCCCGTGTGGTTCCTCGCCCACATGGGCATTGCAATCAACAATAAACCTGGAATTTGGATTACTTTTTTGCTCTTAGCTTGTGCTTCTGTGTTTTACTGGAAAAAATCAAAATTCCGATTGCAAAGTATTTGGCAAGAAAAACAGACGCTGATCATGGTTGAAGAATTTCTATTCATTTTTGGAATTTTTTTCCTTAGTCTGATTCGTGGGTATAGCCCAGACATTAATAGTCTTGAAAAATTTATGGATGCAGGGCTGATCATTTCCTATGCCAAATCACCAACACTTCCGATCGAAGACATGTGGCTAGCCGGTAGCACCTTTAACTACTACACATTTGGTCACTTTCAGGGAGCCGTCGCTACACAATTTTGGTCGATTGAACCTGCAATTAGTTACAATATTTTACTCGGTTTACTCATGGGACTTGGTTTACAACTGGGTTTTTCAATTGTTGTAAACTTGTTTGAGCCATTCGCTGTTACCACTGAGCCACTTGCAAAACGCATTCCACTGCTCAAAAAGTTGTTTGCTAACTCCTTGAAATCAAAGCACTCCAAAGCTTCAACCATCATAGTTGGTTTTATCGGGGCGTACTTGATTGTCTTTGGCGGAAACACTCAGGCCATTTGGTACTTGCTTACTCGTTGCTACTCCAAAACCACCCAAACAGCAGTCAATTTTTCACCAGCTGATGAACATTCAGAACCCAAAGTAGCCGAGGCGTGTTCATTTGTGGGGTACTGGTACCCAAACGCAACGCGATTTATCCCACGAACTATTCATGAGTTCCCTTCTTATAGCTTCATTGTCAGTGACTTACATGCCCATGTTTGGAACTTTGTTCACGTCCTTTTACTCCTTAATGTTCTGTTACTTTGGGGTGAAGTACTCATGAACCTAGCAGCAAAAGAAACTCCAGTAAACAGGAAACAGTGGTTGATTTTAACCGTGGCAGTTGGACTCCTTATGGGAGTATTTGTTATGACAAGCACTTGGGACGCTCTTGTGTATTCTCTGGTTCTCAGCGTCATGTCATTGCTGCTTTTACTCACTCGACCGCAACTGTTGTGGAAACTAGTCATCTCAGGCATTGTTGTTGTTATCACAATGTTGATTACTTCGAGCGCTTGGTGGTTGCACTTCACCTCAATCTCAGAAGGTTCTGAGATTGCGCATGAACATACCGCTTTCTGGCAGTTGGTTACACTTTGGTTTGCACACGTAACAATTGGAATCTTGGGGGCAATTTTGACCTATCGGCACATGCGGAAAAACACCCCGCTTTCCTTTAAGCATTTGATGATTATTGGGCTGGTGATCAGTGGCATTTGCTTAATCATTCTTCCAGAGTTTTTCTATATGAAGGACATATACACCACACAGCCTCGAGCGAACACGATGTTTAAATTGACATATCAAGCGTTTATTCAGCTCAGTATTGTTGTTGCCTTGTGTTTTGGAATTGTGCTTTCAAAACTCTTAAAAATCACCTCAAAAGTACTTGTGATGTTATCCTTCGTTATTATAACTACCATTATCATTAGCATCGGCATTTATCCGTATTTTGGTTACCGTGATTATTACCTCGGAGGGCAAGCAACGTACAAAGGACTTGACGGTCTTAACTGGTTTAAACAACAGTATCCTGATGATTATCAAGCTTACCTCTGGCTTAAACAGATTAGTGGACGCCCTCACATTATTGAAGCCGTCGGAGACAGCTATACCACATTCGACCGGATGTCCGCTTTTACCGGTTTGCCAACCGTTTTGGGTTGGCGCGTCCACGAGTGGCTGTGGCGCGGAAGTTATGATATTCCCGGAAAACGCTCCAGCGAGGTAGAAAGCATTTATCTTAAACCGACAACAAGTGAATCTTCGCGACTATTGAATCAATATCATGTGCAATACATCGTTGTTGGAACGAAGGAAAAAGAAGCGTATCCTCAGTTAGACTCTGAAGGACTCAAACAACTCGGCAAGGTCGTGTTCCAACAGGGTGAAACATTTATTGTTGAACGCTATTAAATAGTACGACCATTATTACATGTCCATCATGCGCCCCGATCAAACTCTGAGCTTTGCGCTATTTTTGGTCCTCGCATTGCTACTGCCAATCTCTGCACCTACCCCCGTTAAAGCACTCAAACCAATCGTCAAACTCGAACCTTTACCGATATTGCATGAAAAATTTTTTTATCCTGAGTTAACTGGTTCTACTATTGCTACTCCAAGAATCACCGCAAAAGCTGCCATAGTTTATGACCTGAGTAATGGAGCAATTTTATTTGAAAAAGGCTCCGACACTTCTCTACCAGAGGCATCATTAACAAAATTGATGACCGCACTTGTCGCCAGTGAACTGTACTCTCCTGATGAAATCGCTCACATTGATCACGAAGAGTTTAATACCGAAAGTAACGTGATGGGACTGCGAGCGCAAGAAAGTATCACTGTAGAAAATTTATTGAAGGGATTACTAATTTATAGTGCCAATGATGCCGCCCTCGCTTTGGCTCATCACCATCCTCAAGGGTATTCTGCTTTTATCGCCGCGATGAATAAAAAAGCTCTAAAGCTTCATTTAAAACACACTCAATTTCAAAATCCAGTTGGCTTTGATGATGCCAATCACTACTCAACAGTATATGACCTAGCAATTTTGAGCAAAGAAGTTTTACAGCATCCAAAGCTAGCTGAGTACATGAGTACAGAGTTGACCCAAGTCACAAACACCGAAGGTACAATTGTTCATCCCTTAACCACAACCAACTTATTACTTAATAAACTCCAGGGTGTTGTTGCAGGGAAAACGGGAATTACTCCCCTCGCTGGTGAGTGCTTATTCACCGAAGTCTCAAGGGAAAATCATTCCGTTATTACCGTCGTTCTTGGTAGCCAAGATCGCTTTACGGATACCACACAGCTGGTGAACTGGGTATATAATGTCTATACTTGGAACTCTCCGGTACAACAACAAATTGACTTGTAACAAATAACCTATCGAATGAAATAAAGCATGGCAACTCAACCTGCCCCAAAACCAGTTACACTCACTCAAACCGCTGCTTTTTTGCGAAATGTGGTAAAGATCGGTTCGATCACCATCATTCTGTTGATGGTGGGTCGAGTCTTTTTTACATCACTCCTCGCATACCTCAAGTCCTTAACACCACCAAAACAACTGCCACCAACTGTTGGTTTTCAGCAATTGCCTAAAATTGCTTTTCCGGTCCAACCTAATGTGCCACAAACCTATAAGTTAGAAACTGTTGGCACTCAACTACCCAGTTTCGGCGATCGTGCAAAAGTGTTTTTTATGCCCACCGCGCAAGCAAGTCTCACGGCAGTTGATCAAGCAAAGAAAAAAGCGTCGAGCCTGGGTTACGTGTTTGAACCAGAGATCATTGACACCAGAACGTATCGATGGAACAGCACTACACCGCTCCTTTCAACCTTAGAGATGGACATTTTAACTGGAACTTTTACGATTACCACCAACTGGACCTCCCATCCAGAGCTATTAGCACAAACCAACACCATCAGTGAATCGAGCGCTATCAATAAAGTACGTTCAACTCTGCAACAAGCAAATGCACTCTCAAACGATCTTTCAACAGGCAGCTCAACAACAACTTTAGTCAAATCAATTGGGAGCCAACTGATCAAAGCCGACTCTTTATCGGACGCTGATTTTGTTGAGGTTGATTTATATCGAAAACCGATAGATGAAAAGTTTGGTTCGGTCACAGCAAAAGGAAAAACGGGGCCGGTTCATGCACTTTTAGCTCCAGACGGGACTCTACTCGAATTACAAGCCTTCGTCTACCCTGTAGAGTACCAAATTGTCGAGACGTATCCGTTACTCTCCCCTGCTGTCGCATGGAAATTGCTTACAAGTGGCACAGGATATATTGCCCAAAAAGGGACACAAGACACAGCTGTCGTTCGCAAAATGTCAATGGCGTATTTCGAGCCAGAAAATGAGTCTCCATACTATCGACCTGTCTATGTATTTGAAGGGGATAATGGTTTTATCGGAATGGTCGACGCGATTGATCCATCGTGGATTCAAAAATAGTTTTACTCAACTCAAGCCTGACCAGGACTTTTGAAATACTGCTTGCTATAATACCGTTATGATAGTTCGTACACGAATGGCTCCATCCCCAACTGGCGAGATGCATGTTGGCTCGCTAGCAACTGCTTTAAAGAATTTTGCCTTTGCCAAAAAACATCACGGCCAATTTGTGTTGCGGATTGAAGATACCGACAAAAACCGTGAAGTTGAGAATGGAGTACAAGCGATTCAAGATATTCTGAAGGCCTATGGGCTCGACTGTGATGAGGGACCAGAAATTGGTGGCCCGTATGGGCCGTACATCCAGTCACAACGTCTTGACTTATACCAAGCGAAAGCAAAAGAGTTGATTAACCAAGGTAAAGCGTATTACTGCTTTTGTACAAAGCAGCGTTTGGAAAAACTCAAAGAAGACCAACTTGCCAATAAGCAGCTGCCACGGTACGACAAATATTGCCGACACTTAACCAAAGAAGAGATTGAACAAAAACTACAGACAAAGACTGAGTATGTTATTCGTCTTGCGGTACCAGAAAATCAGACGGTGACATTCACGGATCTGATCAGAGGAGAAATTTCATTCAATACTGACACTGTTGACGACCAGGTGCTCCTAAAGTCAGATGGCTATCCAACCTATCACTTGGCAGTAGTCGTTGACGACCATGAGATGTGCATCACTCACATTATGCGCGGAGAAGAGTGGATTAGTTCTACTCCAAAGCATTTGTTACTGTACCAAGCCTTTGGTTGGGAAACACCCAGCTATGCCCACATGAGTGTTTTTCTAAACCCCGACGGAAAAGGAAAAATGAGTAAACGTAAGGGCGATGTGTCAGCAAAGTCATTTTTGGACAAAGGCTATCTCCCAGAAGCCATGTTGAACTTTTTCATGATTTTGGGTTGGGCTCCCAAAGATCAGCGTGAGATTCTCACACTGGATGAGTATATATATGAATACGATCCGAAAGATCAGAGTGCTAAATCAGTAGCATTTGATCTAAAAAAATTGGGGTGGATGAATGGCGTATATATCCGACAGCTTAGTTTTTCTGAACTCAAAAAACGGCTAAAGCCCTTTATGGCACCAGATTTTCCAACAGAAAAACTTGACACAATCTTGCCGCTCATATTCGAGCGATTGGTGACACTTGCCGATTTTAACTCTCTCACTGCTTTCTTCTACAAAGCAGTCCACCCCGATCCATCACTCTTACTTAAAAAAGCAAGTACTGAACTGGTTAATCAACAACTGCAACTTACAATCGAAACCATCCACGCAATTTCAAATTGGGAAATTTCAGAAATTGAACAGTGTATTCGAGAATTAACAGAAAAACACGAATGGAAAAAATCGCAGTACTTTATGATGATTCGCGTAGCAGTAACTGGAGAAACCGCTACTCCACCACTTTTTGAAACGATGCATGTGATCGGTAAAGATGAAGTGGTTGCACGTCTAAAACAAGCTCAACAACTCATTCACCAATAACTCGGCAATAAAGTTCAAAATCATTCTGATGGCTACGGTGTGTTCTTTCGAGCAACAAGCTCTCTCGCTCGTTTGCTGCGCTCCAAAACAAGCTAGCACCTCGATTGTAGTAGGTGATAAACCCGTGCTGCACAACCGCAAAACAATAAACCTAGATTTTTCGCTCCAATTCTACCCCAATTTCCCTAAAACCATTTTTTTGATAAAACACAATAGCTTTAGTATTGGAAGCATATGCACTCACAAAGATCCGATCATACCCATGGTCTTTTGCCCAATCGAGGAGCGCCTGAATTAATTGCTCACCGATACCCTGTGAGCGAAACTGGGGAGAGACTCCCATATTGGCAAGCTCAACATACCGACTCTTTCTGTAATCGATTTTTTGCTCCTCTGCAGCCAAGTACCCAACCACTTCTCCTTTTATTTCAGCCAGAAAACACACATGATCAGGTGAACTTACAGCAGCTTGATAATACTCTTCCCCAACTCTTGAATACGGAAAATCGAGGTCTAGATCATCGTCGTATGTTGCGTTATCTTCAAAGACTTCAGCGTTGAGTCTCTGAACAATTTTCCAATCTTTTTTTTCAGCGATGCGAACAGATATATCTTGCATAGAGCAAAGTATACCAAACGTTAACAAAACAACGAACCACTGACTACTGACTACTGACTACTGACTACTGACTACTGACTACTAATAAAGTATGCTCCTCTTGCCCTTGCATGCACAGTTCATTATGATAAGAGCAGTTCATGAAAAACGACCACCATACACTGCTCAACCAGCTGTTTCACTTTCTTACAAAACATGAAGTCATGATTTTGTTGGTCGCGTTTGGGGTTTTGCTGCGCATTCCTGGATTTTTTGAACCATACTGGTATGGAGACGAGGGCATTTACTTGACTGTTGGAGCAGCGATGCGCCAAGGTCTCCATCTGTACGCTCAGACGCTCGATCATAAAACCCCAATCATTTATTACTTGGCAATGGTCCCATCACAGTTTTGGTTTCGGATGCTTCTCATGATTTGGATGAGTGTCGCTACAGTCGCATTTTATTTCTTCACTCGCAACTTAAGATTTAAGCCAAAACAACAGTATCTATCAACTTTTTTATTTGTTGTCTTTACGAGTCTTCCCTGGCTTGAAGGCAATATTCCCAATGGAGAGCTATTCGTCATGGGATTCATTCTCATTGGCGCGCTAATCTTAAGTACCACGCAATACTTTCAGTTATACCTCGAAGAAAAGATTGTTCCTATTAAAGCAGTGATCAACAAAAAGCAAGTGATACGCATAGCGGCTTCTGGTGTCTTTTTCTCATTAGCAATACTGACTAAAGTTCCGGCACTATTCGATGTCGTTCCATTTTTCGCAATTGGGTATTTTACTGTAGTTGATCATTTTTCGATTCGTCGCTCTCGCAAAGTGATGTTTTCAATCTTTGGGTTTTGGGAAATTCTGAGCGTTGCTGTGGTCAGTGTGTTTCTTTTTAGCGTGCTTTACTATGCAACTCGAGGCACACTGCAATCGTATATCGACATTGGAATTTTATACAACTTTCGCTATGCCTCAACTTGGTCGTTACCAGCTTTACCGTTTGGACTAAGCTTTTTGTTTACCATGCCAGGCAAACTGCTTGTAGTTGCACTCATGATTCTCTTGTTGACTGTGCAAAGCCAAAAACTGAGTGCCAAAATTCAATTCATTATGGTATGGTCTGTTTGTTCATTATTTGGTGCGCTCCTCTCTTCTCGCCCCTATCCACATTATTTGCTTCAAGTTGTTCCTGCTTTTTCACTGCTCATCGGAACTTGGCTAGAACCACTCAAGTTTAAAGCTGAGAAACTCGTGCTTACCTTCCCCGTTATATTACTGATTGGGGCGATTTTGGGTGTCGGCTTTCACTTTTATCCAACGCTCAAGTATTACGGAAACTTTGTTGGTTTACTAACGCACCAGATAAGTGAAGAACAATACTATCAATCTTTTGATGCGCTAATGCCTGACAACTACCGCGTTGCTGCTGTTTTAAAGCAAGACAATCAAAAACGAATCTTCATCTGGGGAACGAACCCCACACTGTATGCACTGGCTCAAAAAATACCCACCGGACGATTTATTACCGCATTTCATATTGCAGACTTTCCGGGAGCGTTTGCCGAAACCTATCAGGACTTAATTCGCTATCAACCCAATTACATTGTGGTGATGAAATCGGAAACTATCAGTTTTCCAGAACTATTTACGTACCTGAGCACCA
>CAZOWX010000034.1:0-15216 GCA_964583795.1 uncultured Pseudomonadales bacterium | reverse complement strand
AACACCTAGAGAGAACAACACAGCAATTTTCCAGTCTTTTTGAGTCAAACGTACAATCATATACTAAGACTAGGAATTTTCAGAGAACTTGTCAATGACAACAAATAGGTCAACTGTCTATTTGGGGAAAATGTTGTATTTCTTTAAATAATGCTTGGGTCTATGTAATGTTTTGGTCTTCCTGAGACCCGGGTTTCCCAGATCTTGTTCAAAATTTATATATCTACAGGCCATTTTCTGCAACTCAATGGCAGTTTGGTTCATTAAAAACTCAAAAATACCGTGATGTGAAACGTCAGCCTTTAAAAAATGAACAACACTATACGAAAGATGTACTTTTTCAAATAATGAAAAACCCTTATTTTTCCCTTCAATTTGTAGAACAAAACCTAACGGCGCAATTGCTGGAAAACCGTCAAAAAATTTCTTTATTGCAACTCGTTCATGAGTTGTTTCACTTGTTTCTTTTTTTCTACTCTCCTGCCATACATCAAAAACTTGAAAAAACTTATCTTGGTTTTTCCTTGTACTTACATCGACTAACTCTATCTGCCATTTCCCCTCATACTCACGTTGAAAACGTTTCAGCAAATTTCTTCTTTTTTGATAATCTGGTCCAGTAAGAGCAACATGTTCGTCAACTGAAAGGACATAATCATGACCACTAATATCTTCGAAAATGTCAAACTCTTTTACATCTCTAATATTATCGACAACAATTTGAGGTATTAACTTTAATCCCACAGGAATTAAATGTTCTTTTTGAAAAGTAAACAACTTATTTATCGTTTCATCGACTTTTTCATTCCCAAGAAACATGAAAATGTCGTCGTTAGAAATATAATCGGTCATTTTTATCACTAGGTTCCCATTTAACAGTGACAGTTCACATCGATCTTCAGTGTTGTAACTCCACAAGCTAATAAAGTTAAAATCGGAGTATGGCTCAAATTGACTAACAAAGGCTTGGTACTCATCTCTGTCAGAGAGTTCAAGTTTTTTGAATTTAGGAAATTGGGGAATCATAAACTATATAGAAATTGCAATAGAACCCGCAACGATAAACAGAATTGAAAGTCCTTTTTGAAACAAAATTTTAGGAGAAATATCTTCTTTTCCAAATTTAGGAAAAAAGAGCGTTAATGCTATTCCAACCAAAAACACAAACACCGGTTGTAAACCTTCTGCGGTCAACGTCACCATAGAAACCGAAGCAATTAACGTCGCATAATGAATAGCAATCTTGGCGACATTGACAAATAATTCATTGGAAAAAGCCATACCGATTACCAATTTACTGTTTTTTCGCAAAATCTTTAGTAGTTGTTTTCGATAATAGGGAACAAATACTAGTAAAAACACAGCCACTGAAGACACTCCTATATATTCCCAAAATAAGGATTTCCAAAAATTTTCATCGATCGCTAACACACGAAAAGCAAAGATATTCATCGCATAAAAAAAAGAAGCAAGTAACATTAACCCCAAAACCGATTTTTTTATTTGAAACGATTTTCCTGACGACAACTCAGCAGTTAAAAAAACAGAACCACCCATAATCGCAGCACTGCCCAACAATTGAACCAACGTTAATGTCTCACCTAAAAAGAAAAATCCTAAAATAAAACTGATAATTGGCACCATCTGAAACAATGGAGCCACACGAGTTGCTTCATCATAATTCAGCGCAAGAAAATAAGAAATAGTACTAAAAGTGACACTTATTCCACTCAGCACTAGAAAAAAAGCTGTTATAACAGAAATATTCAGAATGTCTTGATGAAATAAAAGGACAGTCCCTAATACAGGAATTCCAACCAAAGAAGTAATGATCACTAAAGCACCAATATTGAACCCTTGGAAATATTTAGAAATTAAATGCTTATCAACGTGATTAACAACAGCATTTGCAAGGGCAGCGAAAGCACAAATAAAGATCCAAAGATGCATAAAGCCTCTATTTTAAAAGTAGTAAATAACAATAAAACATTGATGCTTGCATCATTACATTTTTTGCAGAACTGGTAAAGTGGCGAGGCTATCAATCTGATAAAATATCCTCATGATAGCTCATGATATTGAAGTCGTTCCCTCTGCATATCAACAAATTGAGTTGTCAGCTGAATGTAATTTCGAGAATCTAAAGCAAT
Organism: uncultured Pseudomonadales bacterium; assembly: GCA_964583795.1. GTDB lineage: Bacteria > Patescibacteriota > Microgenomatia > UBA1400 > PJMF01 > JBDTME01. The sequence continues at coordinate 13,066 of CAZOWX010000034.1, read as the reverse complement.
TTGCTGAAATACTTGCTTACATGATGGGAAAAGAGTTAGAGCGATTTTCTTCTGACGCGAAAGGTTTTGAATCACGATTTGCACCTACGTACTGGCTCCAACTTACAGGAGTACCAATTGAGTACTTCAACATAGGGTTTATTAATGATTCCAAATATGTCAACAACGTTCTTCATTCGATGTATCGATACTTAAATCGGCTAGGTTTACCAGGAATGGTCTACTTAACCGAGCACTCATTTAGCCAACTGACTGAACAAGCAAGACGTCAATGGACTGATGTTGGTGTCATGCCACATATGGTTCTCGTACAAAAAACTCCCTTACCAACTGAGTTTGCTAAAACCCCTATTTTCATTCAACCGGTCACAAATTTATCACAGTTATCTGAAGCAATTTCGATACAAGCAGCACTAGGTTTTGATCCCAATGTCATTGGAACTACAATGGGGGAGAAACTGCTCACAAACCCAGCAGTCCAAACATATGTAGCAACCGATTTCGACACTGAGATACCAGTCAGTACCATCATGGTAATTTCACAAGGTCCTGTTGTCGGCATTTGGAATATGGCAACAAAAGAACAGTTTCAACACAAAGGTATTGGAAAAGCACTATTAGTGCATGTGTTAAACCAACTCATATCTCAAGGCAAATACGTTTTCCAATTAATCTCAACTGAAGAGGGATTCAAACTCTATTCAGAAACTGGCTTTAAAATAATTCAAGAACTTCACACTCTTGTCAAAGAAAAATAATAAATCTTTATTCATCCTGTGCTGGATACTTCAATCCGCGCTTCACAATATTCAACTCTGAATCAGTGTATGGAAACATCTTTTTGGTGTATTCGAGCAAGGTATCCACTTCACTTTCAAAGTTATTACACGAGTAACAATCCATGGTAAAGAAACCGCGATTGGCAAAAGTGTGAATAGAGATATGTGATTCCGCGATCATGATAAAACCAGATATTCCACCAGGATCTTTCCCTGCAGCAGTTGCATCAGCATCAACAACATAGGGCTCTGTTAACTTCTTCATATCAATAACTTTTGGCAGTTCATTTAAGAACTTAAATACTCGTTTCATATCATCAAGTAACTTTGGCTCAACATGGTATGCATCAAGCATCAAGTGCAGACCAAAGGTCGTGCGATGATCAACTATGGGGAAAACATGGTCAGGATTCGACATGGGGCAGAGCTCACTTTCTATGCTTGACAGTATCGTTGTACTGAAAAAAAATAACGGAGTAAATATTGTATCTACTTTTTTACAATTGCAACACTAAAACTTTGAAATACTCATTAAAATGTACTGGTTTTGGGAAAAACACACAAGTATTAAACCCCGTGTTACAATCCTTCCATGAAAAATTGGCAAAAAATCAAAGATAACCCTAGTTTAATAAAACAGTTTTTGGTGCGAGAAAAAGTGATTGATACTCTGAGAACTTTTTTCAAAACCAGAGGCTTTCATGAAGTTGAGACACCTCTACTTGTAAAATCTCCAGGAACAGAGCCGTACCTCGAAGTGTTCGACACGTCTGTCAAGTTCGCAGAAGGGGACAGTTACCCAGCGTATCTGCTCACAAGCCCTGAGTATGCAATGAAAAAACTCTTGGCGGCTGGGTTTGGCAATATTTTTCAAATTTGCAAAAGTTTTCGCAATAAAGAGGGGAGAAGTTCTCGACATAATCCAGAATTTACCATCTTAGAGTACTATCGCAGCAATGCTGACTACACTGCTCTGATGAAGGACATGGAAGAAATGCTGGTAACACTATCAATAGCGCGATACGGTGAAGAGGGAAAAAAGGGATTCGAGTACCAAGGATTACAGATTGATCTGTCAACGCCATTTTTACGCTACAGTGTCGAGGAAGCTTTTGCCCATTTTGCTCAGGTTAGTAGAGAAGAGCTGTTGTCTGAAGAAAAATTACTCACTGTTGCGAGAAAAAAAGGCTATCAAGTCAACGCAACAACTACCTGGGAACAGGCTTACAACCAAATTTTTCTTAATGAAATTGAAGCCAAACTCGATAAGACTAAACCAACTATTATTTACGATTACCCTTTGTCACAAGCAGCACTTTCAAAACGTAAAAAAAACGATCCTGAGTTTGCTGAGCGTTTTGAGATCTATCTCGCTGGGATTGAACTCGGAAACGCGTTTTCCGAGCTTATTGATGCCGATGAACAAGAAGGCAGATTAAAAGCCGAACTCATCGAACGAGAGAAATTAGGAAAAACCAAGTATGAGCTCGATACCGACTTTATCGAAGCCTTGCGGTCCGGGATGCCAGAGTGCACTGGCATTGCTATCGGGGTCGATCGGTTGGTCATGCTCATGGCCAATGTTCCCTCAATTCAGGATACTTTACTTTTCCCAATTACTGAGCTCTTTCCAAAAAGTAAGTAGTCCTATCATCACGTCAACAGTGACAAATCAGCACCGCTTGTGGCTGAATTTTGCTATCGATTTTGCCACAAAGAAATGTTTGGAAATCCGCGATATTACCCACAAAACACGTTACAGCTTGTGCCAACAGGGTAAGTGTACCCAATCCAACCAAATTGCTTTTTTTGACTGCCTCGATTAAAATGCAATCTACTAATACCTAATACCCAATAACCAAAACCCAACATATGGCCATCATCAAAGGCGGGAACATCCGCAAAAACACCTACATTCTATTTAAGAATGATCCTCATTTAGTCACCAAAACTGAGTTCGTTAGTCCCGGGAAAGGTTCTGCTTTTACTCGCGCTCGCTTGCGTAGCATTAAAACTGGCAACTCGATCGACTTCACCTTTAAGTCTACTGAGAGTGTGGAAGAACTTGAAGTCAACACTCGCGAGATGCAATTCCTTTATGCTGATCAGGACGAGGTCAGTTTCATGGATCCAAGAACTTACGAACAAGTTTCCATCCCCAGATCACTGATTGAGGATAAACTTGGATACTTAACCAGTGACAGTCAAGTGTATATTTTGTTCTATAACGATGACGCTATTGGTGTCAGAGTCCCTCTCAAGGTTCGACTAAAAGTTACTTATGCTGAAAACGCCACAGCTGGGAACCGCGTTAACGCACCAAAGAAACCAGTCACTCTGGAAACTGGCCTCGTGGTTCAAGCGCCGCTTTTTACCAAGGTGGATGATGTGCTGATCATCGATACCGAAACTGGCGAGTACGTCTCTCGAGCAAACGAGTAGTTTTTCAATTGTTTTGGGACATTTTTATCGAAGTTTTTTTTGTGGAAATTTATTTCGCAACTTAGTTGCGCATTTATTGCGATATGGTATAGTGACTGATATCAACAGCTATGAAAAAAATTGTTCTATTGGGAATCATCCTCATTACCACAATCGCCATTGGTTACTTCGCTACCAAACGGTACCACTCGCTGAGTCAGGCAACTGACAACAGCGCCAGTAAAATTAAAGTAGTTACTTCCTTTTATCCTCTGTACTTTTTTGCCTCAGAAATCGGCGGCTCATTTGCTAAAGTCACCAATATCACCCCCCTTGGTGTCGAGCCACATGAGTTTGAACCAACACTACGTGAAATTGCGACGATTGAACAAAGCCAGATGCTTATTATTAACGGAGAGGGGTTCGAAACCTGGGCAGAAAAAATCACCACAAATTTACAGAAGAAATCCACACGCGTTGTCGTGGCCGGGCAAGGTTTTGAACAGAATGATCCTCACGTTTGGCTCAGTCCAGTGCTTGCACAGAAACAAGTAGAACAAATTCTGAAAGGATATATTCAAATTGACCCGCAGCATCGACAAGAGTATGAGCGTAACGCACAATCACTGATTTCAAAACTCAATCAGCTTGATCAAGCATTTCGCCAAGGATTACGAAGCTGCCAACAACACCAATTTATCACTTCTCATACTGCTTTTGGGTACTTAGCTTCAGAATACAACCTTCAACAACTTGCCATTGCCGGTTTATCTCCCGATGCTGAACCGTCATCAGCCCAACTCGCTCAAATCGCAACTGTTGCGCAACAAAATAATGTTAAATACATTTTTTTTGAGACGCTCGTCAGTCCTCAATTAGCCCAAACAATTGCAGCTGAAGTTGGGGCACAAACACTAGTGCTTAATCCACTAGAAGGACTCACACAAAACGAGGTAGAATCAGGTGAGAATTACTTTTCATTGATGCGAGAAAACTTAGACGCATTACGAGTGGCACTCCACTGCACATAACAGATGACTGGACACGAAGCACCTATTGCAATTGATACTGTCAGTTATGCCTATGACAGTGTGGTCGCGCTCGATCATGTCACCCTAAACATTCAGTCAGGTGAGTACACCGCTATCATCGGACCCAATGGAGCTGGAAAAACCACACTGCTGAAAGTGATGTTAGGCTTGCTTAAACCACAATCCGGTAGTGTCCGAATCATGGGTCAATCATTAGAATCCTTTAACCAAAAATATTTGCTGGGATATGTTCCCCAACGAGTGAGTGCCAGTGCCATTCAGTTTCCTGCCACAGTCTATGAGGTCGTAGAGAGCGGCTGCACAGCTCGACTGGGACTCTTTCATACCATCGACCAAAACAGTCGGGACAAAATACACTGGGCTATGGACATTGCTCAAATTAGCCATTTACGTAATAACTCAATTGCACAACTTTCGGGAGGACAACTCCAACGCGTTTATATTGCTCGAGCACTAGCAGGCGACCCTCAGCTCCTATTTCTTGATGAACCCACAGTTGGAGTGGATCTACAAACACAAGAAAGATTCTATCAATTCTTGCAGCAACTCAATGAAAAATTGAAACTTACTATTGTCATTGTGACTCATGAAATTGATGTCGCAGTACATCGTGCCCACAGTGTGATCTGCCTGAATCGAAAACTCGTTTGTCATACTGCTTCAACACAATTGATGCACTCAGATTACTTACAACAGCTTTACTCCGATCATGCTCACTTTGTAAAACATGATCGGCATCATCATCATGCTTGAACTTTTTCAATACGACTTCATGATTCGAGCGTTTATCGCCGGCATTATTATCGCCATCATTGCACCACTGATCGGCATCTTTTTAGTGGTTCGCCGCTACTCTCTGGTGGCAGATACCCTCGCACATGTTTCATTGGTCGGTGTCGCTGCAGGACTATTGTTTCAGCTTAATCCAGTACTCACAGCACTCGTGACCACTGTGGTCGCATCCTTGGGCATTGAAAAACTGCGCAGCTCTAAAAAGTTGTTCGAAGAATCGGTCTTGGCCATGTTTCTCTCTGGAAGTTTAGCCACAGCACTGATTTTAATTTCGTTGGGTAGAGGCCTCAATGCAAATCTTTTTTCGTTTTTGTTTGGTAGCATTACCACCGTTACGAGCACGGATATTTGGACCATATTGGGATTAGGAATTTTCACTATATTTCTCGTTAAATTACTGTACAAAGAGTTTTTCTTTATCTCTTTTGATGAAGAGTTAGCCAAAGTTCAAGGACTCAATGTCTCACTCTTAAATACACTTCTCATCACTCTCGCCGCTGTGACTATCTCCCTGTCAATGCGCATTGTTGGGATTTTACTGACGAGTGCGCTGATGATTATCCCAGTGCTTACTGCAATGCTTTGGACAAAAAGTTTTCGTACATCACTATTGCTTTCTGAAGTTTTTTCGCTCGCCTCAGTGTTGATCGGATTACTAAGCTCCTACTTTTTAAATTTGTCCACTGGTGGCACGATCGTTGAAGTCACACTACTATTCTTTGTGTTGAGTTGGATCATCAAGCAGATCCAAGCTTAAAGCATTTTTGAAACCACTTTCTTGTCTAAAAAATCCATTCAGAGAAAAATCTTACTCTTCTAATGAGTAGAAGTACCTATTCAAAAAAAATAACTTTTTGCCAAACATACTTGTTTTCAGCAAAAATGCGGTTTTTCAAATAGGCATTTATACTTTTTCAGTGGTACACTATTTGACTATGACAACAACTCAAGAGCCATGCCCACTGTGTGGCGAACCCCTCACCGATATTCAAGAAACCAAAAGCGGTAAAAAACTACAGCGCTGCAGTACCTCATCTTGGAATCCTGAAAAAAAAGCTGCCGAGGGTTGCTCATTCGTACGTTGGATTAACGAAAATCAAAAAGTTCTGAAAGAAAAATGTCCTAAGTGTGGGAGTACACTAGTACTGCAAAAAACTCGCAACGGCAAAAAGATGAAAAAATGTATCACCAGTGGCTGGGATAAAGAAAATATGGTGGCAACTGGGTGCGATTTCATTGAGTGGGTTGATACTTCTCGTAAAGAACTCAAAGAACCATGCCCTAGCTGTGGCGCAAACTTAGTGCAAGTCAAAACCAGCAAAGGCAAGAAAATGAAGAAGTGCTCCACTTCTGGTTGGGATGCTGACAATAAAGTGCCTACCGGCTGTACATACGTGGAGTGGATCAATTAGAATACTGCCATGTTTAATCGACCATTACACCCTCAACCCCTACCACTTCCTGAAGAAATCAAGTTTTTGCCTTCACCTGAGCCACTGTTTGAAAATATGTATCACTCTCCGGGGGAAAATGCAGCCATTCGTTTTTGTGATCCAAATTCCAGGGATGACTTTTTTGCTTTGCAAACTATTTTGCAAACCAAGCAGGTTAAAAAATGGATGGATGAAACAAAACCACTTTCAGAGTCAGAGTATAGAGAGTGGGCAGGCGCAGAAGAGGATACTTCCTTTTTGTTTGCAGTACATGACACACGCATTAAAACCCCTGAAGAAGCAAGCAGGTTGATGGGTTTTGTCTATTTCTACTCGGAAAAAGAAGAGAGAATCCGGGTCAACAGACTCGTAAAACGTGGCCTGATGGCTGAAGCGGTTGGCCAACGATATGCACTAGAGGTGAGTTTTGCCCGCTACGCCCTGCCAGATGGCCAGCAAACGGGCTCTGGCCTCATGTCCAGCGCAGTTCGACAGGGGTGTTTGCAAGTACAGACTTTACTGGGTTCTACCAGTCAACCTCAGGTCGAGCTGTTTGCTTTTGTCGACCCAGAAAACTTTGCCGCTCAAAGAACTCTCGAGGCAGCTGGTTTCGAAAAACGCGGAGAAATGAAATATGACTGGGACTCTTACGAAGAAGATTTCTTTTACTTACTCAATTGGCAAAAATTACACCAAAAAGTCCGTGATAAACTCCTTGGCGTCTTGTCTCACCATGAAGCAACAAATGCGGTATAATAACCGCTATGAGTCTGTTCACAAGCTCAAAAATCATTGAATTACCTCAAGTAGTACAGCAAAGTGAGGCACACTGCGGACCAGCTGTCTTGGAACTGCTACTTGCAAAGTTGAGTAAAAAATTTACTCAAAATGAGATCGTGGCAGCAGCAAAAGTCGGAAAAATCATTGCCAAAAAAGGAACTCGCCCCAAGCAACTGGCTCTTGCCGTCAAAACTCTCCTTCCTGGACATCAGTTGTGGTTTAAACAGCTCTCAACCATTGAAGATCTTGATCGATTGATCAACGAATTTAAAACTCCTGTGGCCATCAACTGGCAAGGTCTTTTCTACGACACACTCGAAGAAGAGACTCCGAGTAATCGCCACGACAGAGGTCATTACAGCGTGGTTGTCGGTATTAACCCAGCGAAAGATAGGATTATCATTCAAGATCCATATCCACCATTTGCCAAGAAAAATCGCGTTTTTTCACTTACTTGGTTTATTACCCGTTGGGAAGATGTGGTCAGAGACAAAAATATGAAAACCGGTCGATTTACCACCCTCAAAACCAAACAATTCTTGTTTATTATTGCACCTGAAAACGCAAAAGCTGTCAAAGCACTGAATCTGTTACCCCCAAATAAACTAGGAATTTTGAGAGTAGGGAAGAGAGTGAAATAATCGTCAGTAATTTGGCTCTAGTTTAATAGCAACACCCCCACAGTCACGATCACAGAAGCAAGTATCTTTTTCAACAACTGTTTTCGCTCTTTCAAGAAAACTGCACTAAGTATCACCGTCAAAATAATCGATGATTTGGTAATGGGGGACAGGTGCGAAATTAGTGCGCCATTTTGATATGCGAGATAGTAACTAACTGCTTGCAGTGCATAGAAAAAAGTAAAAATTCCCATTCCTTTCATGATTGGAGAAAGGACCAATTGCTTTGCTACAAAAAACTTTTTTGGGAAAAGGGTCAGTAACACAATACCAGGAAGAAACGACATCATGCTCACATAGGAAAATACTTCTAAATTGTGGAGAACAATCACATCATTTACTACAGCAATACCTGCACACAATGCCGACAACAATGCAAATGCTATGCCTCTTCGAGATTGAAACGCCAATTTTTCACTTTGTACCACTAGAATAGAGCCGATCACCAACGCAGTTCCGACTATCATTTTGATAGACACTGTTTCCCTAAGAAAAATAATTCCCAAAATTACTGCCACCACTGCTGTACTTGAGTTAAGAATTGTGACTTCCGCAGCACTCAGACGCTTAATAGCATGAAAACCAAATACTGTGGATCCCGCCCAAAGCATGGCTGAAAATAAAAAACGAGCAACTGTGACAGGTGAAAAGTCAGGAAGAGTAAATCGATGAAGTAGTATGGTAAAACCAAAAACAATCGCCCCTAACAAGAACTGAAACACAATTGCGTAAGCCACGGGATCACTCTCATCCTCTTTCAGCAACACTCTTTCCAAAAGCGTAGCAATGGAAACCGTGACAACACTGACGAGTGCAAGTAAAAACCAACTCATGAGGTGATTGTACTACAAGAGTATAAAACCGTCGCTTTTTTTTATTTTGTACTCAAAAACGTCATGAACAAAAAATGTTCATTTCTAAGGCTTCCCAATACTTGAATTTAGTTTTTTCACGGTACGCTGTGACTCCGCCACTCGACCAAATGATGCTTTTTGATCCAGTAGCGGGGGTGTATTATGGAGGTCTCTTTTTCCAATATTTGCATGTAGAGAGGCAACTATGTCACTCGCAATCATTTCACTCTTGGCTTTGTTGATTATCATCGTGATCAGCTGTTTTATACCAAAGTTAAACCCAGGGCTACTCTCACTGCTAGCGGCATTACTCATAGGTACCTACGGTGCGAATTTGAGTGTAAATCAAATAGTAGGTTTCTTTCCGACAAATCTGTTTATCTTACTGTTAAGTATGACTTTTGTCTTCGGTACTGCTGTACAAAACGGGACACTGGAACAACTTACCCAAAGAGCAATTTTCCTCATCAAAGGACAAGAGTTACTACTCCCTTTGCTAATTTTTATACTCGCTTTTGCTCTCTCGGCACTCGGACCGGGCAATATTGCTGCTGTTGCCGTGCTTGCCCCGGTTGCTATGGTGTTAGCAAAGCAACGTCAAATCTCCCCACTCGTCGTTGCCATCATGCTCTGTACTGGAGCCAACGCTGGGGCATTTTCCCCATTCTCACCAACGGGAATTGTCGCGCTGGGGTTAATTGAAAAAATTCATGTTGACCCACAATTGATTTGGGTGGTGTTCGGAGCATCAGCCGTTTTGCAATCGCTGTCAGCCATCCTTGCGTATGTCATTTTTTTGATTCGAACCCAAAGACGAAGTAAAACAATTCAAAATGTAAAAGTTGAATCAGTAACGTTACAAAAAACACCAATAAATACACAACAAAAACTCACCATGGTATTCATTTCTGCCTTACTTCTCGGAGTTATCGCCTTCAAATTACCCCTCATTACCATCGCGCTTATCACAGCAGTTTTGATGTTTACTTTCAACTTGAGTACTGAAGAAGAAGTTATTCAAACTGTTCCTTGGAGTACTATTTTGATGGTCACTGGAATTGCGGTACTTATTGGATTGATGGAAAAAACTGGTGGTCTTGATTTGGCTACTACCACCATTGCAACAGTCACCAGTCCTCAACTCAACAACGCTGCGCTCGCATTCGTGACTGGTGTTGTCAGCGCCTACAGTTCATCGTCTGGTGTGGTATTACCTGCATTTATTCCTCTGATTCCTGGACTCGCCCAAAAGATGGCCATTGATAACATTATCCCGCTGATTATTGCCGTGGCCGTAGGCTCACACATGGTTGATGTCAGCCCGCTGTCTACACTTGGAGCGCTATCAATCGCGGCAGTGGACAAAAAGTCAACTCGTGACCGAATGTTTAAACTCCTTCTTACATGGGGAATGAGTATGTCAGTAGTTGGAGGAGCTATCGCCTATATTTTCCTCGACGTGGCAATTTAATTGCGAGGAACTCATCTATTTGCGAAGCAGATGTTCCATCGCCTGGTAATACAAATCAGGATCGTAGGCAAATAAAATATAGTCGACCCCAGCATCAAGAGCTTTATCAACAGCGCCATTCACACCATCATTACTGTTCACCACTGCCCCCATACTAAAATCATCGGTGATCAACTTACTTTTTATGTGTAGCTGCGTTTTGACTAAGTTCTGCACGACCGGTTTGGAGAATGAGACTGGATGATCAGGGTCAACATCCGTCAGCACCACGTGGCTGAGCATCATCAACGAATCGGGATCTTGCCCAAGTTGTTTAAACGGAATCAAATCCGTTTTCAATAAATCAGACAGTGGTGTTTCAAGCCGAGCACCACTGATATGTGTGTCCACACTGACACTACCAATCCCAGGAAAATGCTTGAACGTTGGCGTAATTCCATTTCGTTTGAGCTCTACCGCATACACGGCAGCGATGGAGGAAACTTTTTCTGGGGTAGTGGATAGCGAACGCAAGCGAATTTTCGTAAATTCATCATTTTTAAAAAGCTTATCGGGTTGCAAATCCAAAACTGGAGACAGATTCACCGTTACACCCAGCTCTTTGAGTCCATTGGCTTGTTTTTGAGCGTACTCTCGGACAATTTCTTGTTCAGACTCATTGAGCATTTCCGAGTCTGAATTCAACAAAGCGTTGAGTGGCGGCTGATACTCCAGTGGGGGAGAGAGCTTGGAAACCACTCCACCTTCTTGATCAGTCGTCACAATCAGTGGTGCAAAACCACTATGAGAGCGAATCTGTTGCAACTCATCAATTTCTTTTCTGACCTGTTGAATGGTTTTGCCTTCAACGTTGCGTCGAGTCAAAAAAATTCCTGCGATAGTGCCATCTGCAGCCAACTTTTTGACGTCATCGAATGAAGTGTATCCTACAATAAAGTGGGTCCCGTATGCTTGCGCCGAGAGTGTAGAAGCTCCAAGCACACTCATTTTTTGAAGTTGAAAGGTAAGTTCTTTGACCGATAACTGAGCAAAAAGAGAAGAAAAAAAGCCTGAAAAAGCAAGTAACTGGATTCGCCGTTGTTTGTCTTTTGCGGCTGCAAACAGAGTCCCAACAATAAATGAAAGTAATGAAAACCCTAAAGCTACCAACTCAAATTGACGAAATTGAACCAAGTACAACCCTCGATATTGCCAAACACCGACACCTTCTACCAATACGAGCAACACGCCCAATAACCACCAGTACTTTTTAAAAATGGAAAATCGCTTTTGCACGAATGTCTCGCTTCTTGTTCGTACCATTGAAACTATCTGAGTCATGGCTTCACCCCACCAAACCACTGAGTCGTTGACCTTGGAAACAGCAATTGAACAAACATCTTCCACACCCGTATTATGTCACAGTTTTGAGTCAACAGGGAAAGGTGACACTGATCAAATCTGTCAACCGGCACATACACCGTTCGGAACTGGATTTTCTGGTTCTGCTAACACTGGAGTAATCCCATTGGAATATCCCAAATCGAATACCATCCCCTCCGATACTTCTCCCATCATTTCTTTTGGCTCTAAGTTCACCACAAATAAAGCTTGTTTACCTTCTATTTCAGCTTTGACATCTTTACGTTCTTGTTTCATCCCCACCAAAATAGTTCGCTTAAACTCACCAAAATCAACAATCAAACGAACTAACTTCTCCGATTTTTCCACTTCCTCAACTCGTTCAATAGTCCCCACACGAATATCAATTTTCTCTAAATCAGAGAATGTAATCTTTGGTTTGACGGGAAGGTGTTTCATACGAGCATTATAACTCAAAAAAAACCTTATGATGAAAAACTCATTCCTGAATGTAAGAAAGAACCTCTGATAAATCCCCAGTCACTATTTCTCGCTCATCTTCTTGGACAGTTGTTGAGCGGTCCTTTTGAAACAGCACCACCAATCCAAATCCCATTTTTTCTTTGGGTGTTTGCAAATCTCCAGCAAACGAGTCACCGATCATGATGGCATTTTTCAAATTAAATGATTGCCCATACTCAGCTTGTGCAGTTTCAACTCCTTTTTGAAAAAAAGCTACATCAGGTTTGTCTTGCGGGTCACCAATTGAAAGAGCATTGAACACAATCCCTTTCTCTCTGAGTAGCTCTATTCTTTGTCGCTTCAATCCTTCCGAGTATTTTGAATCGTAGTGAAATTGCCCTGACTCATCCATTTTTAATCGAGCATCACTGCTGGTCACCAAATAAATGGGGCGAGAATGTTTCACTATCGTCTGAAAAAGTTCTACGACTCCAGGAAGCACGTGAACTTCTTGAGTTAACTTGATCCAAAACGCATCCGCGGCTTCATGGACAATATCCGGAGTAACAGGCACTCCAACACGATCACAAGCCAATTTAATAAAAACCTCTCGGCTCCACAGTTTTGCTTTACCAAATTTTTCGATGACAGCTGTTTGAACAGTTTTTATTTGAATAAGTAGTTGGTCGAATGCAGTTTTTCCACCCAAGACAGGCGACCAATCATCATTTTTGACTCGATACCCAACAAGCAGTAGCTCAAAAATGGCGTTTACCTCATTTGCAACCCTCTTTGCTTTGTCAGTACCACAATGCAGAGTAAAGACATCTTCAATCCCTCGCGTCGCACTTCTAGAATCACCAGCTGTATCAATAAGCGTATCATCAATATCAAAAAACCAAATCGAATCTTGCCAGTTCACCATTTTCTACTCCTTTTATTTGAAAAAGTCAACGACCACCGGTAGAACCGGTGGCATGATATCCGCCTAAAAGGCGCTT
>CAZOWX010000033.1:678-15418 GCA_964583795.1 uncultured Pseudomonadales bacterium | reverse complement strand
TCACCAACACTTCTTTTGAAGATAAAGAAGTCGATTTTAGCTTGAACAATGGGCGCAATTTAATGGTTCCATTTTGTAGATCTGAATACGTTGGCATTTCCTCGAAAGCAAGCTTAAAAAGCATCTCCTGATTCGTCACATTTTCCTTATCTATCAATACTTCTTCTAGGTGTTCCATTAAATGAGATGCTTGTTTATAAGCCAGCCGTGCTTTCATTTCTTTCTTTTCCTTCTCCGCTGTCACTGAGCTCATTGCAAGGATCTTATCCTCCAGTTCAGCGTATTCTTTCTCAGCCCGAGCTTTCATTGAAGGATTGGTCGCAGTCTTAAATGTGGTATATGCCGCTTCCTGTTGCACCTTTAAGTCATCGAGGTTTTGAGAGTAAAGCACGCTATCATTTGCCGCAGCACTTTTCCGCTCGGTAAACACCAGCATGAAGCACTCTCTAAACAGTGCACCATCTTCATCAGAAAACTGGAGGTTTGCAACCGTACTCTCAACAAGGTTATTGAGGGTGTCGATCTTCTCAGAAAAGCGTTTATGACCGCGGGCACAATGATATGCAGGAAACTTCTTCCCTGATTGACCAGTTGATGCGCTGCCGAGTAAGGACTTGCCACACTCAGGACATAAAACAACGTTTTTATAAGGGTACAGCGGGTTCTTTCTGTTGTGTTTGACTGCCCATGGCGAATAGTCCTTCTTAATTTCTACCTCATCACCATTTTTCTCGATGTAGAGCTTTCCTTCATTAGCTTTGTTGAACAGTTCAATGGAAACTAGACCGTCAAATTTGGCGACTACGGGTAGGTAATGCGTCCATTTCTCCACGATGATGCCCGCATACACTGTACGGCGTAGGTAAGTTTGCAGACGCTTTACGGTAAGTGCGTTCTCGCCAATGATCCCAATTGGTCTTTTGCTCTTCTTGTCACGCCGCTTCATGGCTCTGGTCTTGAAGCCAAGATTATTAAGTTCATCGACAATGGTTTGATCAGTGTATTTGCGCTCACCCTTAAGCTCAAACATTTTACGAATGAAAAATGCCTCGCTCGGTTGTTCAACGAGGATATTGCGCTGCCCATCACTCTCAGTGTCAATTTTCTGGTTCCTATAGCCATAAACAGGATTGCGATTCCAGTAACCTTGCTGGACGTACTTAATCTCGTGGGAGATCATTCTTGTTAAAATTGTTCTAGCCTCACTATTGGCTTCCTCAGCCTTGGCAATTTCCATTGCCCGCGATGGTTCGTAGACACTCCAATCATAAGAAAAACCTTGTCTCTCGAGTGTGTTCTTTTCTCCCTGTATTACACCCTCTGCGTCTACAAGGCGAACACCCGCCGCCTTCAATCTTTCTTTCAGTTTAAGATATTCAGCTGAACCTTGTCTTGTAAAACGATCAATGTTCTTAATAAGGAAAATATCAATTTTGTTTTTACGATCAAGGCAAAAATCAATGAGGCTGTGGAAAATCTCTCTTTCATTTTTACGACCACTCTCAACAATCGTTTCCAACTTTGCTAGTTCCCAACCTTCATGCGTAGCAATAGATAAGAGCTCATCAGTCTGTGTTGTTAATGTTTCGCCACCAATAACTTGCTTGTCCGAGCTTGCACGAGCGAGGATAACAACACGTAGTCTCCTATTTTCTCTCTGTATTTCGATGCTCATATTTCTTGCTGTTTTTGCGCTCCAATACGTCATAAACGCGGTTGGCTAACACCATCATTATATCAATTTCCGCCTGGATTTCTGCATCAGAAAGACGATAAGCCTTATTTCCAAGTAATTGTCTTGCTCGTTGAATACTGAGGGTCGCCATCGAGAGTGCCATCCGCTATCGGTGGTACAAAAAAGCCCACCATGTTTATACAAGGCGGGCACACTGACCCATGGCTGCTAATATGAAAGCTCTCGTGGCTTATTGCTTATAGCGAAGATAGTATAGCAAACGACAAAAAGACTCACCAGAGCGGCTACTTTGTTTAAGAGTTAAACAAGTTGAGTTAAAAAGGTAAGAGAGTGCCAGCGTTCACTTTGAGCGCCTTCGCTATCTTTTCGAGGTTAATCAGTGATGGATTTCTCAACCCACGCTCAATCTGACCAATGTAGGTGAAGTGCATGTCTGCACGATCCGCAAGTTCCTCCTGAGTAAGCCTGCGTGCTACACGGAGTTCCCGAAGATGAATGCCGAACTTTTTTCGAATGTCTGCCATTACAAATATGATCGAGCAATGATGACTTTAAGGACAGAGACGATGAGTCTCATTTATGGTATAATTTAGCCATGAAGAAAGACCAAATTAAGGACATTGCCCAGACCATCTACGGATTGGTGGGCATGGTAGTTTTCTTTGCAGTGTTGTTTTATGGCGGTAACACCATCATCAAGGTGGTTGGACTTTACTTTAAGTATGTATTCTTCATTGGGTTACCGATAGTCGCCGCATATTGGCTGTTTCTCAAAGTTAAGGATAGGAGAAAAAATGAAAAATAAAATGGTTGCCGCTCTGCTCATCACTACCATTTGGGTACCAATGGTCATGTGGGTGATCTTTAATGCCTTTGGTATTCCTGACACTCATCCAGCATGGAATATCGTAGTTGTCCTAGTCGGCGCGGGCATTTTCCTCATAGTGCCACTGGCAACATTTCGCCTGCTCCGTACCAAATAAGGCTTTACTTATTTCGGTTCTCCATAATCTCCAGTGCATCAGCTAGCAGATCAGGCGAGACGTTCATGTAGCTATTTTGTGTGGCTGAAATGAGCGGATCTTTCTCACTCATGCCATGATTAGCTTTGAGCAAGAACATGGCGAATCTGGTGTTGTAGCCACCCGTCAAGCCGTTGGTGATCAGGAGTTGTTTTTGGGTGTCTCTCAAACCATCCATCGTCTGCGAAAAATCAGAGTGCTCGAGTTCCCAGTCATACACAGTGCGCGTACCAACGCCCAAACTGGCAGCAAACCCCTCAATTGTAGGGAAAATACCATCCCTGAGGCACTTCGTTGTGTAATTTCTTAAACAACGGCTAGTCGAGGTAGTAAATTTGGTGGGACGACCGCGTCCAGATTTAGTTGACATACTATTATCATATCTAGCCTGGTGAGTATTTGTCTCAATCCACTGCTAATTTGATACCTTTGATGTAAAATTGCGATGAAGACTATGAATATTAAAAAGGGTGAACTTCTATTTGCACAAGCTTACATTGATCAACACATGGATCGAATAATCGACTGGTCGATAGGAGATATTAGGCGTTGTTGCCGAATGAATGATGATGGGACTTGTGACGAGGGCGGAGCTTTAGTAGGTGCGTTTATACTATGGTGCTGTGCAATCGAGTATTTTGGAGGTTTGTATACTGGTTTTACTGGACAAAACCAGACTAAGGCTAGATTCCAGGCGTTCATTCAAAAGTACATGACCAAATATGATTGGGAAAAGATTTCAGACCTCAGATGGTCGCTTTCACATTATTATTCACCACACCACTTTGCTCTATTTCATGAAGGCAATATGGAGAACGCTAAATCATTGCACTTAACTCAAAGCAGAAAAGGCATTCTACTTCACTTGGGTTGGGCGGTTAAAGACCTTGAAACCGCTGTTGAGAAATATCATGAGGAACTTAAACAAAGTGATGTTCTGAAGGTCAAGGTGTGGAGGTTTTATAAAGAACAGCTTCCCATCATGCCAATAGTCGTTGAGGAACTAATACCGCCTTCTTCAACACTAGCTTCATTAGCCACAGGCACCGCTATTAGATTTGGAAGTACGCCGACGGCATCGGGAACAGTTGGACCCGATGATTGGTTTAAACCTTAATTATGAAAATAACAATTAAAACGCCAGATAGTTATATCCTATCTGTGATATACAACAAAGTACCCCAGTCATTAAAGGTTGTAGTATTCGCCCACGGCATGACTGTGAATAAAGACGACGAGGGCATTTTTGTTAGGTCGGAAAAGTTACTAAATGACGCAGGTATTTCAACTCTTAGATTTGATTTTAGGGCACACGGTGATAGTACGGGGAGTAGTAAGGAAGATTTCACAATCACGGGAGAATTGACAGATTTAGAAGCCATAGTTAATTTTGCACAGCAAGAGGGGTTTGAGTGGATTGGACTTGCAGGCGCGAGTTTCGGTGGAAGTATAGCAGCCTTGTATTCTGGTGATGATAGAGGAAGCATCCACGCTCTTTTACTAGCAAACCCCGTTTTAGATTATGCAAAATGTTTCCTAACCCCCACAACACCTTGGGCAAAAAAATACTTTGAGAATGCTCTACAAGTTATTAAAAAAGACGGATTTGTTAAGATTGGAAGCAGGCAGTTCAAGGCAGGACAGCGACTATTTGATGAAATGCAACAGTATTTCCCCTTCAAGGTACTGGATAACTACAAACAGCCTTTACTTATTGTTCATGGAACAGCCGATAGCAAAGTGTCACATCAAGATGCTAGAGATGTGTACGAGTCATTGCATAACGAATACAAGCATTTTGAGTCGATTGGGGGAAGCGAACATGGGTTTCATGACGAACCTTTTGAGTCACAGGTCACAGATTTAATAACAGCTTTCTTTAAAGAAAAATCACGATCATTTTTTACAAAAAAGATCAGAGACAACTGTATAGCCAGCGCCGATGACTTCGTGAAATCCGCCACCAAACTACGTTCGGCTAAGGTTCCTCATGTTCAGTATCATCTTGCCGCACTGGCGCTTGAAGAGATCGGTAAGGCAGAACTCACTTTGATGCAGCACGCTGTAGATGACCATTCTGCAACAAACTTTGTTTCAAGTTCAATGGATGATCACATCAGGAAGCTTTTTTGGGCTTTCTGGGGTCCAGGATTTGGCAAGAAGCTAATGACTCAAAAGCAGCTAGATGACTACAAAGGTCTTGCTCAGAGTGTTCATCAAACTCGACTAAAGTCACTATATGCGGATGCTATTTCTACCAAGCTGGCAAAGGATAATGTTACTCAAGAGCAAGCTGACCAACTACTCTCTCTAGCAAAATCAAGATTAAAGATGGAGGAACACCGCGAGTATGAGTTTGATAAAGAAGATCCCGACAAAGATGTGCTGAAATGGTTTCTTGATGCTACGAAGGACAAAGAAAAAAGAGTGCTGATTTTTGGCGGCAAGTCTCATCTTAAACTCGTAGAGTTGCAAGGTGATTCTAGAGCTTGGATTAAATGGCTAAAAAAACAGTTTGACGAAAATGATGACGAGATCAGGGCAATCATTAACGAGGAACTTAATCGAAAAATGCCAAGCGGCAAAGATGCGCAGAAGCCAAAATTTAAAATTAAGGTGAAGATCATTAGTGACTCACACACTATTAAGACCAAGGTGCTCAACGAGTGGAACAAACACGTAGACTTTATCCAACTTGGCACCGATGACAAACATACCTTGTACTGTACCTTCACTCATTCAAAGCTCATGCCAACTCAGGGATTGTGGGAATATGGATGGGGTATTGCTCGCACATTTGTTATAGCGCTTAACATAGCCACAAAGGGTTTCTTTTGGTGGAACACACCTAAAGACATTGATAAATATTATGAGGAAATCTGGGACTTAGAAAGAAATATTAGGCTTGAAGTTAAGCAATCACCCGCCCTTGCAATTAACTGGAAAAAGGAAGGCTTTGTGCTCTCCGCTCGGGATCTAACCAAAACAAGCATGGTCTTTGCCTGGGTATCTGATAGTAGGGAAACTCCCATGGAGGAAGCGGTCGGTCATTATGCTCTGGCATTAGCAATCACTGCTAAAAATGACATTCACCTAAGAATGGAATCTAGTGCATTCAGAGAGTTCTTTCTGGCGCTCAAAGCAGCGTTTAGAATATCTGGTGATTGGGATGGTAAACAACCGCTAATTGACTCTGTTAAGACCATTTTTAACGAGTATGGTGAGTTTAAATCCTTAGATGAGTTGATCTCTCTCGGTGAAGAGGTTGAAGCTTCTACAGATGGGAAAACAAAAGCTCCAATAACGCTCACAGAGGTGTTTGGCATGAAAATCACAGTTGATCTTTATTTTGAAATACTAGCAGCAAAACAAACAAGTGAACTTAGAAAAAGAAAGAAAAAACGAGCCGAAGCGTAGCCTGCTCTACAAGTTTACTCGCCGCCTGTTCCATCTGGAGTCCCAGACTGTTTTTAACCGCTTGCATCCCATGCACTGATGAGATAGAGTTGAACCTAGTGTGAGACACTAGCAGCCTCAACCAGCAGTGCACTCCGTGCCACCTGCCAACTGGAGCTTACTGGTCTACCTATACTACATAAACGTACTGTTGCTCGCTTACCGCAAAATTGCGGGGCGCTCGCTCAACAAGTTTGTTTAATCCTTCAACACCCAAGCCGTTAGTTCTATTCCTTGTATGGTAGTGAAGGCTAAATGCTGGCGTAATTTAAATCGCTAGCCTGGAGAAGTGACCTGATATTGTCAATGTTTTCACACAAATACTCGATTAAGTGGTTCCATTCTAGGTTAAGATGGTTCACACTTGAGGTTTTTCAAACCACCTACACTGTCCAAGTCCGAACCACCTCTTAACTGTATAATCTCAGTATGACTAAACGTATTGTCATTGGGGTTCTTTGTTCTTTTGTAGTATTTTTTGTCGTTTTTCTAGGTTATTTATTTTTTAATAGGTATAAAAATCCTGCAAGTAGTAGCGGACTTTTTGTTGAGTATCTTGAAAAGAGTTCAGAAAACCCAATTGAACACATGATTGGCAATATCCCTGAAAACTTACAAGTAAGAATGATCACAGCTGTTGCACCGTTCTATCATGGAATGTTTTCCAAAGAAGAAGCTGCTAAAACTCGAACTACGCTTTTACCCGTCTATAAAGAGATGCAAAGTAAACAAGACTGGTCAAAACTCCCATCTAGCTTAGGGAATACTTACTTATCGACGATTCACTTGCCTCCTAAACAAAACCAGTACTTTGTTTACATTCCTCAGAAGACAGAAGGCCAGAAAATTCCAGCTATTGTTTTCCTTCATGGGTTTGGTGGTAATTTCACTCCTTATTTTTACAAACTTTCTTCAATTGCTGACAAATATCATGTAGCCATCATTGCTCCTTCTTATAAGAATGGCGTTTGGGACGACGATTCAATTGCTTTTGTTAAGAGCGTTACTGAAAATGCAAATAAAAAATTTGATGTCGATCCAAACAGTTATTATTTGTTAGGTTTCTCAAATGGAGGATTGACTGCTCCTAAAATTTATCTAAATAACTCAGATAGTTACAAAGGACTCATTCTTATATCAACATACTTGGACAGCGAAAAACTGCTCAAGACAGAATCTTTATCATTACTGAAAAAAATAAATATCCTCGTGATACAAGGAAGTAATGATCACAGAGTAGAAGTTGAAAATACACGATCAGTAGTTAAAGCACTACAAACAAAGAATATAAGTGTTGTATTGAAAGAATTCCCAACCGATCATTTTGTTTTCTTTGAAAA
Organism: uncultured Pseudomonadales bacterium; assembly: GCA_964583795.1. Lineage (GTDB taxonomy): Bacteria > Patescibacteriota > Microgenomatia > UBA1400 > PJMF01 > JBDTME01. Next base: position 7,904 of record CAZOWX010000033.1, on the reverse strand, counting down.
TAATACCGAAGTAGAAGATCTCATTGGCAAAACATATTTTGAAGAAAAACAACAGTAGGTTCAAATCTTTATATGGAGTAGTTTAGTTGGAATTTTCTGATGTCAGGTAAAAAGGTATTAAACAAGTCTAGCAAGTTCGCTATGATTTGGTTCGGTTCTGACACACGCGGGGTCACAAAACACATTGATTAATCAATTAAATTAATTCTTTGAAGGTTCTTCTTCTGGTGAGTTGTGTAACGCAAAGTTTCCTCTAAATAATTCATGTTCCCACATTGGCAAAATTGACTGGAACTTTATGCCAAAAATCTTTTCAAAAGCCTCTGCAAGTGAAAGTTTACTGGGACTTCTCAAAAGATTTAACATTTGTCCAAACTTATCTGGATTATTATCAAAAAAATCATAAATAAAACGAAACAAGGAGTGTGAGACATGATACAAAAGGTACTCAGAAACTTTATAGCCTTTGTAGCCACGTAATTCGGAAATTTCTGAAATCTTTTTTAGATCTAGATTTTCTCTATGAACCTTTCCGTGAATATAATTTGAGTTAAGGTGTAGACCTTCTACCATCATAGCAATACCCTCTGTCGCAAAATCTGAGTCGCTGCTCATCGTTGTCTGGATACCATGAGTAATTTCATGTCTGATTTGAATGTAAAGATCTTTATCAGAATCACTTGAAATTCTTTCTGTTTCACTCGTCGTGAATGCTAAATGGCTGTATTTTTTTTTAGCATTCTTACGAGGTAGACATATTATGAGACAGTTTCCCTCAGTACTATCAGCTGCACCACGTCGTTTTACAAGCTTAAACAAATTGTCAAAAATAGTGGTAGGCATAATCATCACATCAAATTGAACTCTTTCACCGAAAGGGAAAAAGGCCCGAGCATCATGAATAGCTTCCTGGGCAAAGTCTGCAGCTTGCCTTGCAGCTTCAAGCTGGGACGACTCACTCTTATCATCACTGGCTTCACAAATATAGTTTAGCCTGAGAGTATCATTCGTTTCACTTTTTTCAGAAATAGTAACGATTTCGAGCTGCCGATGATTAGTGTCTAATTCAATTGCATTTCTGACTGACTCAAGTCTGATATCATCATCAGATTTTTCAGCTAGTACGTCTCCCTCTTCCTGAGGCTGAAGGGCGTGGAAATCAATGACTGCAGCAAGTATAAGGGCTACTTTATCCAATGCGGCTTGAGTAACACTAGAACTTGCCGCATCGCTCTCAGACTTGACTGAGAAGGCACCGTCCTGTGCTTCAAGAGGAAACCGCTTAAGGCGGGGTTCAAATAATAGTGAATCAAACCCTAATTCGTAATTTTTTGTTACGACTTCATTTGCTAAAAGATCTTTTTCGGGCATGGCTAGATTATATCAAGGTTCAAATACTCATATGGAGTAATTAAACCCCAGTTGTTTGACTTCAGGTAAGAAAGTATTAAATAGGTTGACCAGGTCAGCAATGATTTGGTTCGGATTCCTAAGCTCTAGGGTCACACTCAAGGTTTTTCCTATTACATTTTCTTCTGAAGTTCAAACCCACTTACAATCTAAAATATTTATATTGGCACCTAATGCTCTAGTTCACAAAATACATGGGCATGCTAATTCCTCACCACAACCTTTTATTAAGGATATATGATTTACTCATCATGCCAACTAACGAAAATTCCGTAACGATTAGAAGAGATGCTTATACTGAGTTTTCCAGACAAAGATCAAATGAGGGCGAAATTGTTTTCATAAATTTTGACGGTAAGGACTATGTTTTAAAAATCTTAGAAGAAGATAGCCCAATGGGTTACCAAGAAAAATACGCTCATTTGAAACTTAGAGGTTGTCCAGTGCCAGAAGAACTTTTTTTAGTGAGAATTGATGATGAGCAAGGAAAGCTAGTTGTTTGCTTAACTGACCTCAGAGAGAGAGGTAAGTACGAAGTCGTATCGACTAATAGCCCCTTAATTCAAACAGCAGCTTTTCGAGAACTTGTTTCAAGGATGACCTTGGAGAGTAAAGAAAAATTGCGAAGCGAATTATTAGTCGCTTGCTTTAATGCCTCGCGTTATCCTGTGAAAGATCAAAATGGCAATTTTGTGCCTAGATACTGGCTCAGACATAATGCTCACTTTTTAGCTATCAATAATGATGACCCAAATGACTTCAAGTATTGTGTGGGAGATTTCGGTCGAGACGTTACAGGTTCGGCTAATCTATTTGAGACAACGATGAGTGCAGGAGGTTTTTATCTCACCATGACAGGAGAAGTACTACAAATTCCTGACTCTCTTAACTACCATAATTCAGCAAGCGACTGGAATACCCAGCTTACTGAGCAAGCTGAGCAGATTAGAAGGTCTTTTGACTGGCTAAAAAGAACAGAATAAATTTAAATTGTAGCTTCTTCATGTATCTTTGGCTCAAATCCTTAAACAGAGTAGGTTGGTTGAAGCTTTTGAGGTCTTGTAGGAAAGTATTGAGTAAATCGATTAGGTTCACTATGACCTGGTTCAGATGCGGAAGGCTTAGGGTAACTGTCTATTGATACATCAACCCTAATATTATTCTTGAGACGTTAAGATTGCGATTCCTATCACTCCGATAAAGGTTAAAAATATTCCTAAGTATTTTTTGGAGGAAATCTTCTCTCTGAGTAATATCCTAGAAAAAATGACAGTCAAAGCTCCGTTTGTACCTGTCAGTGGAGAAGCGATTGATGCTGGGGCAAAGGAAAAGCTAAGCCATAAAAATCCTGTTCCAATGATATTAAATAATCCTCCCATGAGAGCAAACTTATACTCATTAAAATGCATTAATACCCCTTTTGAAGCTTTGATCAGAGACTTTTTTTCTATTCTGAGATAGGCAACTGCTATCGGTATCTGAACAAATCCTAAGACAAAAAGGAAACTAAAGTCATCTGACCTATTGATGTACCCTTTTGAAATCGTGTCAGATAAACCGATGCAGACCGCCGCAATGAATGGCCAAACAATTCCTTTGTGTATATTAAACTCTTCTTTTTTGAACTTTTCTGGAAGACTAGCAAAGATACTCCCAAAGATTGCTAAGCAGACAAAGAAAAGAACTCGTGAGGATAAGACTTCGTTATTAAAGATTCTGGAGAAAATAACTGTATATACAGGGTATGTTGCTAACACCGTTGCTGTCACTGCAAGCTCTCCATGTGACAATGCATAAAATACGATAGCTTCTGACAAGATGGCAGAAATGACCGCAAAGATGATCGCTGAAGTCCAGTTTACTTGTGTTGAAATTCCCATCAACACTGCTAATGGAACCCAAATAAGTAGCCCAAAAACAGCATCAAAGAAAAAAGCAATTGAGGGTTTTAGTTCTTTGTAACTTTTTCGTAAGGTTATTTGTGAGAGTGCAACAAACACTCCACACAGTAACGCAAAAATGATTCCTAACATAACTAGTATTCTAACCTAAGCTAGTTTAATTACTCATAGGAATATGCATATTGAAAAGATTCGATGTCTAGTGAAAATAAGTTACACAAATCAACCTAGCTAGAAACAACCTGATGCGAAGACACAAGGCTTAGAGTCACAATGGAGGTTTTTAAACTAACTACAACCTCCAAATCCAAATAAAAAGATGTAGTATGATAGGCTCATGCAGAACGAAACTCCCGGCACAATTATGGCCATTAACGCTTTAGAGATGAGAGAAAAAAATCCTCTCTTTCCAGTAATTTACAAAAAGCGGTTTGAAAGAAAACAAGCTGCTTACAATTTAGGTCATTTTGAACCTTCTGTGTCAAACACTCCTCAAGTTTTTACACTTCAGAATGGTGAACAATTCATCGTTAGTGCTGAAATGACTGATATCTCTGATGAGTTCTTTAGTAGTCGCTCAGGAAACAACTATTTTCAAAATAGATTTTGGGACTTACTAAAGCGAATTCATGCAGCACAACAAATTTCTAATATTCGCAGCGCTACGGCAATTGATCTTGAATCGTCGGGATTCGACCCTGACATTGAAGTGAGTATTAGTGACACCACTGTAAAAGACGCAATAGGTGATGTAAAAGAAGCTCAATCTGAAATTAATCAAATAGTCATTAACGATTTGGCAAACTGGATTAACGGTCTTGACAGAGAAAATAAAAAGGTCTTACTAAAAAAAATTTATATTCCTTCACTAAAGATAACACTTCAAACAATAATTATCGGAAATGTCGAAACAACTCATGACTTTTGGTCAGTAGATGAACAAATTGTGAATATGCTCTACTTTTTGCAAAACACTCTCCACTTAAGCACCCCTGAAAATATCCACATTTTTGTTGTCGCAACACTAGATAGTGAACTACCAAACACACATCAACATTCAACTGATTTGATAGATATGCTCGATGTACTAGGATTTAATAACCAGAATGATGCAATAATTTTTGAACAAGCGGCGGTTACTATGGATCAAAATTCAGGGAAAATGATAAAAGTAATCGACTCATTAACGTCACAGGTTAGAACAACTCATGAAGTTGCACACAGTTGTGATGCAAACAAATTGATTTCAACTGAACCTCAATGTGAAGCATTTGCAGTAGCACTGCACGTTGGCATGAATTTTCAAAGAGCAATTGGTATTGTGGTTGCTAATTATCCACAACACAGAGTTTCATCAAAAGACTTTGAAGAACTGTTTTCTGCCACCCCATCGGAGCATCTCAAAACATGGCAGGTATACGGACTATCAGCAACTTTGTACTGTTACATTTATGAACAATTTGGACCACAAAAATTTGTTCAGTTTTATCAGGAAATCACACAAAATAAACAACAAGATAATTTACTATCCGCATTACAAAGTATTGGGGCTAGTGACGAATTTCTAACTTTTATTGACACAATTAATCAAGCAATTGCTAAAGCAAAGTGAGAGAAAACTATTTGTCATGGAAGGGAATCACCGAGTTGCGATACTAGTGGCGTTGGGTGTTTCAAAGTTCCCTGTTCTAGTGAAGAGTGTTGTGTTACCTGACATATCAGCTTTCAGCATAGAATAACATTCTATAAATCGTTAGGAATTAAATAATGTTCTGACAAGATTAATTAATAATTCTTATCCTAGGCCTGGACCTTTTGTTGTTTAACTTCAAAAATGGTTCTGGACAATCGAATAATTTCACAACTAAATCAAGTAAGCTAGTGTCTTCATCCAAAGGATTAGCAAAAGCACTTCCTGAATTGGCTCGAGCCTTAAGTTTCATGTCAGCTTCCTCTACAGTAATTACTCCCTGATCAAGTGAAATTTGATTTTCCAAATAAGGGAATCCTAGCACTTGATATTCGGGTTTTTGCCAAAATCTTCGAATTTTTATTTTAACCTCACCCTCTTGGCGATCAGCTCTAATTTGCTCGTCACAAGCGAGAAATAGTTGTGGTGGACGAATTCCTTTTGAAAGAAGATAATCTCGAAGACCAACAAAGTAATCAACAGATTGATAGTCACCTAAAACTTCATGTCTCCAATCGTGTGGATTTCCGTGAATAATGAGCGCTAAAACAGGCTCTTTTGAATGAAACTCGCCAAAGAAATTCTTAACAGTGACTGATAAATAAACCAGCACTCCGTTATCTTGAAGCAATGCTTCAAGTTCCTCAGGACTAGTGAACCTTGGATTAATATTTACTCTTGGATGGAACTGTATATCCCCCACCTGATTTGGAACACGAAAAGAATTCATCCCCGAAATCCCTGTGAGTTTTTGACGAATTGAGCTTGGACCTGTCGATAGAATATGCTCGACACCGCGTGAATCAACAAATTTCTCAAATCGAATAGTTGGTCGTAGTTCATTATCTTGAAGATTGTTCATAATCAAATTTTACATCTAGTTTGCTCAGAATAATAATTCTATTTGGATGTAACACGTTTGAATCAACTTTTTCGATTGCTCACTTTCATTGAAGATCAACACAAAACCTATTAACACTATGTTATGCTTTGCACATGCCGTTTTACCTGTACGCGTGGATTGGATCAATCACATCTGGTTTTATTGTCATTACAGCCAAATTAACAAGCAAACATTCCATTTCAAATCCATGGTTGTTTAATTTTTTACTCGTTTGTGTAACACTTCTTTTTACTGTTCCTCCAGCTCTTTTCTATCACGCTCAGCTTCCAACCAGCTGGTTACCAATCATCCTAGCTGCAGTGTTCGCCACCCTGTTTAACATTTTTTGGATATTTTCGACGTACGCACTTGACGTTTCTTTATTAACCCCTTTATTTAGCTTTCGAGCCGTATTTGCGGTGGTGATCGGAGGAGTGTTTCTTCATGAAACGCTATCTGTAAATCAGTTAGGGTACGTTCTTGTTATTTTCTTGGCTGGCATTTTTGCCTCTATGGATGAGAAATTTCGTCTCCGCTCCTTTTTTCGCCGCTCTATCGCCCTAGGTTTGGCAACCATGCTATTTCTCACACTCAATAATGCCTTTATTAAAGTCTCACTGCAAACAAATAGTTTATGGACAACAAACGTATGGATCGCAGTCATTAACATTTTTTTCCTGCTTCCAACAATTCCATTCTTTAGAAAGGACCTCAAGAAACTCGATGTGAGTCATATTCTTCCAATTGGAGCTATGGGAATTTTCTCTACCATTACAGAATTTTCTGCCAATGTAGCCTATGGAATAAATTTAGGAGTAACTTCAATTATTATGAACACACCTTTTTCCATGATCTTGGCATTTTTATTCTCGCTCTTCGCTCCAAAACTCCTTGAGAAACATTCACTTAAAATTTACTTGATCCGCTTTAGCGCCGCTTTCGTCATGATTTACTGCGCAATGCAGTTATCAAAATAAACTCGACTGTTTGTTCCATCTGAAATCGGCTTTCAAAACAAGTTTACTGTCAAATAAAACATCTGTAGACTCATCCAATTTTTTTAGCCTCAGCCCTTTACTCTCTGTAGCCGAATCACCCCCACCCCTAACGGCAGGATAACAAACAACGCCACTAACCCATACACACTAAACGTCAGTGAAATATTGTTAATCAGTGAACTGGAATACGAGACGAGTGAAAAAATTAAACTCAGTACTAAGTTGACTATAGAAATAGAAGTGGCTCGATTTTTGCTCTCAATTTCATCGTTTAAATATTTATTCAAAAAGATGGTTCGTGCCGTAGCAATCAACATCGAAATTAACACCAATCCGACAGCCAG
>CAZOWX010000033.1:0-668 GCA_964583795.1 uncultured Pseudomonadales bacterium | reverse complement strand
ACTTCGTCACTGCAAATCCAGGCAGATATGCAATGAGCATTAAGAGTGGGAAAAAGAGAATACTGTTTGTAAAGTGAAAGTACTTTGAGCGCTTCATAAACGAAGATAAAAAGGAAATATTCACCACTCGCATACTACCAAAAATTAAACTGATCGCAATTGTAGAGTAACCAAGACTCACCAGTAAGGCTTGATTGAAGTACGTTTGGAAACAAAAACTGATCCCTCCCACCAGAGCATAAAAAAGTGAAAACGAGCCAACATAACTATTCTTGGTAATATCTTTCAGCCCCTCTTTTAACTTGGTGAAGTATGAACTCACCGAGTACTTGATTGAATCGATAAGTGGCTCCTCAACAAAAGTAAAGCAAACAATTGAGACAAATATCGCCAAAGCCTCAAAAAGAAAGGGCAATGCTGGATTGAGTGTGTAGAGAAATCCTCCCGAAAACGTACCGATGATAATGCCATATTGAACCAGCTTCCCTCGCCATAAACTGATTTTGTGAAAGTCATTTTCTTGCTTTGACTCCTTAAGTGAATCATAAATCAAGGCTTCTTCAGCCCCTGAGATAAAGGCGTTATCCATCCCGATGAACATATACAAAATTAAAAAACCCCAAAATGATTGTGTCCAAATAAACAGCAATGAGGTAATAAATGTCAGC
>CAZOWX010000032.1:0-17103 GCA_964583795.1 uncultured Pseudomonadales bacterium | reverse complement strand
GCTTTTCATCCCTTATTTTACCAAGGGGGGTTGCAGTCGATTATAGAACTCGTAAGAGTCTTGAAGTGTTTGTCACAAAGGACACGGTTGGAGTCAGACTATATCGAGCTGCAGGGTTTGAAAATATGCCTTACTAAGACTAAATAGTCTGCCAAATCGACGTTACCTTTGCCATTTAGGTTGGATTTGGGGTTGGTTGGCGGAATTTTGAGAAAATCAGCTTTTAATAACCCATAATCGATAATGGTGACAGCGAGGTCGCCATTAATGTCTCCAACGCATTCCTGAGGTTGAGTTACTACAGGTGTATTTGTTGGTTGTGATGGAGTGAGCGTTGGAGAAGCTGTGGGCTCTGTTAAAGAACAAAAAGTCATCACTGCAACATTGTCAAAGGTAGCGGTTGCTAATGGTCGTGAGGCTGTGTAGTACATTTGTGACAGGTTATAGGTAAAAACCCCGAAAGACACTGTGCTAGTGCCTGAAAGTCCGAGAGGAAGTGTTCCAGGCATATCTGTCCAAGTTTGCCCATCTGCACTGTAAGATGCGGTGACATCCCTCCCTCTTTTTTTCAATTTAAGCCAGATAGGGAAACCATTAACATTGCTAGTCACCCAGTAGTAGGGACTAAATCCTGGGATAGTAAAATTCACTCTGAGTTTGCTTGGGTCTGAACTGTCGGGTTGCGTTGTGAGCATAATTTCATTATTAAAGGGTGTCGCGTTCGTGAGACTGGTCCTTGCTGTCAAGCCTGCTTTGGCAGTGAAATTTGCGGATCCGGAGGCAGCTGTGCCTTCACTTACTACTCGAGCCACAATATCAAAATTATTCATGTAGTTTTCACATTGTTGTTGCTGATACACCATCGAAGACCAATCACTCTGCAAAGAAAACGTATTGCCATCTGGACTTATTTGATACTGATCGGCCGCAACTGTGTTTTTATTCGGTTCGAGAAATTCCCAAGTTTTCCACGGTGCTGGAAACGGAGCGTCGCTGCGGTTAAGAGCGTTTGCTTTATTTGGTAAAACTGCGCTTAGTGCCAAAAAGAAGCTGACGACAAACACAAAAAACACTCTCTGAAATGTGTGCATATCATTGAGCATAGCGAGTAGAGGGGAGGAGGTCAAGAAGGGGGGGAAAAAAAGAATCAGTAGTTAGACAAGAATGCGAAAGAGATTGTTGCGAATTGTAACAATGTGGGATGTTTTGAATTTTTTATTCAAGCATAGTTGAGAAGAGAAATACAGCACTACTGAAGAGCTTGTATGACTTGATTGACATACCACTCCATGGGGTTGGGAGGGCGCACTGGTTTATGTGAAAGAGAGTTTTTTAGTTGAGCAAGATAATCTTCGAAAAAAACGGTAAATGCTGCGAGTACTTTTTCCATGGTTTCTGATGTCCAGTGCTCATCTCTGAGATCACAGTACGCATCTTCAGCGATGAGTGGATAATGATCAGATTGTCTAACTTGGCTTACAGCATCCATCGTTGCCACGATATTGGGGAATAGCAACTTCTCAGGGTTTACAATTCCTTTTTGTTTAAGTGCTAGGATTTGATGTTGCAAAGGAGGGACTTCAATCGGGAACCGCAAATCAGCTGCTAACTGTACGTTTTCGTATCCACGTTTTAATCTATTGTCATCGCCATAAATTTTTTCCCGAGATAAAAATTGTCGCAACATCATAACCATGATAGTGTGAATGTCAGCCCAACGCGCTACATTGCGTGAGATTTTTGCTTCTTCCTGTAAAAACAAGAATGGATTCAGGAGAGGAACTTTCCCATAAATATAGTCTCCTTGGAGGATATTCACAGAGTATTGCGGTTCATTTCCAGGTTGAGTAATGACAGCGTCATCAAGGTCGTAATAGGACAGAATTGGGTGCAACTCTAAATCATAATAGTTTTCTTCTTCAGAATGATCTTGAGGAATTTGTTTGAGATACTCATCCAATTGTAAATGATGACTTAAAAGATACTGTTTAAACTGTTGTAAATTTTGCACATTGATATTAATTCCTCCCGAATCTGGAGTAATAATGCCGTGCAGATGCATCTGATCAATAGTCTTGGCAATAAGAAAGTAAACAATTTCTGCTTCTAGTGCATCTTTCGGTTGCCAAAGCTCAAAGCTTGTTCCCACAGCTCTCTCTTGCTCCATTAAAGCAATCGTTTGGGTGACATCGTCTCCCTTTTCATTTTTTTTCGTAAACGAGCCACTTAAGTATGTGCGATGCAATGCCAGTTGTGCTGAAACCCATCCAGGCAAATCATGTTTAGCAATACCGCGTATCTCTTCCATGTGTTGACTTAAGAGCTCCGCTGTTGGACCAGAAAACACCTTGACAATCATGTGTGTAGCATCTTTTGCTGTTGCTGGAGCAACACCTTGTTTGCGTGGTTCAACTTCAGCGACCAGACCATTGTTACCCTTTCCAAATATTGATGTAAGATACAGCTCGTCTGGCACTCTTTGATTGGCAACAGTGGAGAGCAAAGTAACTGCTGTTCGTAACTGAATCACAGTGGGACCTGGTTGTCCGTTGCTGTGATTGTCGATTTTATCGGTGAGAAATTGAATTGCTTCAGAGAGGTCTTCTGAAAAACCGGTATACAACATTCTTTGAGTTGAGTTCCGGTGAAGAATACATAAATACGCAATACTACTCGAAGGGTTTAGTTGACAGTATTCCTCAAGAGTCCCTTCATAGTCTTGTGGTAACAGCATCTGAGCAGCCTGTAAGAGAATGTCAGGGGTTGGTAGTGGGTGCTCCAGTACTATTGTGTCTCCAGTGGTGAGTACTGGGGGCTTTTCTTCTTGATCAGGTTTGTACGTTTCGTAGGCGGATGAGGTCTCGGAAGGAGGAGAAACGGGTGCAGAAACTGGCAATGCTGCTTTTTTTTGCTTTGGTTCACCAATAACAACCACACGCTCGCCTGTAGTTTTGTCATAGATGACTTTCATTGTTGTTTCAGCACCGTTGCTTCTGACTACCATATCGTAATATTATCTCGTACATCTCATACCCAGACAACCCCCAAAATACAAAAAAGGGATAGTATTGAGTACAAAATGTGCTCAACTCTCTCTTTCTTCACTCACGATTGCTCAATACCTGAGAGTAAGATTGGAAGCTGTTTATTTAGCCTGGTGACCTGAGAGTTTTCCGATTTTCAACCTGTATTCTCCTATCCAAGAATCTTTTTTGTAGTTTTCTTTACTGTGTATAGTGTGTTATACATAAACGTATCTGTTCTTTTTAGGTAGTAGAGGTTCATATGTTCCTTAAAAAACTCAGCATTTTACTCGCTTTTTTGGTACTCGTTGGGATTCTTCCCTCCCCCATCTTCGCTGATGACTGGACTCAAGAAGCGCACGATGCTAATCGTACAGGATATACGCCGGATCTTCCGAGTGAACCCTGGTCGCTGTTATGGACGTTTAACGGTCCTGACAGCTCGGGTGGTGCGACCTGTCCCAATAACGACCCACAGCAAGGGCATTGTTATGATGTGGGGCACAGTGACCCAAGTGCTGTCTGGGAAGGTCGAACAGTCACTGGAGGCAGTTTTGTTTATGTGCCTGCACTGACTCGTGGTGTGTATGCACTGAACAAAACAAATGGCCACATTGCTTGGACTTTTACTGATAACACGTCGTTTGTTTCTACCCCGGCATATGATTCTGCGTCAGGGACTTTGCTTGTGGGCGCAATAAATGGAAAAGTCTACAAAATTAACGCGAACACTGGTGCTTTGGTAGCGAGCTACAATGCTGCTAGTCCGATCAAAAAAGCGCTGATGATTGTGGGAAATGCGGTGTACGTTGCCAGTGACAACGGGACTTTGCATAAGATTACCATTTCCAATATGACGGCGGCTTGGACGTATCAAGGTGGATCAGGTTCAGCGATCAGTCCAGCGTATTCAGCCAGTCGAGACATTGTTGTTTATGCAACTACTGATTTGTACGTGCACGCGGTGAACAATGCAAATGGTTCACAAAAATGGAAAGTTAAGCCATCAACATTGACTGCAGGGACGTATACCCGATTTGATTTCTGGCCGGTGATTTCTGACGTCAACGGAGTTGCTCTACTAAGAATGAATGTCGGCGGAAGTGTCAATAGCATTATATTTGGTGGACCAGGAGCAAACGGAAGATATCCGAGCACCAATGCAGAGACAAAGACATTTTTAGATACACATAATCAATTTAAAAATTTGTATGCACTCAATCTTGATTCGGGCGCAGAAAAATTTACTACAGCAGTGGGACCTGGTGGTGTTGAAGCTTTGAATAACAATTCTCCAATTATTGTTGCGCCCCCTGTCCCTGTACTAAAAAAACTTTCCGCTTCATCAGAAGTGGCATACACTTCATTTCGTAATGCGCAGGGTGCTCAATATGATGGGCGAGATGATTCTCATATTGGCGAAATGGTCCTCAATAGTAACACTATTGCGGGGTTCTCTGCTGGAGATGTTCGATTTGTTCAAACACAAGGTGGCATGAGTGCAATCACGGATGAACAAACACCATTGTCACTGGCAGGTAATACTTTTTTTTACTCACACTGGGGAGCTGTTGAAGCTCATACGATTACCAACAGAGCTGACTCATTGGGTGCGACGAACACCAGCCCTATCACTACCTTGAAGAATAAACCAACGATTCGACGCATCTCCGCCTGTGGAACTCCAAACAACTCGACTCACTACACCACTTGTGGTATGACGTTGTACCAGGATGGGAAGTATTGGTCCTCCCCAGGGTGGTGGGTATATTGGAATGTGATGGATCCTCCTGCTCCGGTGAGAGGTGCGTATAGTGAAGGCTTAACCCCGCGCTATACGTACGTAGCTGACGGCCTGATAGTGCAGCAAGGCAATGGTGGTGAGCTATTTGTGCTCAAGCACAGCGGGACATCAACGGCGCCAACTGCTACTCCTATTGTAACCACAGCTCCTAGCAACACACCAACCAAAACACCTACATCCGCCCCAAGTTTTACCCCATCTATCACGCCCAGTGTGACTCCTGTTGTGTGTACTGGTGATATTGATGGCGATGGATCGGTCGGATTGTTAGATTACTCTGTTTTGGTGCAAAATTTCTTGAGAGTCCCGTTAACTAATCCAAAGGCAGATCTGAATAATGATGGACGGTGTGATTTATTGGATTACTCGGTTTTGGTCACTCACTTTTTGAAACCATGTAATGTAAACTAGGTAAGATGTTTTTATATAAGGTCAGTGTGAAACCATCACTTTTTTCAAGATTCTATAACAAAATGTATGTGGTTATTGGTGCTATTGTGATCTGTGTGATGATGGCAACGCATGTATCGGTTAAGAAAGTTTCTGCTCTCACCTCGTCAGAACTACACACCTATATTTACGATACCCCACATATTACTTACCTGGGAAGTAGTCCAGAAATAGTTGAAAAAATCCGTCGTCAGGTGGCTACCATGTTAGCGACCAACTCCCACGATTTAATGGGAGCTCGTCTTTGGGGGACATCAAATCAACTATTGTGGGGACATGGTAAAGCGGTGGCGACATTATCTTCAACTCTTCCTTATCTCGAAACACAACAAGCAGATCAGCTAAAGAGCTATTTACGACAAGAAGTGACGACGAACTTGCTGTCATCAAGCTATGTTCAGACCGAAATTTCAGGATCAATCGGAAAGTCATCATCGATTGGCCACTATGGGGTCAGTTGGAGTAGTAACCACGCTTTTTGCTACGACGGTTTGTATGGCATTTGGGCCTATGCACAGTACGCCCAAGATACTACTTTAGTCAAAAATAATTGGTCAACTATCAAATCAATTTACTCGCTTTGTCAAGGAAGTACCAAACGATACCTTGGAACTGCTGGAAATTCAGCCCTTCAGACCTACACCTCAGCGGCAAATAATATGATTGCCGGTACTGTTGCTATGGTTCGGATGGCAGTCATGGTGGGTGATAGTGCTACCGAAAGCAGTGCAAACACTCAAGCGGTGCAACTCTTCAATGACAAAATACAATCGACGACAAATGCCTCCAACAATCCTGTCAAACTGATGTCGAATGGTGGTTTGGGAAGATATCTCTATATTGATCAGTACCAAGATATGAGTATTGATTTAGCACGGTTTCTCAAGGATAAACAACAGGCAAAAGTGAGTGCTCAGTTTGCTACGATCGTTGATCGTTTTCGAACTTGGTACCTTTCAGACTATGATCACGTTTCAGATTGGATGAGTGTGGCACCTTTCGCTCCAGTAACGGATGTGAGTAGTGATCGTCCCGGTGAGGAAGGTTTTCAAACGAGCCTTTTTGCCCATCCAATTTTTATGGCACGTGCGTATGTGATTGAAACCCCAGTGGCCACGATCCGCAAGGAGTTACCATTTGCTCAGAGCTCAAAAACGACTCCTGCTAGTTTTGACATGTTTCGACTGGATTATTTGGTGGCAATTATGAATAGACAAAGCACTATCATATGGCAGTAAAACAAAAATGGGGATTACTATTAGTGGTAGCTGTGTTGTTTCTCACTGTTTCAAATGCTCTAGCAATTGAGAACTGGCCGATGCTCAACCATGACCCACAAATGACTGGTCGCACTGGTACCTTTGTCACGGGAACCGTGACTAAGAAGTGGGAAAAACAGTTTTCAACTTCGGCGAGTTATCGAGCACAACCAGTTGTTGTCAATGAAGTGGTGTATTTTGTCACTGTTGATGGCGTATTGCGTGCCATTGATGTTCGCACTGGCACTGTAAAGTGGTCAATTTCGACAGGTGGTGTAGTGTTAGGCTCTCCTGCTGTGAGTGCAGGCCGAGTGGTGATTGGCGTTTCATTAGGCGATCATGGTGAAGTTCGAGCCTATGATCTACAGGGGCAGCAAAAATGGGTTGTGACAACAACCGACCCAGTCAGTGCTTCCCCGATTATTTATCGAGGTCTGGTAGTAGTTGGAGCACATGATGGATATGTCTATGCTATTGATCTCGAGGATGGAATGCAGATTTGGAAAAGTCCAGTTGAGGGACGCGTTTTGGGTGCTGCTGCGGCTGATAAAGGTTTGATTGTGGTTGCTGGCGATAACTTAAAGGGTTACGCGTTTGACTTAACTGGAGTGCGCAAATGGATGACTGACCTGCCTGGAGAAACGATTCGTGATACTCAACCGCTCATTGCTGCAGATACAGTGTTGTTCACGACCACCTCTCGGGCAAATGAGTATCAAGCTCTTGAAGATCAACCAAATTATGGCGAAAATCCGCTCGATACTGGTAACCCAAACTTTAATCCACCTGAAAGTGTGTTAACAACGAATGAACCCATCTATACGCAAAACCCACCAGCGCGTAGCACTAAGGCAGTTAATTTACAAACAGGAGCTGAAAAATTTAAAGTAGCACTGAGCACCCCATATTGGGGAGCACTCAACCCAGTGATGTTGACTCCCAATGAGGCTTTGAAGCATGCCTATTATTCTTCATTTTCGATCAATATGGCAACTGGAGCGATCAAGTGGTTGGGCGGAAGTAATACGCTCTTTCGTGGTGATGAGTATGCCTACAGCAGTGTAGGGGGTGGTAAGCGAGAGTACGGAGCTGTCGCCGATGATTTGGGCGTTTATGATTTCACGCAAATGCGAATGACGACTTTGGTTGGAGCATTCTGGTCGCATTACGTCCCGGATTGGATACATCCGCCAGATGCGACAAATAATAAAATGTACGTGGCCGGTCCGGGGGATGGAAATTCCGGATACGCCACGACACCAGTGATTTACGATAACTTGATCATTTGGCAAAACAATGGCAGCTGGTTGATGGCGCACCAAGGTACGGGTGGACACGAAGCTCCAGATTCGCAAGCGCCCAGCGTCCCTGGAGGACTGACAAAAAGTACTGGGACTAGTGATTCAATCTCTCTTTCTTGGTCTGCAGCAACAGACAATGTGGGTGTATACGGTTATCGAGTGTACCGTGATGGTGTGGTCATTGCTGAAACTGATGAAACGAATTTCATTGACCGAAATCTAGCGTCAAATACCACTTATCAGTTTTCAGTGACGGCGTATGATCGTTTGAATAATGAGTCGAACAAAAGTGTGGTATTATCAGCTAAAACAGGACAAGGGAGTTCCCCTACTCAAACCCCAACAATAACACCTACCACAACCCCAATGGTTTGTGCTGGTGACATTAATCTTGATCAAAGCGTAAACCTTACTGATTACTCGATCTTAGTTGCGAATTTTCTTAAATCTCCTCTTTCCGACCCAAACTCTGATTTAAATGGAGACACTCGCTGTGACTTAAAAGATTACTCGATTTTGGTGAATCACTTTTTGAAACCGTGCAGTGCTAATTAGAGAATGTGTTGTTGGAGAAATTCAAGATATTGTTTTAGGTGATCAATTGTCCAGTCCTCAATAGAAGGGATATCTGCTCTCTCTAAGAACACATCAATATCCCTTTTTTCTTTGACAGCTAAACCTAAGAGCGAGTTAAGCACTTCTAGTATACTCTCAAGTGGACTAACATACTCGCTTTCAAATTTGGGTAAGTCTTGAAGTAATGTGTCAATATTTACTTTGGGCATTGTTTGAGCGATGTTTTGAGTGAATATCTGAGCGTATTGTGCGAATCCCAACTGTAAAATTTGAGGTAATTGGCTTCGTGCTTCTTGCAAGAACTGTTCAACAGCTTTGGCAGTGAGTAAATGCTGTTTTGCTGAGTACGTTGCTTTTTCGAGATCGACAGCGTTTTCTAACGTATAAAGTAAAGCCTCAGGAGTTTTCCATTGCCCTAACTCTTGTTTTATTGCTTCTAAGAATGAGTATTGAATGAGTGGGTCATTGCGAAACAAATTCCGATTCAAGAGGTCCTGAAAAGCAATGTAGCCCGCAATGATCGGTTCACGTTCTTTTTCTTCTAATGTCTTTTTGTCAATGCGATCATATAAACCATTTTGGATGTCTGTTGTGGTTAATCCTGGAATAAGGATAAAGTCTGAAAAGGGGAATACATCACTAGCAAGTAACTCAGCAGTGTGTCCACCACCGAGTACTATATGTTGCCTTGATAAAGGAATGTCAGTACGTTGTAAACACCTAGTAAAAAATGTGTTTTCTGCTATTTTCATAACCGCTAACTCTAGGGTGGAACGTTTTTTTTCTGGAGCCATTTGCGAATTATAGGCTAAATAACGAGCTTTAGCAACCTAGAGGATGATAAAACCCGACAAAAAACAGACTGCAACAAACACCTTTAACACAAACTTTCGATATCAAGTAATAGGTTACATTTTTAAAGACCAAAAGCCAAAAATCTTTTTCGAACTGAGTTTGCGGGTAGTCATTGACAAGCCTATAATTTTTTGATATAGTGTGTGGTTATATGGTGAAAAATGATGAAAAAGTAGTCAATCAGCAAGAGGAAAATAGGCGCAAAAGACGCGCTTTACTTATTTTATTGCTATTATTATTGCTTTTATTGATTTTTGGTTATAAGGCCTTATTTGGCGGAAAAAAAAACGTCCTTTCTGAGATACAGCCAGCAGTCGTTTCACCCACGCCTTCGCCAACAATCCCAACAATCCCAACAGTACCGACACAAAGTCCTTCCCCAGCTGTACTTGGGGTTAGCGATGTACGTGAAGAAGTCGTCCCAACAGTTGCTGTTGTACGTCTGATTGAGTGCGTCGGACCTGATGGGAAAATCGCTCGCGCTTCAAAAGCAGACTGCGACAACTTATGGGCTTTTTGGAATGCTCACCCCCCCGCTCCCAACTCATCGGGATCAAATAGTTCAAGCTCTGAAAATAACAGCAGCTCCAATAACAGTAATAACTCGAATAATTCAAACAGTACCAACCCAACCCCGACTCCAACTCCAACAGTAACGGTTAGTCCCAGCGTTGAACCTTCCCCAACGCCGGTTGCACAAAAAACTGCCATTAACTGGACGTTTGGAAACCATCTTAACTATACAGCCGATGATTTTTATGTCATGTTTGATGGCGTCAAGTACACGCTTCCGGATGATTCGTCTGAAGTGGTTATTTTAAACTATTCGGCGGAAGTGACTTTTGAGACCTTGACAGTGTCTTGGTATACTACCGACAATCGCAAGATCACCTTGAATTACCGATTTGACTATGATCAGACTGACTGGAGCTTGAGAAGCTGGACCGCTAGTATTGGCCAGAACGCTATGACATTGGAAGACGGAGTTGAACCTTTTACCATCAGTTCAAAGCTTGGGAGTAGTTATGACCATGCCAGCTTTACCCAGACGGCTCTACCTGGTTCAACTGTTTCAGGTGAAATTTATTTTGAAAATCTACACGTGTTAGCATTTCCCAATTTACAATCACCGACTCCCACAGTTTCAGACGTCCAGCCAACCACCTCCTTGTGAAGTCGCGGATTGTACTACGATCAAGCGATTGAGAATAATCGGCCAAAACGAGCTTAATTTACCCACCGACACATTGATTCTCAGACAATATAACGTTCCCAAGGTGCTAAATTCACGAGCAAGGACCAATACAACACAGACTTATTGAAGGCAACAATGACGTTGATTGGGGTTGTGCGTGGAAAGAAATGCCAGCTTGATGTCAGCAAAAACGTATCACTTATCGATATATTTTTGTAGGTAAGCATGTTTTTTACAAATTGGGTGTTTTGGCACTCCCTGGCCTGTCATCCTTGCGAAAGCGAGGATCTGACTCTACTCAAACAAATCTTCGTAAAGATCTTTAAACAATGGATTTTTTTGACCGAATCAGTTCAAGTTTCCAGGCTCTCTTCCAATGCTTAATTTGTTTTTCTCGATAAATTGCTTCCTCGATGCTATCAAATTCTTTGTAGTAAAGCAGTTTAAATGTGTGATACTTACTGGTAAATCCTTTATAAACTGAGTGTTTGTGTTTCCAAGTTCTTCCTTCCAGTTCAGAAGTTACCCCAGTGTAAAGAACTGGTTTTTGACTCCCCACAATGTAGACATACCCCTTTTTTTGCATACCACCATTGAACAATACAATTCTGACAGGAAGATGACATCTCAGTCAGATCCTCGCTTTCGCAAGGATGACGAGCGTTTTTTTGAAAAAATGTATGCGCAAAGTGCTAAGAAGATCTTCTTGCTTTCAATGTAGCGTAGTATGTCCTAGCCGCGCTCACCACTTCAAGGAACTGAGCATTCGTTTGATCTGAGGGTTCAGCCAGTAGTTGACCAGCATACGTGACTGTCGTACTCAAATCGGGGTCAGCAAATAAACCATTGAGTGTTTGATGAGCCTCGGGTGTCAACTGGAAAAATAAACCCTCAGGGTTATCTTGTACAGCCTGATCTCTGCCAAATCCCCAAATCATTTGAGCTCCACCCCCAGCCAAACGATCAAGTGTTGGGTCACTGCTAGTGAGATTTAAATGGCGAGCCCAGCTCAACAGTGTTACTTGGTAATCAGTTAATTTGAGTGCATCTATGGGGACAAATTCGTTCATGAAATGTAAATCGTTATCGTAACTTTATTCGATCTATGAGGCTACTATACTCTGTCTTTTACAATCATTCCACTGTAAGAGAAGGGTGAGTCCGCTCTCGATTCGAACTAGAGGACGGCGTCCGAAGTTCATCGGATCGCTCTAGCTAGGTGTAATGATCAGATGGTCTACAATCTACAACCTATCATCTATATTCTAAAGAAGGTGAGTCCGCTGGGATTCGAACCCAGGACGCACAGCTTAAAAGGCTGTCGCTCTAACCAACTGAGCTACGGACCCGTGATTAGGTTCTAGGTGAGGGGTTATAGGTTATAGTTGACGAAGCCTACGACCAAAATCCTGAACCTGATTCGAGAACCCAATTATAGCAAATTTTTTGCTGTTGACCACTCGATGATTGACCTGACCCACGCACAGATTGCGGGTCAATTTATCAAAGGAACAAGTTCTAAGTCAAAATTGATTGAGCAGTCAGAAAAAGCTCGTCATCCCGTTGAAAAACGGGATCCACAACATACAGTCAACATTGCTAGTTACTCAGGTAAGCAAAAAAGTCGCAAGCAAAAAAATCTTTTCAAAGAAGAAAAGGTTTTTCGCTGTGTTATTGGACATAAATTAAGGAAATGGATCCCGTTTTTACCCTTTCGGGCACGCGTCAACGGGATGACGAGCCATATCTATTAAAAAAATCTACCTACTTTCACTTCGAAAGAGAGTTTTCAAACAGAGTTAAATGATTACTGCCGTTCACGGTGGGTGAACAACTGTTTTGCGCGCCCTAATATTCGAGCTAGGGCTTCCATTCCTCTTCCTTGACGATCGATCCTTAATATTTGCCTGTTTCGTTGTTCAACTGTATCAAAGTTTCGCTCTGACTCTAGAATTCGCTCACGTGTCTCAGCAGCCTCAGGACTATCTACTAACCAAGATAGCAATTCAGGTTGAAAATAGGCGATAATTCCCTCGATACTCAGTTGCTCAGTGGGGACGCTGTTTCTATCTGCTAACATTTGGATTCTTTTCAGATGTCCAAGCCGACCAATCGATAGCGCTTTCTTAAACCCAATTGTTTCGCGAATTTGATCAAGAAAAGTGAGCGTACCACGGGTATCTTCTGCGAGTAAACGGCGACCGACTTTTTTCTTGAGAGCATGCTCAGCCAAGATGTGAATGCTGTTATGGTCGAGTTGTTGTGAGAGTTTTGTGTCGACAACGATAGTTTGGTTTATGATCGAAGACTGTTGCAATGCTTGATGCAATGCTGTTGAGTAGATCGCTGAAAGTGTCGTTCCACCGAAACTTGCTTCATGTCCTCCACTAATCACGATGGGTGGTAGACGCACAATTTGATCTTTTGTTTGAGCATTTTGCATCAGTTGTTCGAATAAAGAGACAATAGCCTGAATGGCCAGCCGACCTTCAATATTGGGAACCCAATCGCCACTTTCGTTTTGCTCGGCCCAGTAGGTTTGCACATTGATGATTTCAATATCTTGAGGGTGCTCGAGTAGTTCTTGAACTCGTGTTCGCTCTTGCGCAATGCTTTGAAGAAGTTGTTGCTCAAATGGAGTTTGCGTGCGCTCTACCATGAAGTTTTAAGCTGAAAAATGCTATCCTGTTTGTCGAGTTAATCCCTGACCCTCTTGACCGAACTGATATTGTGAGCCGTATTTCTTGGAGTTTTGTTGATACTTTGATTTCCCCTTTTTGCTGTTAAATGCTTGGAGCCATGTGTTACCTTCTTTTACGCGTTTAGTAAGCAAGATTAAGAAATTGCGTAGTTGAGCGAAAAAGTTTTCGTAGTATTTTCCCGTCTCACCTGTCCCTTGGAACACTGCGGTGTGGACACTTTGATCGACGTGGCCACTCATTTTGTTAATCTCTTTGACCAGTTGGGCGAGCTCCTCTTTGATCTGCTTGATCATCTGTTCGCTTTTTTTCTTTTCCAAATCAAACACTTCCGTCATCTGCATCTCTTTGTGCTTGGCCAGATGTTGTTGCTTTTTGAGTTGCTCTTCGAGACTACCACTTTTTTCTTGTTCTTGTTTTAAAGCGTTAGCAAAGGGGTTATTACTACTAGTATCTGAGGATTTATTAGTATCAGAAGAAGGTGTGGTGTGATCACCACCAAAACCAAACAGCGAGTCAGCCACAAAATTCAGCGCCCCATCAAGGTGTTCACCCAGGGATTGTGCATCTCCACTTGGTTTATTGCCCATCTCGATTGGAGACCGGCCCAGTGGATTCACCATTGGTGGTTTATGGCTCTGCTGTTGTGGAGAGCCAAATGCGCTGTTCATATCGTGTCAACTTCCCGAAACGCAAAATCACACCGTAACCGCTTTTTTTGCTGGATCAGTGTGGGCATTGGCGGTTTTCCTCGAGGAAAACTCCTTAAAATATGACTATAGTATACCACAAAAGGCTGTGTTTTGAAAGATGCGGGAAACTTCTTTGGCGGGGAGAGAAAAGTAGTTTCTGGTCAACAATTGTACAAATACTAATAAACGATGATCAGCCTCATTTCCCCTGCCCGTACAATTGTCGTTTGGCTTGATTTCCGAGGGTTGTCAGTTGCTTGTTTAAAGCGGTTGTTACAAGATCAGTTCCAGCGTTGAGGTCGAACCGACGCACTGAATTAGTTACTCCCTCATCTTGAGGAAAGGCCAAGCTGAGTTCTGCAGTAAACATTGTTTTCAGTTGGGCTCTGAGTTGATAGTCAAACGCTTGAAGGTAGGATCTCAATACTGGGCTCAGATCAATTTGCTGATACGACAAAGAGTGTGTTTTATTATAATTTTGGACGAGCGCTACTAAAGGAGAAAGCTCGCCCTTCATTTCAAGAACAAACTGACTGTACAATCCTTGTAAAAAGTTGCTTTTCGCTATGTCTTGTGCTGACCAATTGACGGCTCGAACTTGGTTTTCTCCGGAAACTATTACTTTCGTTGTCTCGTAGTTTTTCTTTTCTTCTTGAATTTGCGGTTGTGTCAATACCTGTTGGCCTTCCTCTTTACGAAGATAATGCGACAAAAACGCTTTAATTTGTGCTTCGATGACCTTCGTATTTGTTAACTGATCTGAAATCAACCGATTAATGTCTTCGAGTTTATCTTGCTTTTCTATTGATCGTCTCACTTGTTCAACGCGCGGTCTCAAATCCTTGTTGAACAGTCCAAGAGTTTGTCCAGTTATTTTGTCTTGGTCACGCATTGCTGATCGGATTTGAGGTGAATCGTAGCGAACAGATAGCGGATTTTCTTGAGAAGTTTCTATAAGAACTGTAAGTCGTTTTTGGATTTCAACAAGGACGTCAATTGCTGAGAATGCCTGACCGAACAATGTATCGCTTTCAGCATCCACTGTTTTTATTAGCGCGGATACATCAGCCTTTTTGCGTATATTTGATAGTGGATTGCGCAGCTCCAGCAAGAAGAGGTAATGCTCTCCTCGATCAGGATACCCAGCTACGCCAAGATTCCCATATGAGATTAAATTCCCCATAGCTTTAATATCATATTGAGAGATCGGGGAAGAACCACCATCAGTTGCGTTAGGAATAAAGTTGCGAAAATCATCGAGCTGAAAACTGCCAATTTTATTTTCACCACCAAACTCGCTGAGTATCTTTGCACAACTTGCTGCGTGCAAAGCCAAGTAATTATAAATATAGAGAAGCTCGGAGAAGTCAACGCCAAAATCTTCAGCGCGCTTTATATATTCTTGGATTACGAGTTTTTTGCGCTCAAATTTATCGTTCCCAGTCTCTTGGCTGTAGTCGAGTAAGTCTCGGATAAAGCAAGCCAAAAACAGAATTCTGCCTTGACCGGTTTCTTTGCCTTTGGCTAACACTGCATGAAATGTTTCTTGAATGGGGGTGAATTTGTTTGTTGAGCGAACAAACAGAGTATCTGATAAGTTGTCGAGCATTGATTCAAAGTACTGCATCTGTGTCAACAGCTGAGCAAACGTTACTTTGCCTGTGAGGAAGTCTTGTTTTTGCTGGTCAAACTCTTCCAAGACAATTGCCCCGACAAGTTTGGCGAAGACTGTTTCTCTCATGAAGTCTTGGGCTCGCAGTATGCTTGAAATGCTATCAGTCCCTTTTTTGAAAAGTTCTTCAATGAAGGTTGAAACTGTGTGCTTCGTGCCTACTCCAGGGACATCAAGTTTGTCAATCTTGTCTGGAAGGTCTTCACGGAAGGTGGTGCTAACACGTTGATTGACTTGAGCAAACAATTCCGTTCGCAACTGGGTGATGTCTTTCCCAGTGTAAGTGTGAATCCAAGTCACGATTGCTTCGTTATTCCCATGGACAAAAATTAACATATTTGCCAGGTGCATTTTATATGGATCTGAATCAAGTGTAGATGAATCGTTAAATACGACGAGAGCAATTTGGTTAAGTTCTGTTTTGTCATCATTGGAAAGCTGCTGATAAATTTGGGCGTACTCAGTTAAGTTGTTTCCGGTAAGTAGTAACTCTAGTGCAATCGCTTTGCGAAGTTCTGTCTGTTTGGTGATGTCTTCTTGGCGTCGCTGATCCGCTCTTGCGTTTTTGGGATTGATGAGCAGTTGATACTCATCTGGTTTCTCTGTTCTCAAGCGCAGACCTTCGATCAGTGTTACTGGATAACTACGGGCATCACGAATCACGATTGCGCTAACAGATAATTGTGTCGCTCGTTCTTGTTTGAGTCTCATCAACTCAGTGAAAGCACGTGCGAGTCGAGCTGAAGGGATAGTACGTTTGGCTTGATGAGGAAAAGAAAACTCTTTAGTGCTTGCCGTTGCCGGATTGGGAATGGTAAAGACCATTTCGTCATCTTGAGCGTATTTTTGAAGTTGCTCGCCGGTTATTCTTAAAACATCTTGGTGTATTCTTGGGAAAAAAGGTTGAGTTTCACTGGTGGGATTGTCTCTGCCAAGAGCGAGATTTGCCAGCATCTCTCCCATCATCCGATTGGCTGTAGTCCAGTGTTCGTGGTTAACCCTTGAACACAGTACTTGGTATCCAACGTCTTTCCACTGATTATTGATGACCTTGTAATAAAAGTCATAGAGATCATTTTTTACTTTGTCTTTGTCTGGTTCGTCTGCTGCCAGTTGAGAGAGGATGCTATTGACTTGCTCTTTGAATAATCGACGAGCATTGTCTTCTGTCAAGTCGGATTGATGAAATTTCAAGAGAAGAAAACGAACATGGTCACTCGAAATATCCCCTTGAATTTCTTTATTTGAAAGAATGTTGCCAAGTAATCGTTGTTTTTGAGGTGATATAGCAGCGAGCAAATCTTGGTATTCTCTATAGACTTCCTCACCAATGGATCCTTGTTTTAAACCTGCTAACAAGGTTTTTGTTTGAGTTGTAACAGTGTCATGATCACCGTCATCCTCAGGTAGCGTGTGATACAAACACCTTAGACTATTGATGACTTGCAGAGCTTTCGGATCTTTTTCTTGTTCGGCAAGATTTGTGAGCACTCTAGCTAGCTGATGTGGAGTCTTTGTTTCAGAAGAAAGGGATGTCTGAGAAATGACAAAGTGATAGAGTTGACATAACTGTACAA
>CAZOWX010000031.1:0-18222 GCA_964583795.1 uncultured Pseudomonadales bacterium | reverse complement strand
ACGATATTGACAATCTTTTGTCTGACACCAGTAATTTGGGTATTTTTGTGATCTGCCTGTGTTCCAGCTAGCCCTGAGTGGCTTACCGCATTCACTACACTTCACAAAACCTCTCAGTGGAAAATCAGGAGAATAGGTAGCAACCATTTTAGGTTTACTTTTACCCAACCTTTTATTTTGTACGTTTTCAAACGTTTCTTTTGAAATAAAACCCTGATGTTGGCCATCTCTGCGATCAACTTCCCATTCTGGATATTCAATATATCCAGCGTACAAGGATTTGCTCAATGTAGCCTGCACTCCGTGCCTTGATATTGTCTGCGACAAGCCATTTTCTTTAAACTTTAAGTTGATGAACTCTTGCACCTCAGTCTCAGAATTAAGCAAATCTTTTTCATATGCCTCAATAGCTTCTTTAAAGATGCTAGCGTATGGTTCTCTGGATACTAAGACTTTTCCGTGTTCTTTACTTTTGATGTGTTTGAGACCTAGAGGAGGGCAAAAAGGCCAATAACCTCTTTCAAGTCGTGCTTTCTGTTTTTGGATAACTTGCCTACGATTCTGTTTTCGTTCTAATTCTCCCTGTAAAGCCAATACTCCCTCTACAAACTCACCCTCTGGAGTATCCTCAAAGTTAAAATTTAAGCACTCTAAAGTTGCACCTCTAGCTTTAATTAACTCCATTTTGAGCTTAAGATGAACAGAATAATCTCTAGCAAACCTCTTGAGATCATCAAAAATGACAATATATTCCTTGTGAGAGTTATTATCCAAGAAGGCTAACAACTCCTTCATTGCTGGACGATCAAACAATGCTCCAGATATACCCTTTTCTTCAAAAACTTTTTCAATTTTATAACCTTTTGCTAAAGCATAGTTTCTGCATCTTAGTTCTTGGCTACCCAACCCATCACCCTCATTAACCTGTCTTTGCGAAGATACCCTACAATAAATTATGGCTGATTTTACTGAGTTATCCATTGCTCCCTCCCTGCAAAACAAACCCATTTTTATAGCTTTGTAGCTCTTTTAAAGCTCTATAGAAATGGTTTTCAATTGTGGTTTCATATCTGGCATAAATATCAAACATTGCGTTGACTGCCTGCTTATCAATTCTTGGATCATAACCAGCATCATTAAATTTAAGGGTAATATCAGGATTTGAAGGGTTGAGGGTAGACTGTATAAACTCATTTTCGGCTTTTGCTAACCGATACATTCTCAAGTAAGCAACAGCGATTCTTTCAACCATCATATTTTGAATAATGCCTTTGGGTTGTAGTTCATCGATTAAATCAGCTAATAAATCTTTATACAGGTCAGATTCATATTCAGAGATTAACTTGCCCCAAATACCGTGTTTAAAGGCGTTAAAAGGGTTTTTTTGTTTGACCTCATGAGTCTTTACAGCTCTAAGTTGGGCATTAATCTGATTTGCTAGTAGTTGTTTTTTTGAGATCATTTTCTTCAACCGTTTGTTTAATTATTCTTGTGCTGAGTGCGTAAAGAAAATCTCTGATATTTTCAATTTCCTCATCACCGTATTTACTATTTTTTAAGTATGCTCTGCATTCTGCCACAGACAACATATAGGTATTTCCTATATGAATGCCTAGCCGTATGCAGTGACACTCAAAAACTATATTTTAAGTAGCTGGCTTTGTACCATGCTAGTTATTTGGTTTTTTTTGAACCGTTTTTATAATTCTTGCGACTTTATCACCAGTAACTAACACCTCAATTTTCTGGTATTGATGTTGTTTGATAATATCTAAAAGATCTGACTCATGCCCAACCATTTGCTTGCCTTCGTATCTCAATAATTTGCCATCAGAAAGTACAATTCTAACCTCATTAAAATCATTGGAGCGAATAAACTTTATAAGTTCCAGCTCATCAAGACTTAAGTCAATTACATTATTAAAATCTGGTAAGTTGCTTTTTGACAAAACTTTACTTGCTATCTTATTTAGATCAACCAGTATGAACGATGATTTATTAAGTTCTTTGCCTAAATAACCTTTAATAAATTTTTCAGAAGATTGCTGTGAAGTAGAAGTAAACAAACCCAAACCATCATCATAAATAAGCAAATTGACAGATGTTTTAGACATGGTCAAAAATATCCTAAATTCAAGGTCAAATGATGGGGTCTTAATATCGCCAGCATAATTAAATAATGATGCCCTTAACTCGAGGAGTTTATCCAGCCCGAAACCGTACTTTCTAAGTTCTTTGATAACATACACCCAGACTATGTCCACAATGCTGAATTTACGCCATTTAGAAGGTGCTTTTGTGTTTGGGCGGTCATCAATAATTAGACCAATCTCAGCCCAATGATTTATAACTCTATAGGCAACGCCTAAGTCAGAAGATGAATAGCGTTTCTCTCTAAGAAATTTACGATAGGGCTTGAGTTCTGGAAGTATTAAATATTCGTCAATATGAATTATGGCCATGCATTAATTATACATGAATGTAAGGTTTGTGCAATTGATCTGCATTATTCTCCTTATAAATACTTCCTTAAAACTTCTTCTTTACTCTCACCCAACTCCTCAATCTCCTTTTTTAGCTCTACTTGCTTTGATTCGATTTGCTCGATTTGCTTCACGATTTTTTCTTGTTCAAAAAGTGGAGGGAGGGGGATTTGAATATTTTTAACCATATCTATGGAAAGTTCAATCTGTCCACTTTGTCCTGTTGCCATAGATTCAATTTTTTTAAATCCAATGCCGTTCGCGAGATAATATAAGATAAAAGTTGGCAAAGCTTTGTCCTTATTTAATCTTAATATAGTAATATGACTATCTACCACACAATCATCATCTAGGTCAAAAAGAGTAACTCTGCCAGCTGTTCCTACTCCCGATGAATTAATTAAAATGTCTCCTTTTTGAAGTTTTCTATGATCAACAATATATTCTTCACTTGCATAATGTTTTTTTGCAAAATCAAATTCTTTATATCCTCTTGCTTGTCCTGATTTTATTATTTGCAAATTGGTATTTCCATATTTGGGAGATTTTCCTCTTTGTATTAATTCGGAAATATTTTCTAATTTTGTTTTAACATTATTTATAATTTCTACTATCTTCTCAATTTCCCTTTGTTTCACTCGTGTTTCATTCTCGATCTCTTTCTCTCTCTCCTCAATCGCTTCCATCTCTCGCACAATCTTTTCTTGCACATCGAAAGGAGGAAGGGGGATTTTAAAATCTAAAATTCCTTGATTTAAGTTGTTTATATTTTGTCCTACATAAAACTCAACATGACTTCTATATTCTGGCGTATCTAAAAGACTAAAAATATATTTTGCTAAAGTTTCATTTGAAGCCCTTAAACATCCACAAAAACCGCCAAAATAAATCCCTAAATCTTCTTTTATAAAAGTACTTTTCCCTAAATGCTTAATGCTTCCGCTTGAAGTACAAAGAAAAATATCATTTTTTTTCAATGCCTTTTCTCTTGCAAATTCTTTTTTTTCATCAACAAAAAGTTTTTCATCAAGTTTTAAACTTCTTGTTTCTAAATCAATATTCGAAGCTGTCAAAACCCTGTTTTTAGTTTCTTTTGAAACTTGATCTTTTTTATCAAAAGTAACTCCTGAAATATATTGCAGTTCTCCTTTTTCGACTAATTCCTGGAGTTTTATTAGTTTATATTCAGTCTGAAAATTTCGTTTTTTTTTAAAGGTTGTCGTTATCTTCTTTTCAAAGTTTACTCTGTCAAAATCAAGCGACTCATGAATTTTCTGGACCTGTAGGACACCTTTAAGCTCTTCGCTTGGCTCTGGTATGTTTTCACCCTCAAAAGCTCTCAAAATGTATGAATTGACTTTGTTTTTATCATACAATTGCTCAAATTCAGCATTGTAAAGCTTTGTAAGGTTTTTTTCTTTCGCATCTTTATAAATCTTAATCCCTTCATGCCCTCTCCTTGTACTAAATTCATAGCCTAAAAACTCTTTTTCTTCACTGCTATCACTTGGCGATTTAACCAATACAAAATCTTGATCAAAAGTAAGTATAAAATAAAGCATCTTTTCTTTTTCTGTTTCTTTTATGGCTTCGATCAGTGTATCACCATTAAGCTTTTTAAAATGCCCTTTGTATTCCTTGAAAATCCCATGATTAAATATCTTTTCGCTTGGCTCATCATTAAATAAATTCATGTAATCTTTTAGCTCTAAATCTTCAAATACATATTTCACATACTTTGAAAAAGCGTTTTCTATTCCGTTGACAGTTACATCTTTAAAGTTCACAAAAAACTCATTCACAAGCGACTCGATTATTTTCCATTCATTATTAGCTCGCCTTCGTAAAAATACCGTGGCGGTTTTCGTTCCCGTTGCCATGAAAGTATTTGAGCCAAATTCGATAATCGCTTTAATCTCAAAATATTTGAGTAATATTTCTCTAGCTTTCAGGTGTATTTTCCCATTTGATAAAATACTGATTGGCAAAATAATTCCTGCCACACCTCCATCTTTGAGTAGTTGTTTAGCTCGCTCAACAAACAAACACTCAATTTCACTGCTTTGATCTGTAAAGTAAGGGTAAAGCTCAAAAGCTTCTTTTCCATGCTTCAAAGTATTTTTAAAGCCATCCACCGAGTAAGGGGGGTTGGCAATCACAACATCAAACTGTTTATTGTCTCTTTCTTCCTTAATTTCAGTGAGCTTTTTTTTGTATTCCACACTTTTTTTAAAATGATCAAGTCCATCCCCACAAATCACATTTGCATCGCCATCGCCATTCAAAAACGTGCTTATTTTAGTTGTTTTGGCGAGTCTGTAATCTTTTTCAATTCCATAAATATATTCACTCGCCCAGTCAAAATTTTCTTTATTTTTTAAGAATTCTTTTTTATGTTTCAATCCGCATTTTATCCAGTTTTCTTCAATGTTTTTAATATGATTATCAATTTCCTCCATGGCCTCAGTAAGAAAATGACCACTTCCAGAGGCATAATCAATCAAATAAGGCAAAAAATAAGGCTCTGCTTTGTTATTCTTTTGTTCAATGATTTGTTTGATAGGAATTGATTTACATATAAATTGAGCAATTGGAATTGGAGTGAAAAATTGCCCCGATTCTTGTTTGATACCTGTATTTAAAAGATTTTCAAAGAAATCCCCTAAAAATTGCTGTTTTGTTGAATATTTAATTCTGTACTCTTCAAGCAGTTTGACCACTTCTTTTACCACAATACAATTTTCATCAAAAGTTTTCTTGTCAAAGATCTCTTTGAAGGCAAACTCATTGCCTGAATAAAGCTTTTGTCTAATAAACAGCTGTTTAATTTTTTCTTTATTGCCTGTTAAATCAAGCTCTTTTCTCAACTCCTCCTCAGATACCGCTTCGATCCTCAAATCCAAATAAAGCTCCATCCCTCTTTTATACAAATCATTGAGCCGAAGCAATACATCTTCATTTTCCTCTCCTTCTTTCCATTGAAATCGAAGCTCGTCATTCTCATTCCTTTCAAACTCATCCACAATCTTACAAAGAAACAAATTGAATATTTTATTAAAAGCGTTTGTTTTATCTGAAATAACGTTTTTTCTCAGTATTTCAGCAAATTTATTATAAATATTTCCGCCATCTTCTTTCGTCAGAGGTCGAAGTTCCTTTTTTATAATGCCTTTAAATTCAACTTGGTATGGCTTGTCATCTTTGCTAAAAATTCCTTTTTTCTCCCATATTTGAGGCTTCCACGCTTCAAAAGCCTCTTGGCTGTTTTCTGCACTTCTTATTTCCTTATTAATGACAACAATATCACTAAAAACTTTTATTTTGCTATTTTCTAAAATAGAAGCATATAAACAAATGAATTGAGTGTTTCGCTCTTGTATAAAATAACTGAATAATTGACCACCGTCTTTTTCAGTCTCTTTTTTGGCTTTGTCATATTCTTTACCATGAGTTTTACATTCAATCATCAAAAAACTTTTGCCTTCTTCATCCAATACTTGAATATCAAGAAAACCTTTGCCTTTATGTCCGAGTTTCCATTCTTTTTCTAAAATAAGGATTTCAGGCTTATATCCTTTTTCAAGCAATCTATTCACACACTCTAAAACAACTCTTGTCTCATCCTGAGAAAAGTTTGAGGTACTTTGACGGTCTGTTTTTATTTTATCTCCCCATTCAATCTTTGAATCTTTTAAATTGTCTCTGAGTTTAACTAAAATCTCGTAGTCACCATGAATAGGGTATTTTTTATGCCAAACACCACTTTCACCGTCTTTTAAGACAAATCCAATTGCTTTGATGAAATTTCTTATATTGGTCATGTTTTTCTATATTTTCATATATACAAAATTTTTCTAATCAGCTTTTATTCAAATAATTACACATAAAGACTTTGTTATAAATAAGACAGTGATATCATCACACTATACCACCTATATCAAATATGACAGATTGATTAATGATTTACAACGATAATCACATACCCACTTGTGAGTAAACATAGTTACTTTTACTTAGGATATCACTCAAGTAAGCACTTCTATCTAATACATCACTCCACTTGAATAGCCAAGAGGTAAAATGGTTCCACTTTTCGCCCCTCATCTCCACACTTCGCCCCGCGTTGCGGGGCTTCGCGTGGCACGGCCACAATACTTATTCATCTGTCCAAATTAAAAAGTCATCGCAAAGTGTGTCCCGCCGAAGCGTAAGCGTAGTGGGACTTCATATAAAGCAAAGTTACTCTCAAAATAAATTTTTCTATCCCTTCTGCCCAATCAAGTCAATCTCTCGCATCAAATGTTTTATACCTACATCCTTCAATTAAATAACAATCACTACTACACTGGCTATTCAAGTAATCTACAAAATCGAGTTAAAGCCCATGTAAATGGCGAAGTGAAACAAACAAGTAAATTCCAACCAGTAAAACTCGTGTTTTACTGTGCATTCACTTCAAAAAGTAAAGCTCTTGCGTTTGAGAAATATCTTAAATCCAGCTCCGGTTTTGCTTTTCGCAACAAACATTTAATTTAACTCCAAGCCAACAATTTTATTTGTAAAAAGCTTCGTATTTCTGGATGTATAATCAACTCATGCACTTAACCCCAACCATTTCTATTCGAAAAATGACGTGAGACGATCTGGTACCTATAGCTCACAGAAGAGTTTGCAGTACCGAATTCTGGTTTACACTGGATAAAAGAGCGTATGCTGAATCATTTAAGCGACGACTTTAACAATAAACACTCTTTTGTTATTGAAGAAAATAATACTGTGATAGGAGGAATCTTAGCCTATCCATGTGAATACGATCGGGGTAAGGAAATTTTTTTGCATACCATTGTGGTTAAAAAGGATAAGCAAGGTTTAGGAATTGGAAAGCTGTTTTTAAATTGGTTTATTGATTATGCAAAAAAGAGTGGCATGACCGGTATACGCTTAGACTCTCACATCGCCTTAAACTCTTTTAAGTGGTATCGCCAATTCGGCTTTGAGTTGACTGGTTGGCAACAGCAACTGCTAGAGCTGTAATCAATAGTTACCTATAAAAATACGGGAACATCGATTTAAAATCCGGGCACTTTTTAGTATAAATACCGCTCACTGAACCAGAACTCTTATACTTTTGGCTGC
The DNA here is from genome assembly GCA_964583795.1 of uncultured Pseudomonadales bacterium. Taxonomy (GTDB): domain Bacteria; phylum Patescibacteriota; class Microgenomatia; order UBA1400; family PJMF01; genus JBDTME01. The sequence goes on along the minus strand of CAZOWX010000031.1, from coordinate 10,603 downwards.
GTCAAAGACTCCATAGTGTAATTTTTTTGCTTTCATCAAGAAAGTCACTCTTTCAAAAAGTTGATTATCTATTCTTTCTTTGTATAATTTCTCAAATAAAAAATATAATCAATAAGATGGCTAAACAGCACAATCTCATATCTTCAGCAAAAGAAGCCTACGCCTTTTTCTGCAGAAGTATGAGCGAACTTGAAAAACCAGACCCTTCAGATAGAGTGCAACCTGGAGCACATCATTTAGGAATCTTGTACATTGCCTTCGTCAGTTTTGGGAGAGAACTCTCAAAACTTTTCAGTCAAAAAGATTTAGATTTACTGCAATCATATCAAGACCGTTTTGCTTTTGCCCATGTATATTCGACCTATTTCTCACTGGTTCAAACTATTTTGAACGAAATCCTAGTCTATCCAAGTGAAATGGTCGGACACCCCAATCTTATACCCAAGGCTGAAGAAGCATACGCCTTTTTTTGCAGAGACATGGCTGAACTTGCAAAACAAGACCCTTCATATAGAGTACAACCAGGCCCACTCCATTTGGGAATTTTGTATCTGGCCTACGTTCATTTTGGAAAAGAACTCACAGAACTTTTCAATCAAAATGATTTAGAATCGCTGCAATCATATCAAGATTGTTTTGCTTTTGCTGATGTCTATTTAGCCTATTTAAAAATAGTGAATGAAATTTTAGGATCTACTCAAGTAAATTGATGAAGTCACCTACTTGAGAAACAGCTGAAATCCGACACTGGCTTTGTTTTTCAGCAACAACCGACTTATCTAAATTCTCACTCGCATTGTTTGTCTACACAATCTTCTCTATACTCATTGTATGGAAGCAAATAACACACCTCTAACTTCATCACTTACTCAAAAAACACACCAAAAGCCTTCACTCCAATTAACTCTGATGGGAATTGGTTTAGTTGTGCTCGCTAGTGTTACATCATTTCAGTATGTGAAGCTCAACTCAACAGCAACCGAGTTACTACAGCTCAAGAATGCTCGGAATCAGGAGCTTCACAAAGTTGATATCTTGCAAAACCAGCTCGCTGAACTTCAAAGCCCACCCAAAATAAAAAATTTGAGCAAATTACAAGACTTTCTTGACACATTCCCACGAAAAAACACCCTCAAAGAATATACCGATGAACAATTTAATATCTCGATGAGCTTACCCTCTGAGTGGCAGTTCTCAGCTGAACAAAATGCACTGGTAAATACTGAAAATAACAATCTGCTTTTGATCGAAGCCAGTCAGTTAAGTGTGTTTGAGTGTCAAGCTGGAACTGATGATTGCGAACATCGTTTTTTTCTTTTCGCCTTACCAGATAATATCAGAGTATTTTCTGGATACGACACAACCAGAGAAAAGGTTTTTCTCAGTGCCCAATTTGAGGGGAAAAATCGCAAAGTATACCTCACACTCTATTCAGATAATGAAAAATACTCGACTGCTGAGATCGGCGATTTCTTAGACATTGTTATGTCAAGTAAAGATCTTGGCCAAGCTACTGTTTCATTGCCAGCACTTCCAGTCACTGCAAAGCCAGTTATTTATCTTTACCCCCAAACTGAGCAACAGGTGACTGTTAAACTCAAGTACCAAGGCATACTTACCAGCACATATCCTCGGTATAGCGATAGCATTGGTGGCTGGCAAGTCATCGCCAAAACAGACGGGACACTCACCAATACATCTGATCATGAAGAGTATTCGTATCTCTTCTGGGAAGGAATAAATGATCAAGCTCGGTACGATTTGAGCAAAGGCTTTGTGGTCAAAGGCAGTGAAACAGAGCAATTCTTGAAACAATCCTTAAAGCAGCTTGGTCTTACTCCAAAAGAGTATAACGAATTTATTGTGTATTGGTTACCAAAAATGGAATATAACCCTTACAATTTGATTCACTTCGCTACGGATGAGTATACCAGGCAAGCTCCTTTGGAGATTTTTCCCCAGCCAGATTCAATGCAACGAGTGTTTATGGTCTTTAAACCTTTAAAAGAAAAAGTAGTTGTTCAGCCTCAAACTCTAGAACCATTTGAGCGCACTGGATTTTCGGTGATCGAATGGGGCGGGACAGAGCTAGAATAGTGTGATCGTATTTGTTGATAACGCACTTGGTATAATACAGTATCTTGAAAAACAACGTTCTCGAACTGTTTTTGTTTGGAATCAAGCAGCTTTTGGCTTGCAAGTTGGCTGTCACTTTTTTTCTTTTTTTTGTTCGTTTCAAAGTTCGTCACGTTTGGATTAACTCGATATGACTTTCTTTTTGTATCAATGGTATTGTCACAGTTTCTTTTTTGGAAGTTGCGAATTGAGACTATTGATGAATTGAAAGTTATTGGTCTTTTTCATTTGATCGGTTTGTGCTTCGAGTTATTTAAAACGCATCCAGCTATCAACTCATGGTCATATCCAGAAACAGCAATTTTCAAAATTGCCACAGTTCCACTCTATAGTGGCTTTATGTACGCTTCCGTAGCGAGTTATATTGTTCAGGTTTGGAGAATTTTAAAAATTCGTGTGATCAATTATCCATCAGTTTGGATTACTATCCCTTTAGCAATAGCAATTTATGCTCACTTTTTCTTGAAATATGTTGGACTCGATCTCAAATGGTACTTAGTCTTAACAGTGTTTATTGTTTACTTTAGAACAAATGTTTTTTTCACTTCTTACATGAAAGAGCGTCGCATGCCATTAGCATTGGGTTTTTTGTTAGTAGGTTTTTTTCTTTGGATTGCAGAAAACATCTCAACATTTTTAGGCGCTTGGCAATATCCACATCAAAAGCTGAGTTGGAATGTCGTGCAAGAGAGTAAAATCACCGCGTGGTTTTTGTTGTATATTGTCAGCTTTGTTGTTGTCACTCAGCTGAGAATTTTTAGAGAGAAGAAAAGTACTTAACCTACAGCTAACATCACAATCCCCCCCATAATCAATCCTGCTCCCACCACCTTAAACCAATTCATTTGTTCTTGAAACACAAACTTGCCTGAAATCAAACTGGCAACGATGCTGGAGCGCTTGGTAGCAAAAACATACGTGGCACTACCAAACTGCAGCGCAAAGCTGGAAAGAACGGTTGCCAAAAAGTAAAACACTCCGATAGGCATTAACTTCCATTTATGTTGGAAAATGACTTTGGGATGAACTGGCTTTTTTCTCACATACGCTAGAAAATAAGTGGTCACAATTCCAATAATCGCACCAGAAAAAGTAGAAAAAACGGGTGACGAACCATCAACTCGCATCTTCGAGAAGTGTGCTCCAAAACTCCAACTCAGCGCCACTACTAACATGGCCAGAGCACCCTTGTCTGAGAGAATATTTTTGATCGGGAGGAAAAAATCTCGACGCGACATCTGCGAAGTTACGTTAATCACGTAGATACCCACCACAATCAAGATAATTCCCAACCAACCAGTAAGAGAAGGAATTGACTGACCAAATACAATCGCTAAGAGTGCAGTAAATAGCGGATTAAACGCCATCAGTGGAATAATCTTTGACAACTCAGACATCCGAAGCGCTTTCATGTACAAAATCGTCCACACCGGCGTAATGATCAAAAATGCAGCACTACCGATCCAAAAGCTTGTGGTTATCTTTGGGATGCCACTGTAGATAAGCATGGGAACGATAAAAATCAGACTAAACAGGTGTAGTGACAATGCAGCAGTATACTCATCGGATTTTTCACTGCTGAGTTTCCCAAAGGTGTCTTTGAGCGACTCGCTCAGGGCTGATAGAAGGGAGAAAAGTAACCAGAGCATGATAGGTATTATAGCGCGATAGTCTCACAAATCATCTACAGTGCAACATTTTGAACGGAATATTATTTCGAAAGCAGTTCAGACCCAAAAGTCGTCATCCTGAACTCGTTTCAGGATCTGTGATCAGGTAGTCTTTAAAGAATTAATCTCAAAAATAGGGAGGATTCAAAGCCATTACTATAATCTTTTCTATCAAGCAATTCTGACTTTAGATCCTGAATCGGTCTGGTTCATCACTTCACCAGATCTGTTCAGGATGACGACTTTTTATTTTTTTTGCTTACAACAAACATTTCGACTCGAATCAAGGGCTTTATTGATGGATCCCCGATGCTCATCAGAAAACGAGAACGATTGGTATGATCTTTTGAATCCTGGCTCCTCATCCTGCAGTGCGGAACCAGAAAATCACGATCTGACTAAACTGATTTAAAGAGTGTATCAGTTCAGTCAAGGATGACGACTTTTTATTTTTTTTTGCTTACGACAGACGCTTCGACTCGAATCAAGGGCTTTATTTATGGATCCCCGATGCTCGACTGAGCTCTCTTTACCCGACTAACTTTTTTGGCTTATTAGCCATAAAAGTTTGACGGGTGAACCGTTGGCCGGGTTCATTCATCGCGTCGAGGATGACGGCCTTTTTGTGTTTATTTGCTTTCAAAAAAATCTCCATCGTTACTTACCTACACGACTGCTAAACAACACACTATGCCCCACTGTAGCTTCACTGTGTCCCTCGTAGCCTTGGCGAAGTGGGAACGAAGGAGGAACCACCCAACAACATATCCGCCAATACACATTTAGGAAAACTTTAAACCTTCAAGTCACTTATTTGATCACTTTTACTTTGTTGTTTTCGAAAACGCAGACTGATAACTGTTAACTGACTACTATTAACTAATAGTGCTATACTACTCCAATCGATGCGGTCGCAGAGTGTTCATGCGTCCCGCCGCAAGCGGGAAGACGGAGGTTCAATTCCTTCCCGCATCTCATGACAAAAGCAGTTCAAAACTACCTAAAGCACTTGCTTCAATCAAGTGCTTTGTATACCTTGACTGAGTTGGACCAAAAGCAGTTTGAAAAAATTGGCGTAGAATCATTTATTTTCGCCAAACTCTCCTCCAAAAAATTTCGCAAAACCAAGATGGACGAGCATTGTATTGATCGCACTCAAAAAGCGATTCACACTAAAGTCAAAGCCAACCAACCAATTAGCGTTGTTTTTCCCCAAGGTGGCTACAAACTCTGGCGCTTTCCTTCTTCTCCGACAGTTGACTTCGCGGAGTTTTTTAATATCTCTTATGTTCTTTCGTACATTGCTCCCATTGCAGCTGTGTATAAACCAGGTGTTCACCTCACTTACTACATGCATACCCTGCTTATGGAGTTGCATGACAATTTGACCATCGAGGAAATTCAAGCGTATGTGGATTCATTTGAACAGTTGCTTGATGAATTTCGAAAACATTTACCCCCAAATGTGAAGATCTCCATTTTACGCGATGCTGATCTGTACACTCGCAAAGAGTACTTCGAAGCATTAGAAGCAGGCACCCAAAAAGCCAAAGAGGCGTACGTGCAGTTTACACCCGAGAAAAAAGAGTACTTCGCTCGGATGTCTCGACTCAACATTAAATGGGATGGAAAGGAAAATTGGACCAAGCTATCGGACAAAGAAAAAGATGAAAAAATTTATCTGGCAGCAATCTACGAGATGTCAGCTGTAAATGAATTAAAAAAAGTTGCACAAACAGTTAAGTCCTCAGACAACATTCTCGTATTCACTAAAGGCACTCCTGATTTCATCGGCATTGGCAGTACTCGAGCGTCAAGTGCCAAGTACTGGGTTGGGTTTGGGGTACTCGTTCAAAAAGGTGATTCACTCCTACCAATCGTTTTAACTCCTAGCCAATATGAGTCGGTCACGAAAAAGCCGTATCAGACGGTTGAAGTGAATGTATTACCTGGTGCTAATTTTAAGCAAATTTTGTTTTTTGATCAGCCGTTTTCTTTTTCTTAACCCACTGATATATTTCACTTTTCCTTCAAACAAACATGATAAAAATCAACGAAAACCTACGAATATGCAACTCAGTTGCGTAACAGAGATCGTTCGTCATCCCGTTGACCTGTACCCGTGAGGGTAAAAACGGAATCCATTTCCAAAATTTATGTGCAATAGCCGAGACAAATTCACATTAATTAGTGAACAGCTTGATACTTGTTGTTGTTTTGTTCTCCATGACTACTACCAGTTGTGACTTATTGATGGATCCCGGCTTTCGCCGGGATGACGAGCTTTTTTTGATGGATCAATGTATCAAAAAACCATAGTCCAAAAATTACAAAAAACTTTCCATGGATCAGTATTTATTCACACTAACACCTTTATCTTTCATTATTTTATGCTCGACTAACCTTCCCGACAGCACCATCGACCATCACGATCTCCCCGTTGGTAAACTCATATGGTTTCCCACTCAGTGATACTGCAGGAATATGATACTCTCGGGCTACAATGGCCCCATGTGACATCACTCCTCCTTGGCGAAAAATAATTGCCACAGCTTTGGGGTATAAGTGAGAATACATCGCAGAGGAGTTTGGTAATACTAAAATCACTTGATGTTCGTCGACAGTTTGTGACTCGGAAGTTACGATAACAACCTTGCCTTTGGCTCCCCCTGCCGATACAGCCAGTACATCCATTGAATCATTTGTCTTTACCGCTTTAGAATCGAACACACTCTGCTGAATGGTGCCCAGAGTCAATAAAGGTGGTAACCACGTACTGCAATCTTGATGATAGTTGTGCTGTCGCTCTTGAATTATTTTTTCATCCAGTTTTTTGGGGAGTTGTTCAAACTCAGGGAAATAATAAAAAAATATCTGATCTTCAGAAATGTGGTGTTGTCTTGCCGTTTGTAAAATTCTTTGTCTTAGCTGATTCACAATATGCAATATCTGTAACCTCAGCGTTCCGCGTGCCGCTTTCACTCGACTTGCTGTGTCAATAAGTTTCACATCGGACAGACTCATCACATTAGGGGGAATCGCTTCAGCCGATGAAGAGTGCGTCACTTCAGCCGTTTTGGCCATCATCATCACTTTGTCGGGAATCTCATGAAATCGCTGACTTGATAACTCATAATCATCAAACGCCCGATTGCCAAACACATCTAAATACGCTCTTAGCTTTTTCAAGTCCACCCCGATCACACCAATTTTGGCAATTGATTGCAAATACTGATCCGCTTTTGCCACTTGATCGGTATGGTATCGTTCAACCTCTTCCCAATCTCGAGCATATTTTTTTTTGAGAGCCTCTGCAACATACTGTTCCCAAAATCCATCCAATAACCCCACAGCCAAAATAATACTCAAAGCTTCTTTCAATTGAACATGAATCGATGTGATTGACTCATCATCTTTTGATGACTGGCTTTGAAAGAGCTTTGCTGCTTGCTGCTCCAGTCTATTTAAAACCGAACTCGTAAACGTCGGTTGAATTACTTTGGCCTGCCACAAAAGATAGCTCGGATGCAAAACTGAAGTAAACACCGACTGTTTCATCTGTGGCTTGGTATACACATCACTCACTTGCCACGACACATTCCCTGAAAAAAACAACTTTGCTTCTCCAGTCAGATCAACATAGGTGTGATGCAGCAATACAAAAAAATGATCAGTATGTTGTGCAGTGTGAATTGGACACTCAATGTGTTGTGCTGCTTTCTGCCAGACAGTGTTATCATTGAGAGCAGTAATAATCAGTGATTGCGTCAAAGGAGTTGGAGTCGCCACAAATTCTGCAGCATCGCCTGACCACAATAATGCTTGGGGGTGTTGGTGAAAAAAATTCTCGATACTTGACCGCTGGCCATCATTTAGCATTATGTCTCACTTGAAATTAACAACTTTTTCACTCACTCTCATTGGACTAAGCCTCTTGGCTTCCCTTTCAGTTTCTTCTGCTCACGCAATTATTATTTTGCCTCCACTTATTTTAATACCCATTCTTCATTTACTCGGAGGCATGACTGCTATCATGAGCATCCCCACAGCAATTTTTTCTGCTGTTGTCACGTATTTCAAAAAACCACGCTCAAAAAAAGTTTTTTTCATTCAGACAATCGCTTTTACTGCTATTCTTTTGTGTTTTTTTGCGATTGCATTTTTTGTGTTTCTAAAGATTCAAAACCCTGATCGTCCGCTTTTGTAACTACAACTCATCAATATACTCAAACGTACCAATCCCATTTACCTTTTCACCATTTTCGAGCTGAATTTCGCCTTTTAACATGCCTCGGAACCAATTATAATTTTCACCTTCTGCCCGCTTCAGCACAGACTCCGTTGCTCCACGAAACTTCAAGTTCAACGGTTCTTTGAAATCAACATTCCAATCATTTGGCGGGATACTTTGATCAGTGGAAATACCGACTGAAAACGTTTTTGCAACTCTACCTTGTTTATCTTTATAGATTCCCAGTTGATGTGAGCTATATTTTTCATCTGGATTTTTGACTTGAGTCGCATCAAGGTGCAATACTGAACCATCATCAGCCCAAAAATCAAACACATGGGTTTTTAATCCATACTGTTCATTATAAAAATTCAAACTACTTTGATCCATCGAGTACCACTTGGTATACAGAATCTTTGCTGGGTAACTTGTGCCATTGATACTGACAGTTCCAGTACCATCAGAAAAAAGTCGGGTATACGTTGATTCCGTTCGAACTGTACTTTCATTCTCTAAAGTATTGGTGTGAACACTCACAGCAGTTCCATCAATGATGACATCCATATCAATTCGCTGACGTAACACTCTATTTTTGTCTTGAAATATATGTAGTGCTGAAATGACCGGTGAAGAAACAAACTCGCTGGTTGGACTGGTTTGGGTGTGAGTGTTGCGGTGCCAGATTGCTCCATCAAAATAACTTACTCGAGAACCGTGAGTAAAAGTGTTGGTGTTTCCTTGCGTTACTAAGTAACTAGCGATGAGCAATTGTGGAGGAGAACTTTGAACGTACACCGTCAAAGTGTCACTAAAATACCCCCATTGTGGACCTTGTTTTGGATTTGAGTACAAAATATACTCAATATTATTTTGTTGTCTTGGTGTAACTGTCTGGTTTTTTTCAGAAACAATCGGAGTCGGTTGTGTCGCAGAATTGGGCGGGTTTTGTGGCTCAAGCCATGACTTTACGACTATTCCTGCTCCAAACATCCACAATAATGAAATGAGCCACAAACTCACAACCAAAAAGATAAGTTTAGGAGAAAATCGTGATGAGTGGGGTTGAGGTGGTTGCTCTTGCACCTCATTATTGTATAAAGAATCAAGAGTGTTGACGAGTAACACCTTGGTAAATTCATCTGTTTTTAAAAAACAATATAGAGAAGCTACACCCAACTTTTATACGTATTTAACATAGGCTTCAAACTAGAGTAAACCATCAAACATTTCTCTATGATATTGCTTGTTTTGAACCTTCTTTTTGCAGTCGGACAGAAACTGGGGAATATGTTGAGCACAGATTTCGACGTTTTGTGTTTGCGTAGCAATGCCAGTCACACACTCAGAAGCAAACAACATTGGTTGCCCTAAACATGCGCTAACCATTTTATTCGCGATGAAAAACTCAGTACGACAACGTGTTTGGTTAATTTCATCAGAGCTAAATGCTCCCCTACTGCTCTGGCCAAAATCAATTTGATCACAGATTGTAGGATCCTTAAAGATAATGGCAGCTACAGTAACTGCTGCTAAACGATTCACATCTGATTCATAACACACACCCTCAAGAATATCCCCTCCACAAGGTTGGAACAGTTCTGGAACAGAAACTTTTTTTTGATGGGTGCTGACCAAAAAACCAACGATCACGGCTCCTCCAAACACGCATGCTAAGACAATGCTCAAAATTGCAAATTTTTTTACCACACCCCAATTATGACAAATAATTTACTGCTCTGATATACTGAGCTGTATCTCTCTTATTGAGTGGTCTCATGAAGCATGCCCAAATCCTATTTCCATTCATAGCGTTCACTGGTTTTTTACTCATTTGGATCATTCCTCCATTTCAAAAAACCGACGAAATCAGTCATTTTTACAAAACCATTGCTGTGGCTCATGGAAATCTTTTTTGCCATCTCAATTCACAAGCACGTCAAGTTAATACGTTTCCAAACGGATTTATGGCACTACCTCAGCAGACGAAGGCTGAGTATGTAAACGAAAACCAACTTCACCGTTTTCCTATTAAGAGCATTGCTGACACACTAAACACTCCATACTCGAAACAGCTATTGTCGGAAGAAACACTCTCATGTAGTTTACCTTTTTTGTTCTATTTGCCTACCGCACTAATACTCGCACCATTCATTTATCTTAGTACTGCACCAATAATAGTGTTTTATTTAGGTAGAGTTGTGTTTTACCTCATGTCCCTTGGGCTTTTTTACCTGAGTATAAAAATGATACCCTCAAAGTATCGGCTATTACAGCTATTCACCTTGTCACTTCCCATGGTGCTTATTGAAATGGGTTCATATAATAAAGAAGTTTGGGTCTTTGGATTTGGGGCATTATCGTTTTCATTTTTTCTGCGTCTAAGGCTAAACTTTTCTTTCCATGAATTTCTCGCATTTATTCTCTGTCTCGGACTATCAATTCTCCCCCGTCCACTTTACTTTCCACTTTTTGCACTCATTCTATTGGTCCTCCCACCTCACTTTTTCCAGCAGTTTCACTCAAAAAGAGTCTTAACCAGTGCGGGAGCGTTGCTACTGTCAATTCT
>CAZOWX010000030.1:0-18648 GCA_964583795.1 uncultured Pseudomonadales bacterium | reverse complement strand
ACATAAAGTAGAGATGATATTTTGAAAGCCATTTAAAACTAAAAAGTCGTCATCCTCCCGATGGACATCGGGAGGATCTGACTCAATACCGTACTGTTTTAGTGAGCGGAAGCTGCTGGAAATACGAAATCGGTAATGTCTCTGACCTCATTTTCTTGGTTACCGTTGTGAGCCCAAACGATGAAAAACACTCGAATGGCTCCTTTTGACGCGATATCATTTGGTGTAATAGTCATGGCTGTATCAGGATTTCTATTAACTTGACAATCTTGTCCGGTAAGAGATTGTTCTCCATTGTCGATAGTCTCAGTTGTTAACGCTTCGCCCGCTTTAAGGTACACAACCTTACATGTACCCTTAAAATCTCCGGTTTGGATGACAATTTTGCCTTCATCATTCGTGTAAATGTTGATCTTATAGCCACCGAAATAATCGGTAATAGGACCACCATTTGTCACAATTTCAGGACCAGGTGCAAACTGTGTAGATTGTTGTTCTAAAGCACCTTCTGGTGTTAACGTCGCTGGAGGTTCCGGGGGCATTGAGGTGGGAATTGTCTGAGGTTTTGATTGATCCTTTGATGTACACATAGCCAAGGCCGCAACAGACAACAACAAAATCCCTGAAATAAACAGTCTGCTTTTAAAAGGTCCACTCTTTTCACGTTGTGGTGTCATCCAGTGCTCATTAAACCAGTCGGGATTAACCAGTTGAGCGAGCTCATTTGGTGTTGCCATAAAATTTTTTTGTTCTGAATGAAGGTAATTTCTCGAGTGTGCATTATACCACTTTTCGAGGAATTTTTTAAGAGTTGGAAGGTAGTACTCCAAAAACATAAAAAATGTATAATAGCCTCTTAATTTGTTTTCAATTTAAAAATAAGGGCATACTATGGCTGAAGTACGAACCCCCCCCCTATTTATTTGTGCAGAAGGAATGGCAAAGAGTAGAGACCTTGCACTACAATTTGGAGGGAACTACTTGTCTAACGGATTCCGACCCTTACTTCAGGAATACTGGAAATTGCAAAAAAAACAAATTACTGAGGATCAATTTCAAGCTCAAGTAAACAAATATAAGTTACCAAAAGACAAAGAAATAGTTGTCGTACTGGAAGATGAAGATCAATCATTTGTCTCAGAAGGTTTTATTAATTATTTAATAGCGATAGGTTATGACATAACGGTTGTTTTTCAAAACAACATGTTTGAGCACAATTACGTCGGTCCAGAATGGGAAAAAAAGAAAAAAAAACTTAAGGCAGATTGGGTAAGATTTCATTCATAAATAATGTTACTTTTTTTGGAAATAATATGGCATTTACGGCAGAAAGTGGAAAGTTATTGTTGTTTGCTTGTATGTTTGGCCAAGTAAAAAGTGTTGAATTGGCCAAGAGGTATGAATCTGTGGGAGCTACCTATTTGGAAGGAGGGTTGCGCAAATTAAGAAAGCGACTCTTGAGGGTGCGGGATAATCCGGACGGTAAACCATTAAACTACATAAAAACGATTATTCCTTCAAATGTTGAAATTATTGCAGTTTACGAAAGGGATCAGTTTAATGAACTTCTGTGGGTTTTTCAAATCCTTATGGCTGCTGGGTATACTTTGACAGCTATAAGTCAACAAGAATCTATTGATGTTGAAAATGGAGATATAGATTGGGGTGTTTTAAAGGAAAGAAAGAAAAAAGAATGGGAAAAATTTCACAGCGATTAAGTATCAAAACAGGTTTTGTGCAGTTACTGGATGACGTTACGTCCTGCGGAGGTTTTTTCGGATAGGCATTGCGTGAGGGCTGTTGAAGGTGTGAAACCACAGCTCCCATTTGGTTGCTTTTCGCACGGGGCTTCTTGGTAGCAAGAGTACTCAGGTCGATACTCACAGGTCGTAATCACATCATCCGCGTCGATGTCTACGCACAGTTGTCCGCTACAACCACTGCGCTTACAAGTGGCTTGAGTGGCTGCCTGCGTGGGCAAAGTAATTGAAGTGGGCTTTGTTGGGATCGGCGAGTTAGTGAGGGGCGGGGTTGTTACCTGAGGTTGACTGGGCGTGAGTTTTACCAAAATCGAGTTGCCTTTTTCATCAACCATTGATTGTACAAAGTAATTCCCATCAAGGGTGATACAAACATCAGGGATACTGTGTTGTGAACGACTCCCTTTTTGTTTGGTGCACTCTTCGTATGTTTTGGGAATATTGTCAATTTTCCCTTTAAAGTAGATTGATGCTCCTCCGAGAATCACCACAAAGAAAAAAAGAACACCCATTATTCTCAAAAATCGGGTGCTGATAAACACGACTTCATCGGTTTTTTTGTTATCATTTTTTTGAGCGAGATTCAAATGACCATGAAGTGGTTCGACTGTATGCTCTTGGAGGTGAAACTGGTTCATTACTGTCATTCTACAAAGTTAGCGCAAAGAGTAAAGATCAAACTAGCAGTTAGCCAAACAGGATACACGTAATTCCCAAAATAATGAGAATAATTGGCCAGAAGTGATTTTTTATTTTTTCTTTGAACAAAATGGCTCCAAAAACCGAAGACAACAAAATACTTGTATTACCAATACTGTTTACATATGCGGGAATAGTGAGCGCATATGCTAAGTTATGTAGCAACATTTTGATGGCATCGAGTGTCCCTCCAGTCAATAGTATTTTCCAGGATTTGCGCTGAAATAGTGCCAGAAAACCTTTTTTATTTGAAAAATACGCAACAGGAGTGAAACAAATTGCCCAGAAAAGTTGGAAAAAGGCAGTGTAAAAATACACATCTGAGTGATCGATAGAAAGCTTTTGTAAGGCGGCAACCACACTCCAAAGAATAGAGGCAACAGTAACGAATAAAACACCTTTTTCTTTTTTTATGGCATAAAAAGGAGATAAAAGATGCTTGGTATCATGATCAAAATGGAGCAAGTACATCCCTGCGACACTGATCAATACGCCAAAAAAACCTAGAGGAGAAGGAAGTAAGCGGCTGAACACGAAAACAGTGGCAATTGAAAGGATAGGACTCAAGGAGGTCATTGGAATTGTGAGTGACAGCGGTGAAGTTTGTACTCCTTTAATGAATAAAACGAATGCAAAGGAATCAATAATTAAACGTGCTCCAACAGCGAACCAAAACACAAAATCAAGAGAAGGAATACCAAGTAACAAGAGGGGAGAAAAACAGAGGCTCGATACGATGAGTACACTCCAAGCCATTAAAATAGGAGAGATTTTGACAGCTGTGTGTTTGAAATACGTATTTTGTATGCTATCAAAAAAGCTAAAGAGAAATGAAAAAACCAGCCACATACAGATGTTTCCTTGGATAAAGGACTATTGTAGCAGACTGAAATTGAGTTATGGATCAAAATTTTTTTTTGAACAGCGGTTTTTTGGGATTCTTCCAGATGTAGATCCGCAATCTGTTTAGTTGGACAGATAATAATGTGAACTTGCCTTGAAGAGAAGAAGTTATTGCAATCGGTCCTAGTCGCTAGTCGCTTTGTTGCCAGTTGGGATTTTGGTGAGTACAATGAGTAGTCAATGAAGTAATAAGGAGCTGATATGCCAGACACAATGACACAACCGGTAGTGCTTAGTGAGTTTAGTGTAACAGAGGCTTTGAGTGTCGGATGGGAAGTGGTGAAAAAAGACTGGCTGAGTTTGTTAGTAGCTGCGATTATCTATGCTTTGGCGACACAAGTTCCTGTCGCGATTTTCCAAGTAGTTCTTGGGAAACAAGGTCCAGCAGCGTTTTTGGGTGTTGGTTTGGGTATGCTTTGGAGCGTGTTTATGATGATCGGTCTTATTCGCTACATGTTGGCTCTGGTACGCGGTCAACGACCTGAATTGGGAGTGTTATTTAGTGGAGCAGATCGGTATGTCACGATGCTATTAGTGTATATCCCGTTTATGGTCGTTGTTGGGTTTGGAATGATGTTGTTGATTGTCCCAGGCATCTATCTGGCAACAAAATTTGCCTTTGCAATGGTGTTGATTGCAGATGGGAAAAGTGATGGATTTGATGCTTTCAGTAAAAGTTCTCGTATGACTGAGGGGAGACAGCTGACGCTAGTGCTGTATTACTTGGTAGCAGCTGCCATGATCATTGGCGGTTTTATGTTGGTGATCATTCCCGGAGTAGTAGCTTCAATGGTCGTGGGTGTAGGGACGTTTTTGTTATATGAGTTTGCTTTAGCAAATCAACAGGTCAATATGCCTCAACCAGCAATGTCACAACCACAGCCACCGTCTGCACCGCAGCCTCCTGTGCCACCGACGATGTAGAGATGGCTGCAAGATAACTCAGGCTTTAGATTTTTCGGAGAAACATGGGGGGATCTGATATCGGAAACTGTTTTTGGAAGTCAAAAAAAACCATGTGTTTCGATTCTCAATAAAAATACATCTCTGACTTTAGATCCTGAATCCGTCTTGGTTAGCTTGCCTGCCTCGCCGGTAGGCGGGCCTGCCTATCGGCTTGGCACGCTCACTAGACTGTTCAGGATGACGCCTTTTTGTTTTCTTTGCTTTCGAGTAAGGGCTATTACTTTAGATATTCCGATTGCTATCTGGCCACCCTGCCGGAGAGGCAAGGGGGTGGCGGTCCTTTTTTGCTTTCAAAAAGCGTATCTTTACTCGATACCAAAGATGGTTATTGGGGGATGCTGACTTCTCGTGCTTATCTTAGAAAAATGTTTGTCGAAAGCAAAGCAATATAAAAAAGTCGTCGTGCTAACCTCGCAGGCGGGACTTAACAGTTAGAGCGCTTTTTCGGAAGCAAATAAAAATAAAAAAGTCGTCATCCTGAATTTATTTCAGGATCTGTAGTCAGAGTGGTTTGTAAGAAAATTAACGTAAAGGTTGTAATACTTTTAATTTTTTCAAATTCGATTCACTTCTTAATGTGTTACCCGAACACAGATCCTGAAACTATCTGGCTCGTTCCTCGCTAGATGGTTCAGGATGACGACTTTTTTATTTTTCTTGCTTTTAAAATGTATTGTTACCCCAGACACTAATTCCTAATCGCTCGTCACTAGTCGCCAAATCCACTATCCACACTCTACACTCTACATTCCACATTCCATCATCCATTATCTATCAATCTATTTTCTAACACTTCCTTACACTGTTTCACATCAAGCTCAATTTGAGCAACCAACGCTTCGACTGAGTCAAAAGTTCTCACTTCGCGAAGGCGCTTTACTAGCTCAAACCGCACTGCTTTGGGAGGAACTTCAATATCAGAGTCAAGCAAATACACTTCGAGCGAAACTCCTGCATCCTGAAATGTCGGGATGGGGCCATAGTGGAAAGCTCCTTGAAACTGTTGTTCACCAATCCAAACCCAACCAGCATAAATACCATGCAGCGCATCGAGTTGCGGAGGAATCTGCAAGTTCAGCGTGGGGAATCCCATGCCTTTGCCACGACCTTTACCAGAGATGACTGAGGCATTAAACATGGGACGCTCTTTTTCGATCTAACACGATGTTTATTCTGTTGAATATTTTTTTGAAAGCCATAGCGTCTAATTCAACGCTATCTGGTGTTGCTGCGTCTCGTGTAAAAGACTCAAAGTGTCTCATATTATTCACATCAGGAACTGCAGGTATCCTAACCATCATTCCAGCAATATAGTCTAACTGAGCGTCTGTAAATAAGGTTAATCCAAATTCTTGTGCCGACACAATAAAACCATTTTTTTTAATAACAGTTATTTTGTCATCATCTCCATGATCAGCAGTCAAATCAAAAACTTCTCCTCGTAACACTCTCATAACGTCTGTCTCTACCACACAACCTCTTTTCTCACCTGTTCAAACGACTTGAGCGTTTGGTCTTTGGCGGATAATTTTATATCGGTTTTATCAACTGGCCACTTAATATTCAGGTCAGGATCATCGAAACGAATCCCATCCTCGTCGGCTTGTGAGTAGAGTGAGCCGCATTTATAGACAAATACAGCCACATCAGAGGTGACACAGAATCCATGCGCAAAGCCCACTGGGATGTAGAGCATTTTTTTATTGTCAGCATTGAGATACACTCCAAACCATTGCCCAAAAGTGGGTGACTCTGGTCTCAGGTCAACAGCGACATCATACACCTCACCTTGAATGACTCGAACGAGTTTTGACTGAGTGTGCGGTGGTTTTTGAAAATGGAGACCTCTGATAGTTCCTTTAACTGATTGGCTTTGATTATCTTGAACGAACTCATCTGATATGCCCCCAGTGACAAACTTTTGTTGGTGATAGGACTCGAAGAAGTACCCGCGATCATCACCAAACACTTGTGGCTCAACAACGATGAGATCGGAAAGGGGGGTGGTGATGAAGTTCATAACTCCTTTTGTTTCTGAAATAACTTTTCGCAAACTGTGTCATTATACCCCATCCACTCAAGATTGCTACGTTTCTGGGCTTATTCAGCCATACTCCGCATCTTTAGCTACGGGGTATTATAAATTGCAAATTTGATTGAAAGGAGTATATACGTGTTTGGCTGTCATGTTCCTAACGTATCAGTCTGTTACGTGTTGTAACCCGTGGGATTATAGCATTGCTTACGTGCAAAAAACCACTGCATGGTATACTCAAGCGTATGCGTCGTCATTTCATCATTGCTCTGCTCATTGTGGCTTTTATCGGCATATTTGACGCAGGGTTTTTGACTAAAGAACATTACTCCAATAGTATTCCTCCTTGCAGTACTTCGATCTGGGTGGATTGTGGCCGAGTACTAAAAAGTCAGTATGCGATGATCGGGCCGTTGCCATTAGCAGTGTTAGGATTGGCGTACTATAGCACCATGTTTGGACTAGGCGTTGTTCGCTTGATGATCGAAAAGCAGCCAACAGTCAAAGATATGCTGTGGAAAATGGTTGAAAAGTATGCCCGACCACACTCATGGACACTCGAGAAAATGTTATTTGTGTTTCAAATGCTGATTGCTAGTAGTGCGTTTTTATTTTCTCTGTACTTTGTGTACTTGCAGCTAGTCGTAATTGGGGCGATTTGTTTGTATTGTATGGGAAGTGCCCTGCTGAGCACTGTTTTATTTTTGATCACTTTTATCGAGTATTGGCGTTTTTTCAAAGGCCGCTGGCTCGAAAATTAGCCAAGCTCAGGAGGGGGTATGCAACCGTTTATCTCCAATCTTTCAGGGATCCTCTACAGAAATGCAGTGAAGCCGGTGTTTTTTCAGATTGACGCAGAGTCAGTTCACGTAGGGATGGTGGGAATGGGTGAATTTTTTGGCAAAATGGTCCCGGCCAAATCGGTCCTGAATTCCTTCTTCGCATATCATGATCAAAAGTTAGAACAAACGATTGCAGGGATTCATTTTCCTAACCCCATTGGTTTAGCGGCAGGTTTTGACTTCGAAGCGCGATTGACGCAAATTTTGTGTGATGTTGGATTTGGTTTTCAAACCGTTGGCACCATTACCGCTGAACCGTATGGTGGCAATACCAAACCTCGTCTGGGGCGTTTGCCAAAATCACAAAGTTTGCTCGTCAATAAAGGATATAAAAACCTGGGTATTGATGTCACGATCGAGAAGTTAAAGCAAAAACACTTTTCAATTCCTGTCGGTTTTAGTATTGGCAGTACTAATCGAGCGTACAAAGACGATAAAGAGCAGATTGAAAATTTTGTCATCTCGTTTGAAAAAGCCGAAAAAGAGCTGCACAACATCACCCACTACGAACTGAATATTAGCTGTCCGAATCTCAGTACAGGGGAGCCATTTACTACCCCAGCCAAACTGACAGCTCTACTCAAGGAAGTAGAGAAGTTAAAACTCAGTCGACCAGTTTTCATCAAAATGCCGACCGATATCCCTGTAACGGCTTCAAATGCACTGCTCAAAGCTGCAGATAAGTACTCCATCACTGGTGTGGTCATTGGAAATTTGACTAAGGATCGCAAAAATCCTGACTTAGATCCTGAAGAAGTGACCCGGGCAACCAAAGGAAACTTTAGCGGTAAGCCTACAGAAAAACGAACAAATAATTTACTCAAATCCGGATATAAAACCTATGGTAAGCGCTTTATCTTTATTGGTTGTGGGGGTGTGTTTACTGCAGAGGATGCCTATCGCAAGATCAAACTCGGAGCCAGTTTGGTGGAGATGATTACGGGAATGATTTATCAAGGACCGCAAGTGATTGGGGAGATAAATAAGGGTTTGGTGGGGTTATTGCAGAAAGATGGTTTTGAGCACATTTCAGAGGCGGTGGGAGTGGATAACAGTTAGCAATGGTCAGTAGCTGCAAGCCTCAAGCTACAAGCGGCCTCCTTCGCACTTGAGATTAGAACTTGACCATTGCGTGGTGAGTCGAAAGCAAAAAAAATAAAAAGTCGTCATCCCGAATTCGATTCGGGATCTAAAGTCAGAGCGCCTTGGAGTTATGGTTGAGTGGAATGTGACAAGTGTAGCTTTTGCTATTTGGGCAAAAAATATTGAAAAAGAAGCGATGAAACAAAATTTGAAAGTAATACAAAAACAATATTGACCCCACCAAAATTAATGAATATTGACAAAAAGTAATGGATTTGTCATAATTGCATTATGATTGCTGCAACTGTTACTCAACAATTTCAACTGACTATTCCATCCTGGTTGCGGAAGAAGATGAACATCAAGGCAGGGGATAAAATTGTGTTTTCTCCTAGCTCTGATGATGTTGCAATGCTGAGCATTCAGAGAAAAAATGGCATTGAAGCAACTGCAGGAGTTTTTGCCAAAAATAAAAAACAGCATCCTCAGCCATTGACAAAATCAGATATAGAGCATGTTTGGCTCGATCGTTACTCTTCTGCCCATACCAAAGGTCAGAAATGACATCTCAAAAATCAGTGTGCATTGATACCAATATTATTGTTCATCATGTGATGGGTGATGATCAAACATTTGTTCAGTTACTCCCTGAAGTTACGGCGATTTTTATTCCTTTACCGATTGTGTTTGAAACTGTTTTTGTATTGGAAAAAATTTATTGCATTGAACGACAAGAAATTGTTTTTGAGTTGCAGAAAATTTTTTCAGAGGACATAATTAAAACCTCAAAAACACTTTTGAGTGAAATTTTTTCTCTGTATTTGCAGCAAAGAAGTTTGAGTATTATTGATTGTTATGTAGCGTGTTATGCCAAATTAAACGAACTTCAGTTAGTGACTGCAGATAAGAAGTTGAAGAAAGTTGCAGAGTCTTATGTGTGATAAAACTGAGAAACGAAGCACGATTAACAGTAGTTACTGTTCATTGAAAACTTACTCTTCGATTGATACTCTCGCGGAGATGCTTTGTACAGTCGTATTTTGTTGCTGTAAGCTCCCTTGATAGTACGCCCGGACGAACTCGTCATATGAGCGTCCTCCTAACCTAGTATATGGTCTATTTGATCCATGATAGTAAATCGTGGCGAGTGAAATGAAGTCGATGTCATCATGTGTGAGTTTGCCTCTTTGCGCTAAAAGTGTTTGTAATCCAGCCGCACTATGAGCTCTCTCCTGTCCTTGAGTGACTTCACCATAGAGCTCTGATATTTTATCCTTTCGCTTATCTTCGTATTGAGAGGTATAACGATACTGTTCTACGTCTTTTAAAGCCAAAGTATCAACATAAATTTTGGCAGCCGCTATAGCGACAGCTGTTTTTAGGTTATGAATATTGTTGGATGATTCGTCACCCCATACCACCTGATCAGCGTTGTGGAACCAATCAATGGTTCTTGGAAGTATCTGGGTAGGACCAAGCTCACCACTTGAACCAACAAGATGAATATGAGGGTTATCAAACTCATGTTGAATATATTCAGATTGTGCTGTTGTCGACAAAACTAAACCTGGTTGTTCTGGGTTGCCCCCAGTTTCGATGACAACGATAGCTTCTAGCACAGCAGGAGGTATCCCAAACATTTCTCCAGCGCGCTGAAAAATTTCTGCTATTTGAGGCAGAAGTTCGAAGTTTTCAACCTGATCTGATGGTTCATAGCGATGCAATGGTTCACGATACTGATAGTCAAAGTCATTGGGGACAAGCCCATCAAGAACGAAGGGATAATTTCCAGTTTTATTGATACTGAATGCCAATCTGCGACCACTCTGATTTGATTCTATTGAGTCAAAAGCTTTCGAAAAACCAAAAGTTGCATTGACTAGTTGTGTGAAAGTCCTGGGATTGTCGAATAAAAAGTGCAATGCACTGAGCAAATCAGGGTGAGTTACCTGTTCGAGTTGTGTTGGGTGTAAATGAGGAAGGGTTAGTAATGCTTGAAAGTGTCGAGCAGGCATAATTTTTGCAATATTTTGACGAGCATTTGCAGAAAACAGTTGAACTTCATTCATAAGTTGTGTGCAGAGTTGGACTTTGGCGTCAATAAGTTGGTCACGAAAATAATTGCTGATCAGTTCTAAGTATTCTGTTTTGCTGGCGACTAGCTGATCTGGGCCAATTTGATAATCTGCGGGAAGTATTTCAAATTCAGGTTCAGGCGTTGTTGTTTCGGGGGTGTTTCTTGGTGAAGTAATGGTAGCTTCAAAAAAAGAAAACCGATCGCGAAACGGTTTTATAATCAGTTGATAAAAGCCTGCTCCAATTCCTGTCTTTAAAAAATCTCTTCTCGATACTGTGTCAGGATTTTTTTGAGGATTGTTCATAATCAACAAATGCAACTTTTTTTGTGAAACCGAACAAAGGTTCTGACGTTTTTCTAAATTTTATACAGAAGCAACGAGATAATCCAGCTAATCACTGGTGAGATCAATTGACTCACTGCTGAAACTCCGTTAAAGAGTGGCAGTAATAAAAACGCCAAGACAAACAAGCCATTTTTGCGCATGAACATGCGATACTCGATAGCAGTGAGTCTGGGAAGTAGTGCGTACAGAATTTTTTCACCGTCAAGTGGGGCGACAGGGACTAAATTAAAAATTGCTAGGGATACGTTAATAAATAGTAGCTCGAGTAAAGTTAAACTAAAGATGCTAGCAGTGGTAAAGACAAAGCGAAGCAAAAGCGCTGCGAAGATGGCAAGCACGATATTGGAAACTGGTCCTGCCAATGCAATCAGTGCGGCGTCACGTGTTTTGTGTTTCAGGTTATACGGATCAAACTCGACTGGTTTCCCCCAACCAAAGCCGATAAATAAAAGAGCCAGTGTCCCAAAAGGATCAAGATGGGCGAGAGGATTCAATGTCACTCTGCCTTGAACGCGGGGAGTAGGATCTCCAAGATAATCAGCCACCAAAGCATGACAAAATTCATGAACGGTTATGGCAATCACCAGACCAATGGCTGACATGAAAAAAACGAGGGGGTTAGAGAACAGAGAACTTATCATAATGAGTAGGATCTTATTATATCGGGTGAATGAAGGAACGTCATCCCGATGAAAATCGGGATCTAAAGTCAGATTCTCCTACTGTTTTTTGCAAATGACTAAACCCCGAAAAACGACTTCAATAATGAATAGAAATCATTAGAATCAGATACCAATCGCATAGGTCCGTTTGTCAGAATGAGGTATTTGTCAGTAGCCTTTTCATAACAAACGTAGTCCATGCTTGACTTGCCGAGAATAAGATATGACGAAATATCCGTGTTCTCTTGAAACTTTGTGTTGAAAGTCACAAAATCTAAACTGGCATACCTCGGAAAGGAATTTTGAATTTCATCGTTGTAGCAACAGAAAACACTATGTCCGTCGTAAGAGAACCCATTAGCTTCTTTGAGGAACTTGGCATAACCTTGGGGCAACGGACAAGCAAAGTGTTCCGCGCAGTAAGCTGAAACTCTCTCTATGGTTACGTCGGATAAACCACGAGGGTACTCACCTTGTTGCATTAGATTTAGCACTTTTGAAAACATAACAACCTCCAATTGTTCCATTTTAACATGGGCAATTTTGTAAGCTCAAATCTTTACTTTACCGTCACACTCTTCGCCAGATTTCTTGGCTTATCAGGATCCAGTTTTTTCAATATCGCAATTTCATATGAGAGCACCTGCGCAATAACGATATTGAGGACCGCGTTCAAAGGACCAAGATCGTCGAGAATAAACTCATCGTTCGCTTGATCAAAGTGATCAGGTGAGAAACTAATAAGATTACCTCCACGAGCTTTAATTTCAAGAGCGTTGGAAAACGTATCGCGTTGGACTTCATCGTGATTGGTTAACACGATAGTGGAAATGCCTGGTTCAATTAAGATCAATACTCCGTGCTTGAGTTCGCCTGCTGCAAACGCCTCAGCATGGATTAAAGCAGTTTCTTTGATCTTGAGAGAAAGCTCCATCGCTGCTGGGAAGTTAAGTCCCTTGCCAATGATGAATATATGCTCTTGTTTCCAGAGTTGTTTAGCAAGTTGTTTAATTTGCTCAAGTTTTTGTGTGTTATCTAGGACTGTTTTCATTGATTGAGCCAGGTTGAGCAACGCTTGTGAAGGTTTGTGCAGCTGTTTGGTTTGTAATTTTTCAGCAATCAAAAATAGCGAACACACTTGGGCGATGAATGCTTTGGTAGAAACCACGGCGATTTCCGGTCCAGCCCCGACTGGAAAAGTAATATCCACTAATCGCTCCAGGCTCGAGCCACGTGCATTGACGATCCCGACTAGCTTTGCTCCAGCTTTCTTGGCTGCTTCGCAAGCGAGAATGGTGTCGATGGTTTCGCCGCTTTGCGAAATAGCGATGACAAGCGAGTTGGGTTTTAGCTGCTTGGTAAAAGGGACAAACTCGTGTGCTTGAAAAGCAAAGCTCAGCATTTGAGCCTGGTTAAAAAAGTAGGTGCCCAACAAACAACAGTGATATGCACTACCACATCCGATGAAAAATACTTCAGAAGCCTGCGAGATTGCATCCAGTAAATGGGAGTGCTCTGAAAAATCAACTTGAGACAGTTTCTCAATAATTTCTGGTTGTTCGTGAATTTCTTTGAGCAAAAAGAATGGATACTTTCCTTTATCAATCGCGCGAGAACTCAGATCCGTCTGCAAAAAGGTAAGAGGGAGTTCTTTGCCTGTTTCAAAAGATACTCTTTTGATCTGATCCCGTTGCGCGATAATCATATCGCCATCGACCATAATGTAGATCTGATTTGAGTGGGGGATGAATGCTGTAGCGTCAGAGGAAAAAAAGACCCCATCATTGCTTTTTGCAACTAAAAGCGGAGAACTGGTTTTAATTGCTACAAGGCTTTGAGTCAGACTATCTAGAGCGAGGATTGCATTGGCACCTTCTAGTTGTTTGAAAGCCAGCCGACAAGCTTCTGGGAAGTCGTGTTTTTGGGCAAATTTCTCAATGAGGTGCACGATAACTTCAGTGTCAGTTTCTGAATGAAACTTGTGTCCTTGCTCAAGTAGTGAGGCTTTTAACTCTTGGTAATTATCGACAATCCCGTTGTGAATCAAGGAAATATGGTGGTGACAATCAAGGTGAGGGTGAGCGTTTTCAACCGTCACCCCACCATGGGTTGCCCAGCGAGTGTGACCGAGCCCGATCGATGATTGACTGAGTTTGGTTTGAGCACGTCCAATTTTCCCGACATGTTTTTCAGTTTGTAATTCACCACTCTGATCAAGAATAGAGATTCCCCATGAGTCATATCCTCGATATTCGAGCGTTTTAAGACCTTGCAAGATGGTTTGAGCAGCAGTTTGGTCTGTCTGAGAAATAGTTGCAAAAATTCCACACATACATAGCCTTTCTTGGCACGACAAAGTGCCAAAAAACTGTTTAACAAATTGATAAGGGGGGAAATATTAGCGCGCAGCTAATCTTGAAGAAGTTCATGACTTTGGTCTCTTTTTGCAAAGAGGTTTAATCACTGACTTTGTGGATGTTCAAGCCACCCAAAGGGTCTCCGTAGATACTTAGTCCGATGTTCATCGGACCAGTCCGATCGTCCCGACGGTCATCGGGGCATCCCTTTTCCTCGTATCCCCACTTTGCTCTTGAAGTAAAATCGTGATCATTTGTCATGATTTTGTTCAGGACGCTTTGCGGGGCCACACGCTCGAGATAAAGTGAATAATTGGCTCCTTTCTGATTGAAATGAGTACCCCTCCAGTATACCAGATCCTTTCCCCATTGGAAAAAGGTGTTCTTTTTTGATATAATGCGCTTCTGGATAGTTTTTCACCGGTAGTTTGCTACTGATTGGCAAAATTTAGCCAATTTAGTCCAGGTGGGAACTAACAACCAACTCCGCCAAAGGCGGATCCGCCTCGGGCAGAAACTAATAACAACTAACAACCATTCGTATGTCATACATGCTCAAATTTTCTAAAGTTGCAGCGATGGGAAACCGAGTTTCTCACGCCAAGAATCGTTCTCGCCACGCCTTCAAGCGTAATCTCCACACCGTGACTGTACTTGTCGATGGAGCGAAGAAACGACTCAAGGTCCCTTCCAAGGTGCTCAAAGTCCTCAAAGAGGATGGTTTGACCACACATTTCAAGAAAGCTGAGTAAGCTCATTTCAAGTTGCAAGATTCAAGCTACAGGCTACAGGCCTCAAGCTACCTTCCTACGTCCCGCAGTGCGGGGAAATTTCAACTTGACCATTAGTCAGGCTTCCATTCAAGTAACTTCGGCGGGCAAGTAAGCTGCAAGTGACACGAACAGTTCCCAGCAAGTTAGTCTTACTATGTCAGTAGGTACTACTTGTTATCCATTCCAGGGATGAAAATTATCAGCCAGTCAACTTTAGATAAAGAATACTTTATCAAGAGCAAAAAATAAAAGTCGTCATCCTGAACAGTCTAGTGAGCTTGCGAACGAGACTGGTTCAGGATCTAAAGTCTGAGAAATTTAAGATACTTAACCAAAAGATAACACAACGAATTGAAGAATGAATTCTTGAACACAGATCCTGAAACAAGTTCAGGATGACGACCCGTATCTGGTTATTGAGCCAACATTTCAATAAATGTTTTTCAAAGATCAATCAATCTATTTGGGTCGTTTTTTGCGCTCGATTAAATGCTTTAACCCTAAAACAAAAAGATGTTTAAACGATGATAATTGTATCCGATCTTGATTGGATTTCTTTTGAAGCCTGTAACTTGCAGCTTGCAACTTGTAGCTTACTTAATCTGATTCATCACTTCCTCAAAAAAACTAGGGGATTGGCCTTCGATCTGGACTTGGTCGAGTAACAGCTGGTTGTTTTCAAGCATCGAGCTTAAGATCTTCATTCGTTTTTCACCCTTTGCTGTAGGGACAAGTGTCCACACTCCAGGCCATGGCGAGAAGGCTCGAACAGCGTTGTTGATGACTTGGGGCCAGTTTTGAAACTGTTGATTCACAGTTTGTAATAGTTCCGATGCTTGAGCGTCATTAACCCCCTTTAGTAGTTCCCAAGAAACAAAACCATCATCACGGGTTAATCGGCGGGCGATCATGGTAGGCGAGTTCAGCGGTTGAGCTGTTGGGAGTAGTTGTCCTTCACCAAATTGAACCAAAACATTCGGCAATTGTTCGGAAATTAAATTGAAAGCAAATTGGTAATAATCTTGATGATTCCAAGTACTCAAAACTTCAAAATTCGGTTGTGCTATCAACTCTCCTTGATCGAGCAAATTATTCATAATGATCACACTGACGGCGGATTTTTTTTCACCAAACAATAAAACAAACTGACCGGGACTACTGCCACGGTATTTGGGTAGATCTGACGGATGGATGTTAATCGGCGCTTTCTTTGGAAGTGCGAGTAACCAATTGGGAACGATATAGCCAAAGTCGACAACCAGTAAAAAATCGATTGGTTTGGCATTTTCCACAATAAGTTCTTGCAGCGCTGCGTCGATTTTTTGCTCAATGAAAAAGGTTTGAATGTTCTGTCTTTGAGCAAAGACATGCAGAGGGTTTTCAATCAGCTCTTGTTTACGTCCCACTTTTCGTGGCGATGGAGTCAGTATCCACTGAATTGAAAACCGAGTGTCGTTCTTGATTGCTTGGGCACACATCAGTGTGTTTTTTGTGCTCCCAGCAATGGCAACAGTAAATTGTGTGTGATTCATGATTAAAACGACTCTGCTATGGTACTACTAATTTCTCTGAGTTTGCCTTTTCGATCGTCGTACAGGGGTAATTCAAATTTGAGAATGTAGTCAGTAAATAAGATTCCCTGTAAGTGGTCATACTCATGTTGCATCACTCTGGCGGCGAACGAGTCAAAGCGTTCTTTTTTTGATTCAAGTTTGTCGTAACTGACAACTTGATACTCAATTTCAACCCACTCAAACCGTGGGACAGGACCATACAAGTGTTGAATCGATAAGCATCCCTCAAGAATTGGTTGTTTAGGATCTTCTCCAAATGTTTTTTGAACCGAGGTTTTGACTATCTGGGGATTAATAAAGGTTCGTAATATGGGTTTTTCTTCAGGAGCGTCATCGTTTGGTAGATAGGTCACAAACGCGCTGTAGTGTACATCAACCTGTGGGGCACTCAAACCAACTCCACGGGGATTACGCTTCTGCTCGAGAGTTGCGGCAATGTCGTGCAGGAATTGCATCAGTTGTGCATCAATTTTTTCGACTGGTTTGGTTTTTTCGCGCAAGCGCGGGTGAGGAACTTGGACGATGTTCATATGTTCAAGCAGTACACTATTTTGTCTTTTTGGGTTTCTTGTTTTCACTCTCGGGAACAACGGTGCGAATGGTGCGCACCACTTTGAGATGTCTAAGGTGCCACATCAGTAAAGTTGATACGACCCAAAATGTCAAACTAAACATGGAGATCGGTAAGGCAGGAAATGCGTGGTTTGAAAATTGGTTGACCAGTTCTGATGGAATTAAAATGGCCAAAGAAAGTTGCCAAACTTTCCAGTATCCAATTGGTTTTTTCATGAGTTGAAATGAAAAGTATATAACCACTGCATACAGGAGTGTGACAAGTAAGCGAACAAACAATAGTCCAAGTGTGAAGAAAAGAAGTGAGAGCCAGGGTAACACTGCTACCCAAGTTGTCAGTGCGGCTTTGGCTTTGTTTGATAGTCGAATCACAGTGTCTTTATCCAGAGTTCCTGACTCAAAATCAAGGACGTCAGTTAAGGGGGCTTGTGTCCAGTCACCGTGCAGCGAGTTTACGAAGAGTTTTGTATTTGAGATGAAAAAAAGCGCATTGGTATTTTCTGGGACGTCTTCAGTTTTGGTGTTGATAATAGCGAGATTTTTAGGAGCTGACTCGTCAATCCCTGCGTCTTTGGGGAAGGGAATAATGAGTGGTTCGTCTACATTGGTATAGAGTTTTGGTGATTGCCAAGTGATCAGCAAGTTTTGGGGATAGTGCAAGACGAACTCGTCAACAGCATTACTTGAGTGTGCTGATGCTTCAGGGAGTGTTTTGAGAGTGAAAAAAACTGCCAACACAATACCCAGGAAAACGTAAAACAACGCGGTGATTTTGAGCGATTTTCGCAGTGGGGTGTTGAGAACTTCCACATAAAAATCTAGGTCAGTGAGTGATCGGACCACAGTTGATTTAAGTGTAGTGAGGCGGTGTTGAATTTGCACGACAGGATTATACCCAAGGACTCCTCGGATAGCCAGTACCGCCCTAGATTTTTATTTCGACGTGCTGCGCAATACGTCAGTTTTTTGGTGTACAATACAATTGGTAGTTAATTACGAGGAGTCGGAGTTAAGAGTCCACTTTATTCATTACAATAAAAAATACAGGGAGTTGTTGGTAGTTAAGTAGTTAAGTTGTTGTCAATCCCATCATGCAATAACCCAACAAAAGTGAAGCGAAACAACCCAACAACCCAAAATATATGTTTACTTTTACTGAGTTTCAAACACGCGTTGCAAAAATCATCGAGCACATCGAACAAGATTTGGCAACGCTGCGGACCGGTAGAGCCCATACCTCGTTACTTGATGGCGTTGTAGTGGAGGCCTACGGCACTAAGATGAAGATCAATGAGTTGGCTTCAGTGAGTGTTCCGGATCCGAGCTCACTGGTTGTTTCGCCCTGGGATAAATCCCTTTTGGAGACAATTGCTAAAGGAATTCAAATTTCAGGATTGGGATTCAATCCGGCTGTTGATGGTGACATTATCCGCATTTCGATCCCTGCGCTAACGACAGAGCGACGACAAGAGATGGTAAAGTTACTTGCTCAAAAAGTGGAAAGTGGTAAAGTGATGCTGCGCAATTTACGCGGTGAAATCCGAAAACAAATTGAAGGGTTAAAAGGAACAGATGGAGTCAGTGAGGATAATATTGAAGGGTGGCTTGAAGAACTCGATAAAAAAGTGAAGGAAGTTGAAGCAACGATTGACGGATTTCGCAAGAAAAAAGAAGCAGAATTGATGACGATCTGAAGGCGGTTTCAAGATACAAGTTGCAAGCTGCAAGCAGTCATACGACCTTGTGTAGTGCTAGATACATGGATGTTAGGAATGTGGATGAGTCGTCAGTGAAACAATTCATAATACGTCAGATACTAAAGACTATAGTCTATAGTCTTTAGTCTTTAGTAACAGTTGTATATTTGTTGTTTGATTATCCTTGTAGACAAATTAATCTTGTAGAAAAGGAATGGTTCTAGTCACTTGCAGCTTGAAGCATGTAGCTTGTAGCTATCCAATACTTAATATCTAATACAAAATGATGGCTCAAATTTTC
>CAZOWX010000029.1:0-19171 GCA_964583795.1 uncultured Pseudomonadales bacterium | reverse complement strand
CTACACTTTCCCCGTCGCCAGTAAAGATAGCAGAAACATATTCAGTACCAATACATTCGAACTGCCTTGATTAACCGTCGTAAACAATTACGGCTTCAGTGGGCAGAGCTGAATAATCAGTTGGACTACCGTCTCAAACCTCATTTAGCGACAGCCAAGCAAAAGGTAGAGCAGGCACTACGGGATTTGAATGATGAAGAAGAGCGGTTGATTGTGGAGTATGCAGGGGTGTGAGGAGATTATGATTATAGAAAAGAAAGAGACTTTATGCTAAAGCACCTATATGTTTCATCATTTAATACATTTTTAGTTGCAGTCATCCTGTTTGTATTGTTCAATCATAGTATTGTTCAGCTATTTATTTTCTTGGGGTGGTACACATCACCAGTGCAAGTGAGCACAACGGCAAGAGTAATTGTGACGATCTTTGGTTTAGGATTTAATTTTCTTTGCTTTTATTTCATAAAAAAAGGGAGTAGCGGGGTATTCACATTGTTCAAATGGTTAAGCCTTATGACACTAGGGTTTATTCCTTTAACTCTATTGAGAGATTTTTTTGAATCGCCTATCGTGGTAGAACGTTTTCCTTATTTGCTCAGTCATACTTTTATCACGCTTCTCAACTGGTTGTATGTGCTTTTTACATATATCTATTTGACGCATTTTTGGGAGGAAAACTACGCGAAAAAGAATTGAGTACAAAATTTACTCAATATGTCTGGTATAATACTTTGAGATGTATTGTTAAATATCAATATGAACACCGACATCCTCATCGTTATTCTCGTCATGGGTGCGTTTTTAGCAGGGTTTATTGGTTGCGTTTTGTACCTGTACTTTCAGGTGATGTTTGGTGATGAGAAGAAACTAGTTCAAAGTTTGCGCTACGCGATCATTGGTTTGCAGCTGGTGGCGACTGGTTTGCTTTTTTTCCCATGGAGTAGTGTTCAAGGTCAGACATTTTCAGGAGTTCAACTCTTTTTATTGGGTCACTCTTGGTTAACGGGAGCGCTATTGTTGTCAAATGCCGTGGCCTTAGCTCTGGTGATTTCCAAAAAGGTGGTGCATAACTACTTGGCATCATTTCTGGTTTTGGCAAGTCTTATTCTTTTCTTTACTGCCCAGTCTCACTTTAATGGCCAAAATGCTTCGGGCGCTCCGGTCTTTGAGTTTTTCATTTTGATGGTGAGTGTGAGTTTGTCGGCATTTCTGTCGATGGGAGTACGTATCCCGTCGGAGAGTCGATTGGGTAAGTTTTCCACTTTTATCAGTGGGGCCAGTGGGTATATTAAAAATCTTAAAACCATCGCCTCAGAAATGAAGGCGACATACAGCGAAGCTGCTGCGAATGGGTATCGTCAACGGGTCTCAGGAGGGTTCAAAAAACATTCATTTGCCATATTTGATTATTATCAGCGAGTAGCGATCAGTGCCGTGACCGTGTTTCGGATTGAGGTAGCGCTTGATTTGGGTGATCACGATTTTTTCGTATTGTATAACGATCCACTCTTGCGGGCTCGATTTTCACAAGTACATGGGGTAAACCGGTTTGGTTTGATTGAAGATGAGTGGGTCAGTACCAACGTCAACAATCAGAGTAAAAAAATGGTGAGTTTCATTGAGAATTCAGGACTTGATCAGCAACTGACCGATAATGCTTGGATTGGATATCAAGATGGCAAGCTTTTTTTTGAACAGTACTCAATGTTTCGGCGCATGCACAATGCACCGCAGATGAAAGCGATTCTAGAATTTCTGGTTGCATCATCCGAAAAGTTGCCAAAAGAAAAAAGTTCCGATGTTGTCACTCCAACGGCTAAGGAAACACTCGAGTCGATGCAAATCATCAGCAAAAAAGCGCAAGAAAACATGCTCAAGCGCCAAGTACAACTGTATGACAAATTGCCGTTTCAAGAAACATTTCGAGGTAAGAGCGCGCTATGGTTGTTAGTCTCTGTGATCGTAACTGGAGTTATTACTGCCATAAATGGGTCACTATTTACTCTTCCAGTGTTATTTGAGCTAATGATCATGGTTGGGATTGTAATCGGTTCGGCGATGGGAAAACGCCTAGCATTTTTGTTGG
The DNA here is from genome assembly GCA_964583795.1 of uncultured Pseudomonadales bacterium. Lineage (GTDB taxonomy): Bacteria > Patescibacteriota > Microgenomatia > UBA1400 > PJMF01 > JBDTME01. Next base: position 17,085 of record CAZOWX010000029.1, on the reverse strand, counting down.
GCATTGCCTTTATAATCATGGATCGATTTCTCTGGGTCGCTTTTTTATTGCTCAGTTCGCGTGGTTCCTTCTTGGTGATTTGGGTGCTCGTTGCATTTGGCTGGACAATGTTTATGCTGTCAAATTTTGTGAATGCGTACAAAGTTGAGCAACGTCGCAGTGTACATCCATTTCCCAAAAGAGTGATGCTTCCACTATTGATCGTGGGAACGCTCGGGATCACTATAATTGCTGTTATGCTATCGTTCGCGTAATTTGATTGCTATGTCCGACATCCAATCACTCCTCGATCAAGCCGCTCACAGTTTTGGTCAGCCTCGGATGAAGCTGCTAGAACAGGCAGCACACCAATCGGAGCGAGCATTTAAAAACGGTCAAACTGATAAAAAAGAACTTCAGCTGTATCTCTCCGCGATTCGACGGTATCAAAGTACCTATCGTATTTCCGATTCAGGATTTTCGTTGTGCGCTGTGCGCATTGCACAAAAGCTCTATGAGCTTGATGGTGTGGGGGAAGTGACCACACTGGCAACCAAACAATCCAGTGTTGCAACCGAGTCAGGAACCTTGCAAATCGCAGATGCACACTTTGTGAATGACACAGAGTATGATCCCAAGCGAGTTGTAGCACAGATGAATCATGGTGAACTTTTTTTATGGGGAACTGGAGGTGATGGGACATTTGATGTCATCATTCGACTCGTCGATTCAAAGATACCAGTGCCCACTCAAAAAGAGTATCGGATTGTAACTGGGGCGACTCCATTAGGGTGGTTACATGTACGTTCGAGTGAGGTGGTGGTAACCGACATGGCGTACGACACAAAACAGAGTAAAGCACGTTTAAAACTTAAACCTGGTAGTTACCAAGTGGGAGTGTTTGCCCGAGATATCCCTGACAAATTCTACGGGTACCTGGTAGTGCTCTGTCCGCTTATTTCAGAGGAAAAGCCAGTATTGGCAGAAGAACCACAGTTGGACATAGAGTGGTAGTGCCTAAAAAGCAAATGTAAAACACGTTACTTTTTGATAAAAATACAGTACAGTTACATGAGTTGATACTTTTTTCAAAGGAGAGATATGGATGAATCAGTGGCGCAAATGACCAGCCAAGCAGCAGCTCTTCCTACGAGTAGCGATACTCCCAAATCGAATGTTTTGCCATGGGGGAAAACATCTTTATCTGCGAGCTCTTTTGTGTTTGGTTTAGGTGCCGGATTTTTACTCATTTGGCAAAACTTTAAGCGCATGGGTCGAGAAGAGGACGCGAAGAAATTTTTTTGGAAAGGGATTGGTATTAATGTTGGAGTTACTGCAATCCTCGTTTTCATGATCATTATGGCTGGAGAAGAGCAAGGGCGCCAAATAGCGAAAGCATCACAGGGGCTAGGGTTATTTTATCCTTGGCTTTTTGGTGCAAAAGAACTGAAGGAATGGGAACAACAACATGCATCGAAAGGCAAGTTTTCTTGGTCAATACTTGGTTGGGGATTCTTGGGTTTGATTTTCCAACTGGTGTTAGCAATGACTGTATTTTTTGTTATGGGTATCTTGGGTGTAGCAGGGTAGCAGTTTTGATCTGAGTATCAGTGTTTTGTCAATAAAAAATTTGTTAACTGTCAAAGCTCGGCGTTTTTGTCAGTCTCCCCCCTCGAGAGTGTATGCAATGGTATAATACACCCTATGAATACAACCGCTCGGAAAATGCGTATTCTGCCCATCTTGGCACATGTTTTATTTTGGGGATTTAACCTTCCCCTCGGGTTTACATCAGTTAACTTTGGTTTGAGTACACTCCTTGCAATTGTTTTTTCCCCTGAAAGAAACTTTTTCGATCTCAAACAATTTTTTCAATTTGTACCTTTCGATATCGTACTGACATTTTTTGTTGTTGGTGCGATGCCGTTAGTTATCGTTTTGGCTGCTTTAGTGACTCGGTCGTATAAAAAGCCAACCAGACTTTTGCAAATACTTTTTGGTATCGAGGTTCCGATCCTTTCATTTACTCTGGCGCGATTGGTTTTTCTTAAAACACTCACTCCAATTAATATCTTCTTTTTATTGACAGCAACAATAAGTATCATCAGTTATTCGCTGTATTTGTTCCGACCGTTACCACGGAGAAAAACATTTTCCATAGTTCAGCTCTTAGCTTTTTTAGCAGCAACACTGGTTGGTGTCTATGCATCACTACTGATGTTTTTCTTTTTACCCATTGTGATTGCAATGCTTTTCAATGCCTCTGGGGAAATCTTGCGCAATGGATTTGGACTACGCTACGTTCGGTCGTTCTGGGAATTGATTACGGGTTTCGTTCTTATCGTAAGTGTTTTTACTTTGTTTACGTCTCTGATGAGTAGCCCGTTTATTGGGTTAGCGCTGTATTTCAAAGCATTTTTGCGCCTCAAAAAAATACTCACAAAGCAGAAGAAAAGCCTCACTAAAAAAATCGTCTTTGGGTTTGCAAGTGGTTATGTTTTTTTGGCAGCGGCGCTGACGTTTCAAGGAAGTATGTTGTCGGTGAATAGCCGTATTGAGAGTTATCAGCGCATGACCAACTTTAACGATCGATCGCGTGCTGCTTCTTCACTGATAAACAGCGATTCATCGTTACGCTCAAAATTGGTCAACACCTACTTGGCACATTATCGATATTTAACTGACTCGAAAATGTCGTTTTTACAACAAGGGTATATTGATACATTAAAACTCGATGAGCCATCCGCAAAGCGCATTCAACAGTGGTTTACCGCCGCAGCATTCCCTTTTGTGTACAACGGTAACTTTGACGAGGATGTTCAAAAAGCAGGTGAGTACTATCAAGCGTTATTTGATGAACCAATTCAGTTGGCACAAGGAAAAGATGTTTCACGTATTTTGTCGACTTCATTCAACTTTTCCTCTGATCAAATGAAGTCAAGTGTGCTTGATAAAGAAGACACCGATGTGTTGTTAGTTTCTTCACTCATCACAGCGAAACCTGATGTGACAAATCAATTTGCCACCGTCAGTATTGAAGAAGAGTATGAGAATGTTACCAACACTGAGCAAGAAGTGTTTTATCTTTTTTCACTGCCAGTTGACAGTGTGATAACAGATTTGAGAATTGGTCCTGATCTTGAGCTTGAATCAGAAAAAACTGAATCTGTTTTTGTACCCCAACCAACGCAAGCACTCAGTGCTACTGAGGTTTTACCAACTCCTACAGCGACGAAGTTTATGGTTCCACAGCCAACCCCACAGATTAATCAAGGGGAAATTGCTGCGAAAGGAGCTGCAAATCAAACAATTGAAAACCAGTACCGAAGGAGTATTGATCCAGCCATCGTAGAGCAAGTAGGGCCACAGCAGTATCAATTGCGAGTGTATCCGATCCCAGTCAAAGAAGAGAACCTTTCTTCGTGGCAACGTCAGCGACTCACAGCTACAGTCAGAAATCAAAAAATGCGCTTGACCTATGTGAGTGTGATTGATGAAAACGGCAATGTAGCGCTGCCGGCGATGACACAATCGCGCAATGTTTTTCACAATAATAAGACAACTTTTCAGTATAAAACTGCCGACGCACAGTTGCAGCCGATCTCTAGTGATGCGACAGAAATTGCGGTTACAGCGAGGGAAGAGAGTGAATGTGGAAAAACGGTTTTGTCATCATCGAGTAACGGCAGTACTACATTGTACATTCCTCATGCAGTTAACCCTGTGTTTCAGAAAAATCCCCAACTACACTTTTCTTGTGCGGATTACTTAGCTCAGAGTGTGCATGCTGTCACGCAGCAGCGCATTGCGATTTTGGCAGATAGTTCGTATAGCATGGGAGTGAGTAATTGGAGAGCTTATCTGGAGAAAGAGTTACCGCTGAATTCACTGCTTGAAAATAATGTGGTTGATTTGTACTACTTTAATGATTTTGTCAGCGATCCAATCAGTTTAAATCTTGAGCGAAACAATCCAAAACCATGGAATCAACTTGCATTTGGTAAAACCAATCGTCTTCAAGCGCTCACTTCTGTCTCAGGTAAGTACGATCTTGTTCTGATGTTTACTGATGGTAGTGAAGCAGATAATGCGCCGGATAAAAATTTTGTTCCAACTGTCGATCAGAGTGTGTACGTCATATACAAAGATAGCAAACTCCCAAAGTTGCCGGATGATTTGACCTATCAGTTACTCGTCAATGAAGGGAAAGCTGAAAGTTCGGGAGTGGCAGCGCTGCAGGACTTTGCAGTTCAAAAAAGTATTCGTGGTGAGTTAGCGAATAGGATCTCAACTCAACAAAACCATGTTGTGGTGGGTGAGTTGGGAAGTTGGGTAACATTGAGTGATGCAACCACTGCTGATCAGGCGTTGGCGCAATTGTTGAGTGGTCGGCAAGCAACTCAAGTTGATGCTTCACAACCAGCAGCACGTTTGGTGGCTAAGCGAACCATTGAAGCAAGCATGCGCGCATCAGCGTCTTCACTCAATCAAATTCAATTTTTGGACTCTCTTAACGTACAGGCTCAACAAGCTGGCATCGTCACGCCATTTTCGTCCTTTATCGTTTTGGTAACCGATCAGCAACGTGAACAGCTCCGAGCAGCACTCCAGTCTGATGATCGGTTTTTAGCCCACTTTGATTTGGGTGAGGAACAACTGTCTCAACCAACTGCTGGTGGGGCGTTGGGCACAAGTGCTGTTCCAGAGCCACATGAGTGGATACTGCTTTTTGTTACCGTCGGATTAGTTGTTGTGTTCGGTCGCAAGCGGTTAGTAGCATATCTCCCATACTTACATGTCTAAGATCAATCGCTCGTTTGCATGGCTGTTATTGTTGCCAGTGCTTGTTTGGTGTTTTTCCCCTGGCTTTGTGGAAATGAAAACAATCTACACCAGCTTTTGGTTACGAGAAAATGCGATTGTAGCGGTCATAGTTGTGAGTATTTTTTCAGTTGTAGCGTTTCGATTTGGAAGAGGTGCGGATAGCAAAGACTCGTATTGGTTGATTTTTTTTGGTTTTGTTGTGAGTTGTTTGGGATTGGTACTGAATAATATTCTTGGCGGTTTTCAGATTGTTCCTCCGATTTTGGTGTACATTGCTCTGTATTCTTGGATAGGGATGTTTTTAGTACCACAATTTTGGCGACGCAGTACTTTTGTTCTCATTCTACTTATTTTGACATTACCGGTTCTCGAGCGGGTGCAGAAGTTTGTTGGTTTTCCGATCCGCGTACTTACTGCGCAAGTAGTCAGCGTGCTGCTTCGACTAATGGGTACTGGTAATGTATCGCAATCGACAGTGATTTTGACTGAAAATTATGCCACCACGATTGATTTACCATGTAGTGGAGTAAAAAGTTTATATTTTGGGTTGATTTTTTTGGTAGTGAGTTCATTTATTCAACAGGTGCGCCTGTCGTTAAAATCGGTACTGATTGCGGTCACATTTTTTCTACTACTGATCTTTTTTAATATTTGGAGAGTGTTTGGACTGGTGTATGTATATGGGGTACTTCGTTTAAGTGAAGCGGGGGACATGATACATCTATTCTTAGGGATATTTGGGTTTGTAGCGAGTTGTGTTTTTTTGTGGTTTGCCAATGAGTACTTTGTGCAAAAGAAAAGCCCGGCCTTTTTTTCATTTTTCAAACTATCGTCATTTTCTCTGCTTTATTCAAAAAAATTGCCGTCACTTCATTTCAATCAGCTACTTATGCTATGCAGTTTTGTGTTCGTTGTTACAGCAATTGCAACCAAACACGTTTTCACAATTGCTTATCATTCAGAAATTATTCCTGATCAAGAAATGATCAATTTTTCTTTCCCTGGAAGTACGTTGCATGTAATTCCTTTTTCTGACAAAGAGCAGACGTTATTTTTTCATAAGGAAGTTACATTCGCGAGCAAGTACTCACTGGTTTGGCAAGAAGAAAAACAACTGAGTTTGCTGCTAGTAAAAAGCAGCTCGGCTCGAGTGCATCACGATCCAGAACTGTGTTTACAAGGATTGGGATATCAGTTGACCGAAATATCAGCCGTTAGTGTTGACGATCAATCAGTCAACTCGTTACAGATAAAGACCGCAAATAGCGCTCACGCAGACAGTGCACAAGTGTACTATTGGTACACTAGCCGTGATCAAGTGATCGCTGATTACTCACAACGCGTTTGGTCTTCAATGCAGCATCCCGATCAAGATTGGGTATTGGTTGAGGTGATTGTTCGTGAGTCAGATCATTTGACAACTGAGGAGTTGCAAACCCTGTTTCGTCAGTTAAATGATGCTGTTCGATTTACGATGTTTTGATAATTAATCAATATCTCTACAGTTGCCTTTTGGAGTTTTTTTCTCCAGAATGAAGGCACACATTAGTACTCAAACACTCTATGAGTCATTTGCATAAAGCAGCGCATCATCTGCATAAACATCAGTCTTGGTTTGCAGTAGGGCTATTTTTAAGTATGTTGTTTTTTGTGGCTGTTGGTGTGGGATACACACTCGTAAATTTACGGCACAAGAACCAAGAAGCGTTCAACACTCGCCTTAAAATTGAGTTAACCCCGACGACTACTCCTGTACCGCCCTCAGTGCTGCGTCAACAGTTTCTTGATCAAGCGAGTGATGTCGTAGATCTGTATCAAGGGAATTACGATGAGCTTAGTAAAACATTGGTTCAGCTTGAGCAATTTGTTGCGCTATATCCCGCAAACGCTCGAGCAAAAGCGATTTTAGCGCAAGGGTACTTGGATTTGATCGACGATATTGCAGAGGAAAACAAGAAGCAAGAAGTCATCAGTAATGTAGTCGCATTAGTTGACCAAGCACTCAAGTTGGACCCGAAGGATTTAGATGCGTTTCATGTTCGGTTTAATTATTACAACTACATACGTGAGTTGGAAAATGCCCAATCAACATACGAGCTGATGAAGCAGTACTATCCAGACGATTTATCGGTGAAGAACATTGAAGGACGACTTGCAAATTGGCGTGGAAATTACCAGGAGGCGATTGAGATTGGGCAATATGTTCTTAACCAAAATCCCGAAAAACACGATTTTTACATGGCGCTCATAGTCAAAGGGTATGCGTATGAGCACTTAAATGATCTTGAAAATTGGGAACAAAATTTTGAACAAGTTGTAGTGCTTTATCATGGCCCTTGGGATTATCAATCATTTGCGATAGGGTTGGGAGAAAAAAAGCAGGACTATGCTAAAGCTCGCTTGATGATGCGTGAAGGTTTAAATCACTTTGATTTTATCGCTGGACGCATTACTTTGCAGGAGATGTGCACGAAGCATGGAACTCAATTGTATAAACAAGGGAAATATCAAGAAGCGTTTGCTGCGTTTGAGGAAGGGATTGATGCCTATCCGGCAGATTGTCACTGTGGGTATTTAGAAACGATATCGGGGTACTACACGCAGTATGCTCAAAAAACTGGCGATGGTTCCCTCCGCCAACGTGCGAGAGAGATTTTAGATTTAAAAGGAAACCCGCAGATTTAGCAAAAAAATGTTACAAACATATTTAGCATGGGAATTATATGAAATTAAAACTGAATGAAGTTCTTGGTCTAATCATAGCGAGTGTTATTGGCGGAATATTACCGTTTTTTTTCTTTGCTGTATTCAATGATCCAGCTGCAAGTTTGTTAGTTGCACTAAACCCTCTTTTCTTTTTACTTCATAGTGTATTGGCACTTTTGCAACAACTTTGTTCTCAAGAAGTAACTACGATTGCGGTTATGAATTGTCGTGATGACATGCTCATGGTTTATTTTGCTATTACTTGGGCAATTTTTGGAATGGTTATTATGGTGATGAGTCAATATGTATTTAAACGATTCCGCAAAAGATAAATTTTTTACTACAGAAGTTTTTACTTTGCATTACTTCATTGTTTGCACCCTAACAACTACCCAACAACTCTTCACATTACATTTTAGTATTTAAGGTCCTCTCTTTTTCAATTGTCCCACTTTCCATAATCTACAATCCATAATCCACCTGCTATACTCTAACCATTCTTTCAGGGTTTTGTGAGGGATTTTGAAAAAATCTCAATTCAAAATCGGCGGTACACTCCGCGAGTCCCGCAGTGCGGGACACGAGTCGGTGAAACTCCGGCAGCGACCGTATAGTCGGGATAGAAGAAAGAACAGTCAGACCACAAGATTGGTTATGCTTTTGTAACCAATAAAAAGTGGCACTTGTTTTGCACTTCAAAAAATTCCCCCTGAAAAAACGCGCGATTTCAGTAAAAACGCGTCATCCTTGAACCTGGCCCGCCCAGGGCGGGCCAAGTATCGAGGACCTGACTCTAAAGATATTCACAGTCAGATCCTTGCTTTCGCAAAGATGACGATATCATTTTGTTTATAAACCATTATCAACATAAACTGGACCCCCATGAAAAAAATCAAACAAAAACTCAACCACATCGCGATTGTAAGTGCTTCACTACTGTGGAGCATCGACGGGATACTGCGCCGTAGTTTGTACGCACTTCCGCCAGCTGTTGTGGTGATGTGGGAACATATTTTAGGAATTTTTGTCCTGCTTCCATTAGTGCTCAAACGCAAAAGTGAGTTAAAAAACATGACCAAAAAAGAGTGGATTGCCATTTCCTTGGTGGGGTTATTTTCAGGAGCACTGGGAACGATTTTCTACACTGCAGCGCTTGGGAAAGTTCAGTACATCCAATTTTCAGTAGTAGTATTGCTCCAGCAGTTGCAACCGATCTGGGCGATTTCCACGGCAGCACTGCTCCTTAAAGAACGGTTGTCAAAGCGCTTTATTTTCTTTGCAGCGATTGCCATTATTGGATCGTACTTTGTGACCTTTAAGGATCTGAAAGTAAATATGACTCCAGGGAATGAGACGCTGATTGCGGCTCTATTGGCGTTATCAGCAGGAGTGGTGTGGGCGGTATCAACTTCACTTTCAAAAATCGTGCTCAAAAAAATTTCCTTTATTTTGGCAACCTTTCTACGGTTTGTGATGGCAGCTATTTTTGCATTGATATTTATCATCGGATTTGGACAGACCACTAGCATCACTCAAGTGAGTGTGGATCAGTGGCAAGCGCTGCTTGTGATTGTATTTTCCAGTGGTTTAGTTGCTTTGCTCATTTACTACTACGGTCTGCGACAAGTCCATGCGCGCACCAGTGCCATTTTAGAGCTTACCTGGCCAATCAGTGCGGTATTCATCGACCTGTTCTACTACAAAAGTGCCATGACTGTGACCCAACTGATTGCCATAGTCGTCGTACTATTTTCGATGTATCAAATTGCCAATACCAAGCACTCTGCAGAGCGTTTCATGGATGAGCTCGATAAAGCCTAGGAAGAATTTGATTTCAGAGAAGTTCGAGTGACGACAATCGGTCAGGATCGAGTAATCAATCCGCCAGAATATCCTGGACCTTGGGAGTTTCCCCGTTGGGATAAGTAGTGTAGAAAAAAAGTCGAGACTCACTCATCACTACACACAGTTTGGTTCAGCTTTCCTTGGACAAAAGTGCCATTTTTTTGAATAAAAATTCCTTGAGTTCCTGAAGACCCCCAAGAAAAGCAAAGTTCATTGTTTGACGTCATTGAAATCGTATTCAACCGATCGATAGCTGATTGATTACCATTTTTAAAAGTGACCAAATTGGGTACATTTATTATCTGAGAAAAGCGCTTATTTTTGTAAATAACCATTGAGTCCCTGTTTGCATCGGTATCTTTGTACCAGTAGGCAAAAGAGTTATCACCAGCAAGAGCATATAAACTACCAGATTGGATTTTGAATTTTGTATTTGAATTGTATGGATTTGAAAGGTTGGTAACAGAGTAATCAGAAGTGGAAAGCACCGATATCATTGATCCATCAGAATTTGTGGGAATAATCAAAACGCTTTTTCCATCTTGGCTGATATCAAATGTTTGTGCATTTTTAAATTGAGGAAGTTCTTTAGGAGGACTGCACGAAATAAATAACTCAGACTCAAAATCAGTTGTACAGTGAAAAAGAAAAAAGTTGTTATTAGTGGATAAAGCAATGAGGTATCGTGAATCATAATATCTTCCTAAAGCTATATACGTTATTAATGACTGACCAGTGATTTGTGTTTGCCACAAGACGTTTTGTAACGTTGGAGTAGTACTGTTGTTACTCTTCGTTTCACCGTGATCCCATCCTGCTTGTAAAGAAAGTATGGAATCAGCAGAAGAAAAGTTGAGTTTTATAAAACGAGATCGATTTTTATCCCAGGTTTTATCGTACGGTAACTCTAATCTTTGATACCCCGAAATGCTTGCTTGAGTTGTTGAAATATTTGAAGGTAAGGAGAGAGTCTTCTGAAGAGTATTGGAGGAAAAGTATGTGTGTCGGATGAAAAAAAGGAGAGTTGCTGTTGAAAGCAGAAGAGCAGTTAGCAAGAAATGAAGACGATAAGAACTGCTCTTTTGGCTCTTTTTTCTTGACATTGGCAAGTATCATAACAGCTTTTTTGTCGCATTTCAGCATGAATATAGTTGTTGAATTAGCATATAATATGTTATACTGCTAATTCGTTGTTGGGGGAATTGCCAACAACTCACTGTGTTCCGCCGTAGCTTTTTAGCGAAGGGGGAACCACATATGGTCCAGTATTGCCGGAAATTAATTACCATCTGTGTTCAATCAACAACCAACCACATAACAACATAACAACCGGAACGTATGTCTACCAAACGCGATTACTACGAAGTCTTGGGCATCAGCAAATCAGCCTCCGAAGCTGATATAAAATCGGCTTACCGCAAGCTGGCTTTACAGTGGCACCCTGACAAAAACGCCGATAATAAGGAAGAAGCTGAGAAAAAGTTCAAAGAAATTAACGAAGCCTATCAAGTCCTTTCCGATAAACAAAAGCGTCAGACCTACGATCAGTTTGGGCATAGTGCATTTGAAAATGGTGGTGGTGGTGGCAATCCGTTTTCAGGCGGTTTTCGCACGGGTCCGTTCCAGTGGTCGTACTCTAGCTCTGGCGGAAACCCGTTTGAGGGTTTTGGTGGAGCTGGTGGGTTTGGTGATCCGTTTGACATTTTTGAGCAATTTTTTGGTGGAGGCATGGGCGGATTTTCTCGACAACGAAAGCAGCGCTACTCACTTCGTATTGAGTTTATGGAAGCGGTAAAAGGAACTCAAAAGACAGTAGTGATTCAAGGAAAAGAACGCAAGATAAAGGTTCCGGCTGGAGCTCACGATGGTGTACGCATTGCCTTTGATGATTTTGAAGTCGTACTTGATGTCAAACCAGATAAGCGTTTTTCTCGAGAAGGCGATGATCTGATCATCGAAGAAGAAGTACCATTGGTAACTGCAATTGTGGGCGGAGAGATTAAGGTAGATGGGATTGATAAAGCGATTACCATGAAAGTGAAACAAGGAACTCAAAGCGGGACTTTAGTAAGACTTCGTGGTGAAGGAGTTCCCCATTTGCGGGGAAGTGGTAAAGGCGATCTGTACATTCGACTCAAGGTGAAAATTCCTGAGCACGTCAATGGACGACAACGAGAGTTGCTCAAACAGTTTGAGCAAGCGGGATAATTAGGCCTTCCTCCTTCGCGCTTCGCTACGGCGGACACCGTAGAGCTTAGGGCTTAGTGAGCAGGAAGCGATCGTCATCCCGTCCGCCCTGGGCGGATCGGGATCTAAGGTCAGAGTACTTGATCGAAAGTTGAGTGAATAGAGAAAAATTACATTTTTAATTTCAGCCAACACCTCCCTTGCATTCCTCTGGTTTTTTGATTACGATGTGGCTATGCAAGAAGTCACTCAACTTCCTCAAACACCATCAAAAAAGGCATCACCCGTACTGTATGCAGCTGCTATCGCAAGTGTGATTGTTATCGCTGGCCTTATTGTGTTTCTTTACTCAAGTAAAGGGATATTTGTTCAAGTAACCGAGCAAGATGTTGGGATGAAGCAGACCAACCAACAAGTTGAACAAGTGCTTGATCAGCGCAAAGCGGCAACGAGTTGTTTGCTCGATGCTGTTGAAAACATTAATGAGTATGCCCAAAGTAATCCCAATGCCACTCAAGATGAACTTTCAGCCTTGAGTGCAGACCTTCAGAAAGAGTGTGATGCAAAGTTTCCGCAGTTTGCTCCGTCTGGAGAACCCCAATAGCAGAGCGTTACAGTGTCACTTTTGTACCTTGAGAGGAAAGTGAATCTCTTGATTAGTACTGCATTTTTTGCTACAATACCTCTGGATGGTGAAGAAGGTGGGGTGACCCATCTTTTTTTTGATCAACTAATAAAAACGAATGTCAACGAATAGAAGCGAATGGGTGTACAATTACCCAGGATAACCTGGGAACCATGTGTTTGTATTCGACAAGATTCGTTCCAATAACCAATACCTAATAACCAATACCCAATCACTATGCCAAGAAAAGTCAAACAAATCCAACAACAAATGGTTCGCACCGAGTTTGCTGCGGCAATCAGCCAGATTGCCAAAGAGCGCAAAATCGATCCCGAGCGCATTGTTCGCTCAATAGAAGAGGCTTTAGTAGCTGCCTATCGTAAAGATCAAAACGTGGTAGTTGAGCGTGACGAAGAGGGGAACGAGCTTTACCCCAAACACACGGCTAAAGTTGATGGAAATACTGGTGAATCAAAGATTTTTTACATGGAAAGTGAGAGTGCTGAGCCCAAAGATGTGACTCCTCCAGGATTTGGTCGCATTGCTGCTCAGACTGCTAAACAGGTTATTTTGCAAAAAATTCGAGAAGCCGAAAAAGACTCAATCATTCAGGACTACGCAGATCGTCTTGGCGAAATTGTCTCTGGAATGGTGCTTCGTATGGATGGCAAAAACGTGATCATTGACGTGGGACGCGGTCAAGGCATCATGCCTCCAGAAGAGCAGATGCGCGGGGAGTTTTACCGGATGAATAGTCGTGTTACGGTATTTCTCAAAGACATTCGTGAAACCTACAAAGGCCAAGCAATCATTGTTTCTCGCAGTGACAAACAGCTCGTTTCCAAGTTATTTGAGCGAGAAGTGCCAGAAGTTGCTTCAGACGTAGTCAAGATCAAAGCTGTTGCACGTGAGGCAGGTGTTCGTTCCAAAATCGCTGTGTACACTGACCAATCGGGGGTTGATCCTGTTGGAGCCTGTGTGGGGCAAAAAGGTGTTCGCGTTCAAGAGGTCATCAAAGAGCTGAACAACGAGAAAGTGGATATCATCCCGTATTCTGAAGACATGAAACAGTACTTGGCTGCAGCGCTTGCACCAGCAGAGAGTTTGTCAATTAGTTGGAACGAAGCCAACAAAACTGCAGTAGTAACCGCACCTGATGATCAGCTGTCACTCGCTATTGGTCGTGGAGGTCAGAATGTGCGTTTGGCCGCCAAGTTAACCGGATATAAGATCTCGATTAAGTCTGCTTCCGGTGAAGAAAAAGTCAAAGTGACCGGTGAAGAAGAGTATGAAATTGATCAACAAATTGCTGATCTTTCATCTGAGTTGCGCGCTATTTTGGTTCAGAATCGTCTTACAACCCTTGAAGACTTGCGCTATCGCAGAGAAAAATGGATGGAGTTTGACCAGATGACTGACGAACAGAAAAAGCTACTCTCCGATGCTGTTGATACCTATGAAGCACAGTTAGCAGAGCGAGAAGAAGAGAAAGCGAAAGCAGCTTGAGGAATTGATCAACGTTTATCATCCTTGACCCGATGAATGAACCCGGTCCCGCACTGCGGGATGAGGCCTTCAAGATCGAGGATCTGACTCTTAGATCAAAAAGTATTGAGCCCAACCTTGGAGTTGTTAATTAGAAATTAGAACAATTAGGTCAATTAGAAATTTATGTCCATTCCTCGTCCACCAGTCGTCACTATCATGGGGCACGTCGATCACGGCAAGACCTCATTGTTGGACTACATTCGCAAGACCAAAGTTGCAGCGGGTGAAGCCGGCGGGATTACCCAACACGTTGGTGCATACCAAGCAGAACATAAAGGCAAAAAAATCACCTTTATCGATACTCCTGGGCACGCAGCGTTTTCCAAGATGCGCTCTCGTGGAGCAGCCGTTACCGATATTGTGATACTTGTTGTAGCCGCTGATGATGGGGTAAAACCGCAAACCATTGAGTCGATTCAACATATTAAAGCAGCCAATGTTCCAGTCATCGTCGCCATTACCAAAATGGATTTACCAACCGCATCAGCAGAGATGGTCAAAGCTCAGTTGACTGAACATGGAATCGAGGTGACTGGATACGGTGGAGACGTCGACGCAGTTGAAATTAGTGTCAAATCTGGACAAGGAGTCGACACACTCCTTGAAACTATTCAAGTGATGGCTGAGTTGCAGGAAATCTCCTCAGACCCAAAAGCACCGCTCGAAGCCATTGTGATCGAATCTGTTCGAGATAATAAAGTCGGTGCAGTGGCGACCGTTTTAGTCAAGCAAGGCACACTCACTACTCGCCAAATGGTCTACACGCCAACCGCTTCTGGCAAAGTCAAACGAATGACCGATGCTGCAGGAAAAACTGTCAATGAAGCGGGGCCTTCAATGCCAGTGGTGATTTTAGGATTCGAATCAGTCCCAATGGTTGGGGAAAAAGTTAGTAGCACTCCAGTTGAAAAAACCACAGCTGGTGGCGAAGCTTCGGTAGATAATTTTTCTCTTGAGAAGTTGCTCAATCAAAACGTCCAAAAACTGAATCTGATTTTAAAATCTGATACGGTGGGGACACTTCAAGCTCTTGAACAACAACTCACTGAAGAAGTGCTGCTGGTTTCTAGTGGTGTTGGAGCTATTACCGAGAATGATATTTTGCTTGCTGAAACGAGTCACGCGCAGATCATGGGGTTTAATGTCTCGTATCCAAAATCAGTGCAAAAACTAGCTGATGAACACACTGTCAGAGTCAAGGTGTTTAAGATTATTTACGAGCTGTTAGAGAATTTACAAAAGCAAGTGCTCAAACTAATGGAACCAACGATTGACGAAGAAGTGACTGGTGAAGCCACTGTGCAGCAGATTTTTGATATGAAAGGTGAGCGCATTGCTGGCGTGAAAGTCACCAAAGGTGAGATCAAGAAAACTGATTTAGTACATCTCAAACGTTCCGACGTGATTGTTGCCGACCCGAAGATCAAAACCATGCAACATGGCAAAGATCAGATTGAAAAGGTCAAAACTGGCGACGAATGTGGAATTGTTTTTACTCGTTTCTCCAATCTTCAAGCTGGAGATGTGATCACTGCCTACATCAAAAAAGATGAGTAGGGGGTGTATGCTACAAATTGAAGGACTTTTAGCTAGTGTTGACCTAGTAGAAGATGACATTCCTCGTTGGCAGCTTGAACAACTGAACGACGAAGGTGTTGAGCGTTTGGTTAGAGAATTAGTTTCAGATGTCATCACAGCCATAGCACCCGAACATTTTAGTGAGATTAGAGATAGTGCCGGTTTAGCTGCGAATGGTGATAAAGCACAAGCAGCTATAATCGACAAATTTCAGGCGGTAGGAAGAGACAAAAAAACCGATTTTGCGCAAATTGTAACTGCTACTAAAGAATTAGAGCAACATGTACTTGGTTTGCTTGGTGAAAAATTTCTTTATGAACAGTGGGGGTTGTTTTTAAAAGGAGTGGGGGAGATTAATGGTTTATCAATCGCTGAACTCAATCATTTAGCAAACGAAACAAGAGAGAATCCAGAGCAGGCAATTGGCATTTTAGCGCGACTTTACCTATCTGAGTCTCAGGAGTGGTTTACACTGCTCTCAACTGACTTTATCTCAACCTACTTGCGTTTTGTGAAGCAGTACCCACAAAATTTTGTGCGTCAATTTATCAATCGCAAAACAATTCAGCTAATTAACTTTCTTATAGCGAAAATACTTCAGCACTCACACTTACTCATACCAAATGTATCAGGTAGTACTTCTTTAAGTCTTGCTGTAGGGAGTGATGGCGAGTTGGAGCTTTTTCCTCATTCTTGGCAGGCACTAGCTACTGAATTTAAATCCAGTCAAAACTACTCAGTGCAAGCCTGGTGTCGAATTTTGCTTAGTGTACAACAGTTTCATACTCAGTTAGATGCTATTGGAGACCCCAAAAATGGTTTAACTTCAAAACACTTGGAGTTGCAACCAGTGCAGATTTTTATGGAGATGAAGCGTTTAGCATTAAACTTGCAGTTGTGGGCAAATGACTACGATGAAGCAATGGTGAATTGGCTTGATAGTAAAGGACATCTGTTTAAGCTTTTGGATATGAACGCTGCTGATAATACTAGATTAAGTAGAAGTTTGCATGCGTTACTGTATGGAATGGAACCCTCTAATGATGGTCAAAGTGTAACGTTAATAGCGACAAGTTGGCAACAAACAGCAGTGACAAGCTTTTGCAAGCTTGAAGATATCGCACAACTAATAGAAGGTGGCGTCCAACAAAAACTGGAACACATGCTAATAATCAGCCAAAATATGATGACTGTTCTTCAAGATCTTGAGTTTGAGGATTCGGGAGTAAAGGCAGAGTGGGATGTTTGGTTTTTGGGATATCAAGAAGAATTATCAGCGCTAGTTAATTGGATTGGCAGAGTACTCAAAGGGGAAGATGTGCGGAAAGAGAAAGGCAAGAGATTGGGAGATGATGTCGATGGTGAACAAGACGAGAGTGTTATAACAGATGAAGGTGCAGCTCCGGTAATCAGATTAACACAATAGTTTCACTCATGGTGGTCATCCTGCCTAATTACAAGATGAGCATGAGAATCTATGAACACACTTGAAGCTTCATTGATGGAAGGTGAGTTACCTCCAGATCAGTTTAATCATTTTAAGGTGTTATGTCAGTACGACGGTCTTCTGCGTAAGCAAATTAGAGCAATTTGTAACCTGGTTTTAGAAGAAAATAAACGTTCTGCCTTTCAGCAAATCTTTGTTCTGTTACACAGATCGAGACCGCTATTTTCCGTTGAAGAATGGGAATCGCTCAGCTCTTTTGTAGATGCACAGCGACATGATAATCGTGAATTGCGTGCACTGGGATTGTATGAGGAAGACAAAAAATGGGAAAGACTGCGGAGTAGGA
>CAZOWX010000028.1:0-21924 GCA_964583795.1 uncultured Pseudomonadales bacterium | reverse complement strand
TGGATCGAAAAACTGTCCGCTAGCCCTTCACACACTTCCAACTCTCCACACTCAACATCAGTATTCGGTAAGGAAACTGATCACCAGTGGTACGGGATACAGTTCGATCTTGAACAACTGAAAAAAATAATCTCAAACAGAGTTGCAACAAGAATGAAAAATGGAGCAATCCAAGAAGTCGAAGCTTTCCTCACCAGTTCACAGGCAAAACAGTGGCAAAGCTACTCAACCATGGGTGTAAAAGAAATTGAAGCCTATCTCAATGAACAGATTTCTCAACAAGAACTGATCACTATGTGGACTCAGCGCGAGTTTAAATATGCCAAACGACAAATCACCTGGTTTAAGAAAATGAACTCTATACAATGGGTCACAAGAGATGCTATTCTACGGTAATAGCATCAAGTTATGTCCAATTCTTCTGTCGAACACACTATTCAGATCTCAAATAAAAGTATAGTCAACGTGCTTGGCACTTTGTTTGGGATAGTTATCCTCTATCAAGTTCGTTCAATCCTTGTTTCGTTGTTTTTGTCACTGATCATCATGTCCGCACTCGGACCAGCAGTAAATATCTTAGAAAAAAAGAAAGTTCCACGAGCACTCGCTATTGTCTGGCTTTATTTGTGCGTTTTTGGGGTATTAGCTCTCTTATTCAGTCTAGTAGTTCCACCACTGGCTGGGGAGCTCGCAAACATGGTTCGTTACTTGCAGCCAGCTAGCCTCCCGAAAGAGCTTACTGAGTTTAAATTTACCATACAAGACTTTAGTTCAATTTTAGGACAAGTCGGTAGGTCTCTAAACTCCGTACTCTCTGTTATCACCACTACGTTTTCGAGTATTTTTTTCTTGTTTACACTCTTGGTTATGAGTTTTTACATGTTGCTTGAACAACACAGTCTCCATCGGATGTTTTTTTGGATTCCTCACACTAAAAAGTTTGAAGAAATCTCACAAGAGTTTTTGGATACTTTATCGATTGAGTTGGGAGGCTGGGTACGTGGAGAAGTCGTATTGATGCTTAGCATCGGTTTTACAACGTACCTCGGACTCTGGGTACTTGGGATCCCTTACGCACTTCCCCTTGCTGTTTTAGCTGGATTTTTAGAATTGCTACCAAACATTGGGCCAACCGTTTCAGCGATTCCAGCTATTCTAATTACTTTTATTTTGTTAACACCGTCGATGGCACTCATTGTGATGATCATGTACATCGCAATTCAACAACTTGAGAATAACTTTCTTGTCCCCAAAATCATGAAAGCTGCAGTCAATGTTGAACCACTGGTAAGTATCGTGCTCATTTTAGTTGGAGCTCAACTTGGCCATGTGACAGGAGCACTACTTGCTATTCCCATCTTTATAGTTATGCGAACAGCAGTACAAATCTATTTGCGAGAGACAAAACAACTCATTCACCTCGATTGATTTCTGAAATTTAAAAAAAACACCCCAAAAGGGGTGTCTGATCATAAGCCGGATTCTGTTTATGTAGTCATTTCTCTAATGCCTGCAGCTTTATCACCATGATAGGGAACACATCCATTAAGGTGAAGATCGTCAGTTGCAGCGAGGAGGATTGCCACTCCGATAAACATCGGCGTACCCAGATGACTTGGTCGTTTCATTCGGCGTCACCCGATTCGTTACTGTTGCTCTAACTCTCAACTTGAATGATCAAGTTGGTCTCACTTTCATGAGACACCCTGTGTTCTGCTGTCCGGACTTTCCTCCCTGAATTACTTCAGGGTAACTACTTGATCAGACTAGGATAGTATATCATCCCCGGAAAACTTGTCATAGCTGCATACCATAGAGTACAATAACCAAAACAAGAAAGGCAATTATGGACCAACCGACAATTTCTCAATACCTTTCAAGCCTTTATCTCACTAGTTTGGCACAAACGTATGCATTTTTACCAAAGGTCGTTGGTGCTTTGTTGATTTTATTGATCGGGACATTTATCGCAAAATGGATTAAGAAATTGATTGAAAAGTCTTTAGAAGTGTTGCAACTTTCCAAGGCTATCAAAAACACTCCGCTTGAAGCTTTTTTTAAACATGCTGAGATGGGCACCAAGATCGAACATATTATTGGGTCCGTTGGATACTGGCTATTCATGTTGCTCGTCATCCAAACATCAGTCTCGGTGTTAGGGCTGCATTCACTTGCCACAATTCTTGACCAGGTACTTTCCTATATTCCAAAGATCTTTAGCGCAGTTGTGATTCTCTTCTTTGGAGTCTTGATTGCAGGTGTTTTAGAAAGTGTGGTGAAGGGATCTATTCGCAGTATTGATGGTCAACATGCACGACTTTTAGGAAAAGTTGCAAGCTATCTCACCCTCACTATCTTTGTCTTAGTTTCAATTTCTGAACTTGGCATTGCCCAACAATTCATCACAATTTTATTCATAGGATTGGTTTCGGCAGTCACCATCTCTGCTGGGTTAGCTATTGGTCTTGGATTTAAAGATGTCGTTCATAAGATGGCTGACGATTGGTACACCAACTTAAAAAAAGACTTGGATTCAGACGAATAAACTTTGCTCACCTTCATGTCATGTTCTTGTCATGATTGACGTGTGTAATACATGTCATGTTAGCAAAAGTATTTTCGGTCACTCACCTTGCCCTAGAAACCATCAGTGTAGAAGTTGAAGTCAATGCCGGTAGAGGAAAACCAGGACTTTCGATCGTTGGTCTTCCCAGTAAAGCCGTTCAGGAATCACAACAACGTGTTCGTACTTGCTTACAAAATTGTGGATTAAAGTTTCCAGCAAAAAAAGTCACGATCAATCTGGCTCCTGCCGATATTATTAAAGAGGGACCTTCGTTTGACTTGCCAATTGCAATGGGAATTCTGAATGCATTTGGTCATATCACACTTTCTGACTCAGCTCCACTGTTTTTAGGAGAGTTATCGCTCGATGGTCGAATCCGCCCAGTAAAAGCAGTGCTACCGGCTGTGCTGCACGCCCGTACTCACGGATTTCAAGCGGTGATTATACCCAGCGAAAATCAGAAAGAAGTCCAAATTATATCCGGAATTACAATCCATCCTGTCAGTCATATCACTCAGCTTATTGAACACTTTCAACAAAAACACCCTTTACCAACAATCAGTGCTCAACCATTCCAGTCTTCTCTCAGCTGTGAAATAGGTACCGATTTCGTCAACATTATTGGCCAAAGCATCGCAAAGCGTGCACTGGAAATAGCAGCAGCAGGGTCGCATAACGTATTGCTTAATGGTTCACCAGGCACTGGAAAATCGATGTTAGCTAAAGCATTGACTTCTATTTTGCCGCCATTGACAGAGCAAGAAGCGATTGAAGTCACTACAATTTACTCGGTTGCGGGAATGAGTATGAACGGACTCATCACTGATCGTCCTTTTCGCGCTCCTCATCACACAATTTCACAAGTTGGTCTCATTGGTGGCAGCAGTAAATTAAAACCAGGTGAGATCTCACTTGCCCATCGAGGAATTTTATTCATGGATGAGTTCCCAGAATTTGCGAATAATTGTATTGAGAGTCTTCGTCAACCGCTTGAAGATCATACCGTTAGCATCGTTCGTGCCTCAGGATCGACAAGCTATCCAGCACATTTTACCTTGATTGCTGCTGCTAACCCGTGTCCGTGCGGTTATTTGTTGTCAAAAAAACATGATTGTCAATGTAACGAGTTTGCCATTTCACGGTACAGCAAAAAACTATCTGGGCCCATTTTAGATCGAATTGATATGCATATTGCTGTTCAAGAAGTTGATTCAACCAAACTTCTGCAATCAAATACTTCCATGAGTGAATCATCAGCTACTATTCTTAAGCGAGTCAAGGCAGCAAGAGCTATTCAACAACAACGACTGAAAAACACAGCATATCTCACGAATGGAGAGCTTGACTCAACTGCTGTCAAACAGTTTTGCACACTGTCCAGCGAAGCAAAACAGATTCTGGAGACAGCCACCAATCGACTGCACATTACCGCTCGAAGTTTTTTTAAACTGATTAAAGTTGCTCAAACAATAGCCGACCTTGAAGCTTCAACACAGATCCGAGATACACACATCACAGAGGCAATTTCATACCGGCAACAATCAAGAATGCCAGTAGAGTAATGGAAATACAGTGTTTGATGTGTTAGGATCGAAAAGCGTTTTGAAAAATAGACTTGTCGCGAAATAAGAAATTGTAGCCAAACGATGCTATTTGCGCATTTTTCGAGGCTTTTTCGACGACTTGTAGCCGGGCTCTTTGAGGGGAAAAGTAACATAGAAAAATGCCAAATAGGCGCGTTTGGGACAAGATTGTTATTACGCGACAAATCTAATAAGGAAAGGATCATATGAAAGGAATTATTCTTGCTGGCGGCAGTGGCACTCGATTACGACCGCTTACTAAAGTTACGAGTAAGCAGCTTCTTCCCATTTACAATAAGCCAATGATTTTTTTCCCGCTGGAAACACTCATGAAAGCCGGGATTAAGGATATATTAATTATTGTCTCTCCAGAGCGGGCTGGTGATTTCCTCAATCTTCTTGGTAGTGGCAAAGAATTTGGCTGTAAATTTACCTACGAAATTCAAGATAAGCCTGAGGGGCTTTCCCAAGCGTTTATCATTGGCCAAAATTTTATCGGGACTGACAATGTCTGTTTGATCCTAGGGGATAACTTATTTGAAGATGACTTCTCTCAGGCAATGAGCTCTTTTCAAACAGGCGCCAGAATTTTTGCAAAAGAAGTTCAGGATCCAGAGCGATATGGAGTAGTTGAGTTTGATCAACACAATAAGGCAGTTAGTATTGTCGAAAAACCACAATCACCCAGATCAAATTTTGCTGTGACTGGCTTATATATGTATGACAAAACTGTCATAGAAAAGGTCAAACAACTTAAACCATCGCCCCGAGGAGAACTTGAAATTACTGATCTGAATATGGCTTATCTTCAGGAAGGTACTCTTGATGTTTCATTTGTCACAGGACGTTGGTTAGACACCGGCACGTTTGAAGCTATGTATGAAGCCATTACATTTGCCAGAGAAAAAGCGCTTCACAATACTGTGTAAACACTTTTTGTCGTGTTTGATGTTGGTGTTAAAAACGTTGCTACTCGTTTCTTCGCGACTTTGTTACAATGTGCGTATGATAAAGAAACTGAGTTTTGTAGCCAGCTGTCTTTTGCTTCTTTTTTTCGCTTCATCTGCTCGAATTGCGGCACAACAGAATGCAAGCGTTACTGTTGTACCCCAACAAATTGACCCGCAAAAGTTAAGTAATCTGCAAAACACTTACTTTGGACAATTGGAACTGTATCGAAATCAAGAAGAAAAATACTTTGTCGCTGTTGGCCAGTATCATAAGCTTAATACCTTGGCTTCCCAGGAAGTTGCCGTTGCTGAGACTCGACAGTTGCTCGCACTCAGAGCAGACGTTCTTATTACGTACATCGATATTCTTGATGAGCAACTGTCCCAGGCTCGAGGAATTCCCCTAGAGAACAAATCGCCAGAGCGCATCGCTCTCACACTCCTCAAGGAACAAGTGCAGACTCACAAAACTGCAGTGATGAATGCTAAAGATCGATTTGAACTTGATAAAGTATCCACAAGCTTTCTGGTCAGCTTCAGCAGCTTACAGTCACACACGTACTACATTCTGAGTCTTATCAAAGTTGGCAGTATGCAAATTGCGTATGATAAATTGTTGGTCACACGCAATGCCGTTCAAGAATATGTCAACACTCAGCCACTTAGTACGGCTGTGAAAGCAGAAAAGGATCGCGGGTTTGCAGAAATTAGTCGTAACATCGTTTCCATTGACACTACTTTTACACCCATCAAAACGCAACTGTACTCATCTCCAGGAAAACGCAGTTTATCCGACTACACGCAGTTGACTGGAAGTCTGAGTCCTGTGTACGCACAAATTAACCAAGTCATTGCATTCTTGGAGGAAATTCGCAAATAACGATATGCAAGAACCCTATTTAGACAATCAAACTCGATTTGCACAAGAAGAGCCACTTCATCTTTCGTCTCGGAAAAAAATCGAGTACCAATCGAGCGATGGAACGGTCAAAAAACCGCCTGTTCTTATTTTTGCGGGATCATTTATTGCCTTATTTTTAGTTGCCGTCTTTTGGATTCTGACTGTTATGAAACAAAGGCCCTCAGAAGGAATCGCACAAACGCCAACTCCAACTGTCACACCAGAATTCAAAACGGCCTCTCAAATCGAGCAAATGGTCAATGAGCTAAGAAGTTCGCTTATAGAGGCAGATCCGGCAAAAACTGCCTTACCATTTCCCCCGGTTGCCGATCAAATTAAAATTTCCGATAAGTAAACCTATAGGTTTAATTTCCTCGATTTTCTGGTATAATTTGATTCTGATAAAAATTGACAATACTCAGATTATGACCATTCAAGACTTAGTCACAAAATATAAATATATTGCACAGTTGCTCAACGAGCGCTGGCCAATTGACGACCATAACAAACGTGTTTTTGCCAGAACAATGAAAATTGTTGAAGAATTTGGTGAGTTGGCTGATGAAATTCTCACCAGTATGCATTTACAACGAGCCACAAAAATCGAAAATTTTTCTCAGCTGAATGTTGAAGACGAGTTTGCAGATGTAATGGGTTCTTTGCTTTTGCTGGCCAACGAGCTTGATATTGATGTGGAAAAAGTCATGAAACGAAAAATTGAATTCACCTTGGAAAGGTTTGAAAAGTAACAGACCTGTTGTTCAGTGGTTGAGTGGTTAAGCGCTAGGGTTTCCAAAACAACATAACTACCAAACAACTCGACAACACTATAGCTACTTCTTTGCAAACTGTGTCGGTTCGTGATTTACTATCGTGCCAACACTTTCTCCCATCACTGCTCGCTCTAAGTTGTTCTCTTCAAACAGCTTAAACACCATGATTGCCATGTTATTTTCACTACACATCGCCAATGCAGCCGTATCCATCACTTGAACTGAATCAAAACTGATTGCGTCTTTGTAATTCAACACCTCGTATCGCTTTGCATCTGGATATTTGACTGGATCTTTATCAAACACACCATTGACCTTCGTCGCTTTCATCACAACATCACAGTGAAGCTCCAAGGCGTGCAATGAAGCACCAGTGTCAGTTGTGACGTAGGGATTACCAGTTCCAGCACCAATAATGACTACTCGTCCTTTTTCCATGTGACGGATTGCTTTACGCCGTACAAAAGGCTCCGCAACACTGGTCATCGAAAGCGCTGACTGTACCCGTGTTGGAATCCCTGCCTTTTCTAAAGCATCTTGAAGTGCGAGAGCATTCATCACAGTCGCCAACATCCCCATATAGTCAGCAGTAGCCCGCTCAATCCCATTTTTCGATCCAGAAATTCCTCTAAAAATATTTCCCCCGCCAATCACCACAGCCACTTGCACTCCTTTGGCGTACACTGCTTTAATTTGTTGTGCCACTTGTTCTGCGGCATCTGGATCAATTCCGTACTCTCGCTTCCCCAACATTGACTCTCCTCCAACTTTGAGGAGAATTCGACTGAATCGAGTGTTCGACATAGATCCTACTTTCTTTCACTAACGATCTTTAGACCGTTCCATCAGAGTAATTACTAACATTTTTGGTGCTTTCTACTATAGCACTTGCTGGCGCCGTGTACAGGCACCATTATACTTTTTCAGTCACTCGATACTCAATGTATTTTCCCAGCATAAGCCGAGTGTGCGCATCAATCCCAGGCAGCGCAGAAAAGAAAAACCCTAAAAATGGTAACATCAAAAATTCCAAAGGTTGAGTGATATATGACCACACTTTTTTGAGCACATGTTGTTCGGGACGCTTGGGGCGATTGCGCGCATCAATAAGGAAAATCACAAACATCGAAACCAAAGACAGTGTTAGTAATGTTGAGGTAACTTGCGGTAAGGTCTTCCCTAAAATTGTGCGATTAAATTGTTGATTTAATAGTGGTGGCAAAAAAGCACTGATGGTTACAGCGAACCAGTTCACCGGCCACAAAAAATGATCTTCAATGGTTTTGAGGACTCGAATCGATTTATCCCAAAATGGAATATTATCAGCCAAAATATAGCGTTGAATGATATAGGCATCATCGCTGACTCCCCAAGCCCATCGTTTCAATTGCTCATACTGATTTACCATTGTCGCCCACCATCCATGAGACTCGGCTGCATCAGCAAACACACTGATAAAGAGTGGTTCGACTTCTACTCGACCATCAGTTGCAAAGTATGCTTTGAAAAAAACTCTGTAATCCTCAGGAATAACATCGGTATCCCAATACCCTATCTCATCAATAAGTTTTAGTGATATCGAGTAGGTAGAAAAATTAATCAGTCGATCTTGACGCATCAAAATAAACATTTGATTGACACTAAACACACTCGCAAGCACCCGAACCGGAGCAGGAACCCGCCAAATATTATTGTAAAACGAGATGCTGCCTTGCCATATACGATAGTATCGATCAGGATTTGTCAAAAATTTTGCGGTAAGACAAGCAAAGTACTGTTTGTGAAAGAGAGCATCCGCATCTTCACTCGAAATTGTTACTTTATCCAATGCATACCCCATTTGATCAATCAGTAATTTTTTCGCCTGTTTTGCTCCCCAACTCGTATTTGACGATTTTCCCTTCACTTCTCCGTCGATATCAGGGTGATAGGTCGCCCATAAATGGCCAAATTGCTGTCTATATTTCTGCTGTAAAGCGCTCGCCTTTTCTTTCGCTGCTTGCCCCTCACGCTCCTCAAATGACAACATAATATGTAAATGATCAAGCGGGTAGGTTTGATGTGATAAATGTTGTAGTGATCGTTCCAAAATTTCTAGAGGCTCTTTATAGGTCGGAATAATAATTAAATGATGAATCTCGTCCCACTTTGGGATGAGTTTAACATCTTTCATCCAATCATTTTGAGTACTTTGCTTGATGCGTATGTGCGCTACAACTGCCAAAATCGCAAGAGTCAACGATCGGTACAACCAATACACGCTAAATCCAATCACATAGTACGCTACAAATTCAGGAACTACCAACGACCCCCAAAATGGGAATAGTATCATCGACCAAGAAACAAAGCCCGGTAGGATTTCCAAAAATCGCTGGGTTTTTACTGGATGGCGACGGACGTAGTTTTTAAGCATTTCAGGTTTCAAGTTTCAGGTGTCAGGTTTCAGGGATAAAACACCATTCGGATTATTGTAACAAGGTTCCACAAAAAAATCAGTCAAATTGAAATAACTTCTTGGAATTCTCTATTAATCTAGCTGGATCAAATTTCAACTCTTTTTCAATATATTCAACTGTTTTACTAATCATCCATGGCTCACAGACTTTACCGCGAAACTCTTGTGGCGGAAGATATGGAGCGTCGGTCTCAACAAGCCTTCGATGTTCAGGGACTATGGCAAAAATGTCTCTGATTGCTTGAGCGTTTTTATAGGTCAGATTGCCATCAAATCCCATATATCCCCCCATCTCAATTGCTGCCTGGACATATACAATCGGACCCGAAACACAGTGAAGAGTAAATTGTTGCACATTGTGCGACTGTAGTATTGACAGTGCATCCCAATACGCATTCCCTGGCTTTGGCTCGATGATGACTTCTTGGTCACGAACATGGATGACAACCGGTAAGTGATGCTTCTTTGCTAACGATAACTGCCGTTCAAACGCATGTTTTTGTAACTCAACAATAATTTTTTGTGCTCGAAGATCTTTGGGGAGCCGGTAATAATCTAACCCTACCTCCCCTATGGCCACCACTTTTTTTTCATTTGCTAGGTGCTCAATCTGTGACACATCAAGATCAATGTCGTCAAACAGAGTATCAAACAAGGCAACGTTACTTGCCAGAGCATCATAGTAGTTCTGCACGCACTCGCTGGGATGAATACCTACGCTGGCAAATATATTTTTTTCACTGCCGGCAATCTGAGTTGCTGTCACAGAGGTCATGACATTTGTACCAATAACTATAGAGTGCGAAACTCCGTTTTGCTGGGCTTTTTCCCAATGTCGGCGCCATATTTGAGTACTTTTTGTACTCATTTTATTCGCTTGATCAGATTCTTGTCCCGAGTACAGGGGCTCGAGATTGTAGTGAACGTGTGTATCAATGATCATTCTTTGGGTTATCCGACTCCGCTGAAGCTACGTCGGACGAGTAGGTGATAGGTTATAGGTGATAGATAGTGACCAATAAGCGGATAAATCTTTCATTTCTGGCATTTATGAACTAATTGAAGGTTCATAAACAATAATTAAAACTCCAAAACTCAACTTAAGCGTGGAAATAATGGTACCAGTGCTGTAATTTTCGTTTGATTAAATCTCTCTGCAATCGTCTTCGCAGTTTCGGGCATAAATGGTTGCAAATGAGCTGCAATTAAGCGAATTTTGGCAACAGCATCACATAAAATTTCTCGTTGTTCGTCGCCCGTTTTTTTCCATGGCTGAGAAATCGCAAGTGATTTGTCTAGATCTGACACAACCTGCATAACATACGTTAGACCTTTATCTAACTCAAAACTACTCATATGTTTCATAAACTCACTGGAGAGTTCAATCTTTTCTTGAGCAAATTCTACACCTGCTTTTTCACACATTTTTGCAACTCTGGAACACAGATTCCCTACTCCATTGGCTAAATCGGCTGTGTATTTCTCATCAAGTCGTTCAAAACTCACATCCATATCCCCGGCAAATGAACCTAGCGAAACTAATAAATAACGAGCTCCATCAACCCCATAGCGCTCTACCAACTGCCCTGGACTTATCACATTTCCAAGCGACTTGCTCATCTTCTGCCCATTCACACTGATAAAGCCGTTGATCAAAATCTGTTTCGAGTTCTCTACCCCTGCTCCCATTAACATTGCCTGCCACATCGCCGATTGTTGACGCAGATTATCTTTCCCAGCTAGCTGCACCACTGGCCAAAATCGGTCAAACTGAGGCATTTCATGTGGCCAACCGACAGTGGATATATAGTTCACCAATGCATCAAACCACACATACATCACATGCTCACTATCTCCAGGAACGTCAATTCCCCACGGCATTTTAGCTTTGAGGCGAGAGATACTAAAGTCCTGCAGTCCATGTTGAACAAAAGCTCGAATCTCAGCAAACTTTCCCTCAGGAATCACAAATTGAGGATGCTGTTCATAAAAATCTAACAGCTTTTGCTCAAAAGCACTAACCCGATAAAAATAGTTTTCCTCTTCTCGAAGTTCGAGCTCTTTATTGGGATGCAGTGGACAGCGGCCATCAACCAGCTCTGAATCAGTTTTTTCTAGTTCGCAGCCAACACAGTACTTTACTTTGTACAGTTTTTTGTATATGTACCCGTTTTGGTCACATCGGCGCCAAAACTCTTGCGCTGCCTTGATATGATGTTCATCTGTTGTTCTAATAAAATTTGTGTAGCTTAAGTTTAAAAGTTGTTTTAAATTATCGAACTTTTTTGCATACTCATCACAATAGTCCTTTGGTTCTTTACCTTCTTCTAATGCTTTTTGATAGATTTTTTGACCATGCTCGTCAGTGCCGGTGTTGAATACTACTTCTTCCCCAAGCAGTCGATGATACCGTGCAATCACATCAGCTTCGATTATTTCCAAGCCAAAACCAATATGCGGCTGGGCATTTACATAGGGAAGGGTAGTAGTGATATAAAACGACTTTTGCGACACAGTAGACGGATTATACAAGATTTGGGAAAGAGGAGAAAGGGAAGTTATTCTTTTCCTATAAGAACAGACTTACTATCAACACCACCAATAATATCAGAACCTTCTGAAATGCTTTTAAGTTGTAAAAAAAGGAACAAATGAGCGCTATTTAACGCGTCATTTACAACTTCTTCTAGTCTAGACAAATCAAATGAAAGCGGACATCGTAAAACGACGTCTACTGGCATTGATATTCGCTCTCTGCTTGAAATAAGCAAATATGACCAAACACCAATTTCAACTGGGAGGCTAGTAAAATCCTGAAAAAACCCTAAATCTTGCAATCTCAATCTTGAAATAAAAGCTGTTAAAAATGCTGCTAAATCAATATACCCACCAATAATAGGAGGCCGGGTATCTAAACGTATCGTGTATACATATTCATTTTCTTCTGACACCGTTCCCTTTCTCACTACATCCAACACTTTTTCAGCCTGGTTTGGATTTAACTTAATTGTTATAACGAAGCGACCGTGCAGTGACTCTAATTATCTGGAAAATATCTTTAAATTTAGTTTGGGCAATTTGAACTCGATCAGCAACATCATCTGCAACTTCCGTAGCAACTCTACCTATTCTGTTATTTCTCTTGTCGAAGTCATCATCTGATAGATCACCAACTCGCTCAGAAAAAGTAAGTTCAAATCGGTAATTTCCAGGTTGATCTGGATCTAATGATGCATCGATGCTATGGACATTACTTGATAAGTGGTTAAATCGTAGATCTATACTTTTAACTTTTCTTTCACTCCTGCTGCCAAGTAACATGTTGTGCAATGAAGACCAATAGGCTTCACCAAATAGAGTTAAGAGAAACTGCTCTGCCAATAGATTTGATAGTAAAGAACCACTTTTTAGTGCTTCACTATAAGCAAAGAAAACTTCAACCGTTGTTTGAATAGTTTTTTTTTCGCTCATATTTCTGTTTTATTTTAAATAACCAACAACACAACAACATAATAACTCTGTATGGAAATGTTCACTTCGGTTCACTGAACTCGGCAACAAACCAACTAGCAAACAATTCAACTACTCCCCTCCTTCACCCCAAACACCTTCAAAAACTTCTCATTCATCTTAGCTGCCCAGTTGTCA
Organism: uncultured Pseudomonadales bacterium; assembly: GCA_964583795.1. Classification (GTDB taxonomy): domain Bacteria; phylum Patescibacteriota; class Microgenomatia; order UBA1400; family PJMF01; genus JBDTME01. The sequence goes on along the minus strand of CAZOWX010000028.1, from coordinate 9,048 downwards.
GTATCAATTTTGCGAAAGGCCAACTTCATGCCGTCACTTTTCATCATACTCGCCACTGTTGAGATCGTAGCACTCGATACACCATAGAGTTTGCGTACCTCTTCATAGGATTTTCCAGCTTGAAGCTCGAGCGCAATGGCCAGCCGCTTGGCAAATGTAATGCGCTCTGACTCAGTCAAAAAATCAAGTAAAAACTGTTTTGATTCCGTTTGCGAACGCAGATCGCCAACAACCTGAAAAAATCGATCGACTATTTGAGTTACTACTTCATTCGTCAGCGCAGGAGAAGCACCTGCATTTGCTCGTTTCACTTTGGCGGTTTTTTTCTTTTCAGTAGTTTTTTTCGTGGCTTTTTTTGGCATAAATCCTGTTTGGTAGCGCTTTATATCACCTTTCCCTCAAGTATGTCAAGATCGCTTCAATACAAAGCAGCGGAAAAATAACATAAAATAGTGTCCACAGATTCAAGACATGCTGCAACTGAAACCAAGCAACTACTGTGAACCCCAACCCCCACAAAAAAGCTCTGCGTCGATTTCTGGTCAAACACCACACGCTACTGATAAAAAATACTGCGACTAGTGCTGTGATAGGTAGATATCCATGTGCTAATAACACACTTTCAACCTTTGAAGGTTCAACGGAACTCACAACCCAAACAATACCAATAAGGCTTAATACCCAAATAAGCAAACCTGGTAAAACATCTGACGAAGGCTCTTTAGCTGGTTTCGGTTTTATAGTGTGAAGATTGCGACGCTGGATCATAGTGTTCAAGTTGACAAATAGTTGCAAGATTCAAGTTGCAAGCTTGCATTAATCTTTCTGCCGACCCGTACTGCCATTGTTTAAGAGACAGGACACAATCGGGATTTAAAAGCTGATTCTTTTTTGTTAACAAAAATAGTATTGGGGCTCAATATAAGTTTTTGAGTTCTTTGACTTTAGATCCCGATTTTCATCGGGATGACGACTTTTTATTTTTTTGCTTTCATAATACATTCGTGACTGTACCAACCAAGATCCAATAACATTCTCCACATTCCATTATCCATTATCTGTAAATCCATAATCGAATTTCTCATTTCTCCCCAACCCTAGTATACTATTTTGCATGGATATTGCCTCACTGCTCATTATTGTGGTTGTCATGATTGTTGGTTTCGTGGTGTTATTTTTATTATTGAAAAGCAGCCTTTCTCGTTCTCAATCTCCAGAATCACTCGAAGCAATGGTCAACAAAGTTTTTGGTCTCACTGCAAACCAACTCGCAGCTCAAAGTAAACAATTGTTGAGCGCTGAGAAAGAAATTATTCAAACAGATTTACAAAATAAAGAAGCCAGTATTGCTCGATTGGTTACTCAACTCAAGAATGAGATCGACGAGCGACAAAAGGAAATTCGCTCCCTAGAGCAGGATCGCAATAAATCGTTCGCCGCCATTCGTGAATCAATTGCACAACATCAAGAAATTACTCGTGAGCTGAGAACCACCACAGACTCACTCGCCAAAGTATTATCGAACAACCAGCAACGCGGTGAGTGGGGTGAGCGAATCATTGAAGAGTTACTGCAATCCTCTGGATTTGTGGAAGGAATCCATTATCAGCGCCAAGCTCGACTGGGACTTGGCATTGACCGCCCTGATATTACCTTGATGCTTCCAAACAAACGTGTGGTGCCTGTTGACGTAAAGTTTCCCTATAGTGAAATGCAAAAGATGGTCAACAGTGAGACCAAACAAGAAAAACAACTTCACGAAAAACAGTTTGCTCTTGATGTTCGGCAAAAAATTAAAAAAGTTGCCACCTACATTCGACCTGAAGACGACACACTGGATTATGCAGTGCTGTTTGTTCCCAACGAGATGGTGTTTTCTTTCATTAACCAAAAGTTTCCAGAGCTGATTTCAGAAGCCATCGCTACGCGCGTGATGATCGTTTCTCCATTTACGTTCTTGATCGTCGCTCGCACCATCATGGAAAGTTACCGCAACTTCATGATGGAGAGTAATCTACGCTCGATTGTCAAGCACATCGGTGAGTTTGCTAAAGAATGGGAGCAATTCATTGGCGAGTTTGATACTTTCGGCAAAGCAATCGGGAAATTAGACGAAAGCTACCACAAGATCCGGGACACTCGAAATAAACAAATGGAGCGAAAGATTGGGCAGATTGAAAAGTATAAGGGGAAGGGTGAATTGGTTGCTTAGTTGCTTTGTTGCATGGTTGGATGGTTTACCCGGCTAACTTTTCTTGCCGCCAGCAAAAAAGTTTGACGGGTTGCTTCGTTAGTTACAATTGGGCCGCTTCTGAAATAAAAAAGTTGTTGAGTTGTTAAGTTGTTGGGTTGTTGTTTGATAAATACAAAAATAATAACAACAAAAACAGCTCGTCATCCCCCGATGAACATTGCGGGATCCATTTCTAGAATTTGTAGACAATAATTAAAAGCAATTTAAGCAAACAGATTTAAAGTTTTCTAAGAGGAAACCACATCATGGTTCTGTGTTAAAGAGAATGCCCCTACCAGTCTTGCAAAAAACTTAAAGGTAGGAGCTAGGTTAGGTGTGCTTCCGACAAAGGGGCGTTTTACCCCAGTGCCAAAAACACACATATATTTTGCCATTCTTAACAGAAAATCAACGATAGGCTGTTATGACGGTTACTTGTACACAGATCCTGAAATGAATTCAGGATGACGACTTTTTATGTTTTCTGCTTACAATCTTTTTGTATCAAAAATATCCTCCTTTGCAAAATACCCGAAATCTGTCAGTGGGTTAGTAGGCTTTTTTGGCGTTATATCCCAGAGGAAACCTTTTAACAAAAAATAGGACTCTATCACTTTATCTGAGTAGGTAATACGGCAAAACAACTCAACCACCCAACACCCCTTCGAACACTGTAACAACTTTATTTTAGCTAACGAAGTAACAAATCAACCAAGCAACCAAATAACTACTTTCCCTCTTCACTCGCCTCTTTCTCCTCCAATATCAGCGTCGCTGCATTGGTCGCAACCGGCACTGCAAACTCTGTCGCCTCAATCGGTTCTGGACTTACAGTAACTTCAGGTGTTGGAGTTGGTTTAGGATGTTTGACTTGATCATCAAAAAACGCCACTGCACGCTGTTTGACCGTGTCAGTATTGGGTATCAACAAATGATCAGCTTCTGGATAGACAAAGTACTCAATCTGATCCTTCTTTCCTTTGCCAGCAAAATATGAGTAAAAATCGTCACTCCAGCTTTGAGGAACGGAATCGTCTTTACCTCCCTGATGAAGTTGAATTTTTGCTGAGACATGATCCAAATTATTACCAATACTAAACTGATCAATGTTGTAGGTTTCTTCAAATTTGGCGATCACTGATCGCATCCCTTTCCCATGATCATCGGCCTCCCCAGTGAAAAATAAGACAGAGTATGGGAAGTACTTTGAAACAGGTGCTAGCAACACAGTGGGAATGGGTCGGCCAGTAATCTCCAAATAGGAAATCGCAATTTGACCACCGTTGCTATGTCCCCACAATCCCAATCGTTTCCCATCAATAGTCGCAGTATTTTTTCCTTCAAACAGTAGTTGTTGTTCATCCATCGCCTCAATAGATGCAAATAAATCCAACACATTCATTGGTTTCACAAATCTCTCTGCCAGAGGTTCGCTGGGTGGCTGGTCACTCTCTGCAAATCCTAAAAAATCCGGTGCAAAAGTAATATAACCAACATTGGCCAGTGCAGCTGCTGTGGGGGACGACCCCTTACCAATCGCGTACTCAGCTGGGTCAACATATCCACGCAAGAGCACAATTACCGGTCGATTCACATTAGCGTCTCCATTTGGGACATTCAACTGCCCCGAAATCTTGCGTCCGTCAGACTCGTAGTGGAAGACGTATGCAGTAAACTCAGCAGTTTTTAACAACTCACGATCAATACTGATCTTTGAAGCCACTCCACCGCGTTTTGACAATTCGGAAAAGGAGTACTTGAGCAGTGGATACTGCTTTTCCTCTGAGACACCTTTGACACCCAACTGGGAAAGCGCCTTCTTCACTGTGAAGACCGTGCTTGCTTTTCCAAACAAAAATCCAATACTCAAAGCAAAACAAACAGTAAAACCCAAAAAAAATCCTCTCAGGATTAAGTCAATTGGCATTTTCCAAAAAGTCGTTTTTCGGATAGCTTGGTTATGCGAAACATTTACCATCAGCCTATTATAGCAAGAGAACAACAAGAAGTACGATACGTGAATTATTCTATTTCTATCAAGAGTGAATACATATTAGGATGTACTAGTGTTCTATCTTGTTCAACTTCATAAACCGTATTAGTATGTTATCTGTAGTGGTTTTTATGAAAAAAAACGAATTTCTTCCAGTGAATGTAAAAAATCAACAGCTATGGGGAATCACCACAGTTGCTCTTCTGATGATGACGTCTGTTATTGCCGTAAATGCAATCTTGAACTCGAGTAATTTCTCGCTTCGCCCTCAAGCAGTACTGTACTCTGAAGAAAGTGGCCAAGGAGAAAGGCCTCCACTCATCCCGCCGATTCAAGAAGGTCAAGGGGAATATAAGGCGCCAGGTAACCAGATTCAACTAGTAGAAAATCAAGTTGCTCCGCTCTCCACTAATCAATCATCCTCAAGCGTCACAGTCATTTATGATCCCGCGAGCAGAAGTCGCATTCAACCAAGTGAGTTTCCCTCTAAGGGTATTATTCGTGAATGTTCGACACTCTCTGGATTGCGCCCTGAAGATCCGCCGTGCCTGTTTACTTACGAGCTTGGTCAGGGTGAGTATACTCCACCCCACGAAAACACTGACTCGGATACATATCAAGAGAGAGCAAAACTCTTTTCACCAACAGAAACAGATGAACCCGTCAATACTTCAGGAAAAACAGTCGAGGTAAAAGTGAGTGAGAACGCTTCAGTTATTATTGATGATCCCAAAGATCAATTAAAGTCAAAGGTTTTTGATTCTGCGGTACTCGCTGAGAAACTTGTGGCCATTTCAAATCCAGGACAAAAAAGTAAAGATACATTAACCCTGGTAGCTTCAAATGACAAACTTCTGAAAAATGAGACTAAAATAACCGCCGATATTAATGGTTTCACAACAATTGAAGTCCCACCTAAAGAGCTAACAGCCAACTCTTCGCTTGACTCTCAAGTTAAAAAGGAAATTACACAGCAACTTTTTGGGATTAAGTTACTTACTGCAAGTGAAGAGCAAGAAAATAAGTTTAAGTCCGGGTACTGTCCACTTGGGAAAGGTGAGTGTAGCTCGCTCGAAGCGTATATTGGAGTCATTGAGCAACAGGAAGCTCAGGTTGACGATAACGGGATGATCGTATTTAAGGATGGTACTAGTAAAAGCGTTTATACAAACTTTAGTTCTACAGCCAGTAAATTTCTTGACTCAGCAAAGGATCTTACGGCATCAGAACACACAGTGATGACCGAAATTAGCGGTTTTGTTCCCTCTGATTACTCAGAGAATAAATTGAGCGTTATTTATCTCAACAAAGATCAAAGTTCAATCGCAGGGACATATTTATGCGCTCCAGAGCAACAATGTCTCGAATTGTCTGAGTGTCAATCGAAAGGAAAATCTTCAAGTTCATATTGTTATCAGGGACAGACTCAAGGAGGGGTATGTTGCGAACAATAGCCTTCTTGCATACTAGATCTATCATTAAAACTTACTTGGTGTGCTTTATCTCATCAATTGTACTGATGGTTTTGTGTTTTTTCATTATTCGTGGGAACACTTCAGTCCAAGCTCAACAACTGGATTTAAACAGTATCGAGATTGGCCAATCAAGCGACGCTTTGATAGCACAACTGGGAGCACCACTCAAAATAACGACAAGAGACAACTTGCAAGTGCTTTGGTATAACTCTGTTGATCCACTTGACGCTGATTTTATCTATACACTGAATAATCAAATCGTCATGAAGGCGATTAGTGTGCGCAAAACCAAGAACCAACTGGAAGACTATATTGGTCGGTATGGACTCCCAGAAGTTGATCAAAAAAAGTTTAAAGATTCAATTGAAGATCCGTTTTTATTCACGATGCATATTTGGTTTAACAAAGGAGTAATGACTCAAACGAGTGGTGAAAAACTTAGTAGCTCAGTCATGAGAGTCTTTCAGTTTACACCTATGGCACAAAATGTGTTCTATCAAACTGTAGCTCCTGACTTATTCGGGAACTCACTGGTTAAAATTGACGAAGAGCCTATTAATAGAGCACTGGCTGCAGTCATTGCAGAGCAAGAAAACGCGAAAACACAAACTCAAGCTCAGGTCAGTGCAACACCAAGCGAACTTCCTATTTCCGATGAAGCTCCACTCATTGACATCATTCTCCCCATCGCAATTGCAGTCGTCGGAATTTTGGCTCTGTTAGCCTTGGTGTATGCACTTTCCCGATCAAATAAAGCAACTCCAACACCACCACTGACACCCCCAGTAACCCAATAGGCATCGGGATCACGCATTGATCATCACTTCCTAACTTCCTAGAGTTTTTTTGCTGTGTGTAATGCTTTTTCTTTGAAGCTTTCTTCGGTTTAACTGCCTCATCACGATCCTTTTTGTTCTTGTTAAATATATTTTATATATGTTATGATCCACTTTGTTATGCGAGCTGATATTTTGGTTTTTGACCACTCCAAATTTGCTTTCGCTGCCCTCAAAGCTTTTCTCATCCAATATGGCTATACTGTACTGTTGGCGTCAAATCTCGATGAAGCAAGGCGTAAACTGACTCAACGACAGTTTGATCTGATTATTACTCAGGAAAATATTCGCATCAGTGAGTTACAGACACTTTGTGAATTTGTGAGTAAATCCAATTTTCACAGTTTTATTTTGTCTCTTTCTCCAAACATCACCGTGACTTCACGCATAACACTTCTTGAAACAGGAGCCGATGACTGCCTTAGTGTTCCCTATCACCCTAAAGAGTTACTGCTTCGACTGGAGAAGTTATTACAACACGCTCATTTCACACGAACTCAATTTATTTCTACCGATCATTATCAGTTGGATATCAAGTCTGGTGATCTAACTTGTCCTTGGGGGAAAATTGAGCTGCGAAAAAAAGAGTTTATGATCATGTCACTGCTTCTAAAACAAAAAAACCGGGTGGTGTCGAAACAAACGATTATCGAACAAGTTTGGGGTCTAGAGGAAACTCCTCTCACTTCTACGGTTGACGTCCATATACGTCGGATTCGCAATAAGATCAAAGATGTCGAAAAAAACGTTATTAAAACCGCGTACGGCATCGGATACATGTTTTGCGAGTAAACCTCCATAAATCCTGTTTCACATTTTTGTATTACAAGGTAAAATGACCGAATGATGTGTTCATACTACATCGATAAAAGCATTCCAACAGGTCTTGGTGAAGGTTCTTCTTTGCCAGTAGCCCCCTTATCCCAAGAAGTCCCCCCGCAATCTGAGGTAAATATTGTTGGCTATAAAGTCAAAAACATTCGCGAGATGAATTTTTTGTTTAATCAAGGTATCCCAGTCATATTTTTAGGTGGACAAATGGGAACCATGGACGAGTTTGGCAAAAAACAACGCGTTGAAGATCGAGATGCTCTCAAGCAGTTTTGTGAAGACAACAAAATTTACTACTATGATCCTGAGTCTGGACAGCCAGAAAACCCAGCATTTAGTACAAGTCGTGCAACGGACAAAACAGCATTACTATTTTCAGCAATTGATGTCCTTTCGATAGGAAAAGAGTCAATGGCTGGAGTAAGCGTGATGGAGGCTTTATTTGATTACTACCTCGATGGATACCCACAATTGGAGGGAGAGCGTATTCTTTATTTTCCTGACGCCACTTCTGCAGATGATATCAAGTTTGATCCACCAGGTATTGTGTACTTACCCAGTGGGGATATTGATTTTGAAAAAACGGATCCTCAATTTATCAATATGTACTTCGAGCAAGCACTTCGAACTGGAAATCTTTTACGCAGTGAATTATTGCAATTCACGAAAGACAATAAAAAAGACACCCATTCTCCCCTCTCAATGCCTGATGTTCAGGTTTTTAACAGCGAAACGCAAAGAGCTCAGTTTGAAACACTGAAAAGTGACTCTCAATATACTTGCCTTGAAATTGACAGAGAAAATCTTCAAATAGACTCAATTGTTCGACTCTTTAGCCAAATTTTTGAGTATGGAACAACCAAAAAGTTTGCTATTTATTTAGCACCTCCACTCGACACTGACCAAATACCAATTATGGCAGATAAGGACAGTTTTTCAGAGAAGAGAAAACAAGAAATTGTTCAACAATTCATAACAGAAGGAAACTCTATCCGCAAACTGTTACTCGAAAAATTAAAAAATGATCCCCACACAACACTTACCTTCACCCAAGAACACACTAAGCAAGCGCTACTTGCACGATATAAGGCTTTACTAGCGAGGAAAGAAGATCAGAAAGTGAACCCAAATTACCTAGCTTTATAAGGAAGTCAACTCACCACTGGCAAAATCTGATGTGATGCAGTCATATCGGGTGCTTCTCTATCACGAGACATTGGAAAAACATCCACCCCTGGGTCTTTCCCAGCTGGTCCTTGGTACCCAACAACATACGGATTCCCTTTTTCGTCAAATGATCCTGTAAGCATCACTCCATTTACTGCTGTTAGCCCAAATCGCGCTGCTAAAATTTGCAAATCCATCAAAGTCTCCGTAGCACTTCGCAAACTTGCTAACTGTTTTCCACCTAATACACTTGTGATTTTACTCAAAAGCAGCTGTTGCTCGTTCCAACTCGAGTTCATCATTTCAGGCGGAGGAACTTTAGGCACCAACACCCAACCACTGTGATATTTGTTCTCTTGCTTGAAGTCTACTGATGGTCCGATTGAGATGTTATCAACTGAGTTTGCAGTATCGATCATCATTATCACACCGTTAAGTTGCTCTGATTGATGAAGCATCTCTTGAAAATCTTGAAAATTTAAAAAATCTTGAAAATCTTGAAAATCTTGAAAA
>CAZOWX010000027.1:0-22384 GCA_964583795.1 uncultured Pseudomonadales bacterium | reverse complement strand
TTTTTGGATCGACCCATCAAAACTTTGCTTTGTTCCAGTGCATCCCAAACCTGTGAAACAAGTACTGCTTGGCGTTTCACATCAGAAAATGGACCATTGCGCGGAACTCCAACGAGACTGTGGCACTTGGCCATGGTGGATATCGCTGTCACACTGCCATAAATGTCAGGCATAGCAGAGCCCACAAAAAGCGATCGAGCTTGACGCCCAAGTTTGACAAAGGGTCCCTGAGTAAAGCGTTCGGTCCGAGATACCCGATCGTGTTGCGATCCGAGAACTGTGATGCCTAAGTCGCTGGCAGAAACAGCAATTTCTTCGTTTTTCACCCGATCCATGACAATACTGGCAACTTTTGGTGGTGGAGTGAAACCGTTTTTTTGCACTTTTTCTAACCACTCCATGCGCTGCGGATGGTTGAATAACTCCATGAAGTAATGCCGAACACGTAAAATTTTGAACATTTCTTCAGGCGAAAGCATTCCTTTGGTGTGTTTGGGCAAAAAATCAAATGGCGTTGTAAGTAATCCTTGATTGGGGTACGCACCATCACCGGTGTGACTTTCAATGTACCAGTAGCGCAAGTACTCCGCTGGACTTTTTTCAAAAGAATCGAGCTTTTTTTGAACAAAATCTTCCCAAAGTTGAATGTCGCGAAACGTATTGAGTGGGGGGAGGCTTTTTGGCACTACTGTGTATCTTTCAAAATGATTTGGGTTGGTAGTAAACAATCTTCGTTTTGACAACGCTCAAAGGGATAGCGTTTGATGGCGAGTAAGTTCCCAACTAGTACTAATAGTAGTAGCGCAAGTACTCCAACGTGGCTAAGTTTCCGCGTGATCGGGTTTTTGGGAAACAAGAAAAATAGCACAAATGGAGCAAAGACCAATAGAATAGTGAATCGCAACAGCGACGAGCCGAAGTTAATGCCAGCGAGATCAAATCCTGAGAGAGAGAAGACTAGGAAAACAGCAGCCAAAAACACACTGCGTTTTTCCCACAATGAGGAAGCGACACTGCCTAGCCCGATACTCATGAACGGAATTAGCGGGTAGCGATACCATGGTGAGTTGTTATTTTTTCCGGAAACAAAAAACAAGATCATGATCCAACCCATGAACAACCAACTGAAAAACGTTTCGTTTTTGGTTTTGTCTTTTTTGAGCAGTAAGGCAAATGACCAGAGTAAACCAAGAATGTACTGACCATCCATAAACTCGCCATAAAACATCGGTTTCACAAAACTGTACACGAATGAACTTAAATACATCCCCCTCACTCCTTGATTGGTCAAGGTATCAAGGAAGAAATTTTTATCAGCGATGAGCCCATACAACAGATAACTCACAACTGATAACACACTCGTGAGAGCAAAAACTTTGATTGCTTGTTTGTCTTTGGTATAAATCGCCCAACTAGTGAATAAAATAGGGATGCCAAACGCTGGGATTTTGATCCAACCGCACAAAAAAGCAAACGCTGCACTGATTAGCAGTGTTTTGGTCGATCTATGCTCTTGATAAAACAGGTAACTGACAGCGCTAGCCAAGAAAATTGGTGTGAGCATGTTTTCTAAGTACGATTGACGATGAGCAAAGACAAAGTAGGGAACTGTTGAGAGAAAAAAAAGTGAGAACAAGGCGGTTTTTTGATGGGTTACTTTTTTCGCCAAAAGATACGTGAGCCCTAAAGTGAAAATGCTGGCAATAATGCTAGGATAGCGAACGATCATATGTGGAATTTGTTCAACTTGATTATACCCAAGTAAGTATGCAGGTAAACCAATCAAAATGGTGCCAAACGGTGGATGATCAAACCAAGGCTGAGTAATTTTCATGCCAAAACGCAAGTGAGGAATATAATCTTGATACTGTGCTCGCCAGAACAGTGCTTTATTGCCATTATCGAAAATAGTGTGACTACGAACTTGAAAGGGGTTATGCAAAAAGCTGGTCCCTGCCCAAACGTAATATAAACCATCGTCGTTGTTATCAATTGGGAAGAGATCGGCTCTATATGACCGCAACATGACCCCTGTAGCGATCAGCGTCCAAATCAATACAACGATGAGCAGTGGAGAGTGCAGGATTGATTGTAAGCGTGAGTTCGTCATGAAATCTGAGTATAATAGGACGGATAATGAACAGAAAAGGTGTTGTCATCCTCGACGCGACAGTCCCGATGTCCATCGGGGCAGTCGAGCATCGGGGATCTAACTCATTAATTTAAATACACTCATCATTATATAATTCAGCTTATAACGCCCATTATAGCCTACTGATGAAAAAAAATACGCTATTACTTCATCTTTTTGGATTTTTGATAGTCTTCTTGATCGTGACAACGTTTGTGTTTTATCAAACCTTTGTGGACAGCAATCATCAGCGAATTCCTTTGTCAGTGTTTCTGCGACCCAAAGTGTTTTTGCAAGCAGTTGCGAAGCTTGGTGCTCAGAAACCACCTTTTGATGAGTCCGCACTGTATTGGTTCGATGTGAATAAAATTGTGAGCATGAAGGGTGCACAACCCATTTCTGATGGACGAGAAAACATGATGATTTTTGTTGTGAATAATACCGTGCTTTTGACTGGATTTCTGGACAACAAACTATTCATCACAAATTTCACTAATGACAGCATTTCGAGTTTTACGATCGACAATGCAAGAGTTGTTACCGTTGTTGGGTGGTTGGATGAGTCACGTGTTGTTTTAGATGTTTGGAATCAATCACATAGTATTTGGGAGTTGAACATCCAAACGCAACAGATGACTCAGATAGTCTCTGAAATTGTATATAAAGGTTCTGTGTTGCCAATAACCACTGCTTCAGGGTTTAGTACATTGATATATCCAGATTGCAGTGCAAAGTGTTTTGCCGTCGAACTTGATTTGGAGAAAAGAACTCAAATCGCAAAGTATCCATTGTTTACTGAACCAAGTCACGCTGCCAGTCTCGATGATGTCCGACTGTTATTTGCTGACAATAATGTAGGGCTTATCGGCTATGAAGTGCCAGGAAGTAGAGATATTTATATTATTGATCGCGATCTGAACTTGTTACAGTACATTCGCCAAGAAAACGACCGCGATGAAGCACTGTTTGGCGGGTACTTCCCACAAACGCAGCAGATGTTATTTGTGTTGCATGAGCGCTCAACTGGAGAGCAAACAGTGGCTCTCTCCAAAGTGAATTTTCCCTCACTGCATGTGCTTAACACCTTTAGTGCAGATCAATCAATTCTAGTGAGTCGGCGCCCTGGAGCGTACCAAATTGGTGACACGATATACGATCTCAATGGTGAGCTAGTGCGAAAGATTTATGGGGGAGAGCTGATTCAGACGTACTAAAGTAAACAAAAGTGCCTAAACACTTCAAGAATCCCATTCTCATTTACACTTGGGGCGATGAAGCCTTGCTTTTTCCCCTTACTTCTCACTTTGTCTTTGAGTTCTTCACTAGCATTACCCATTGCTGCTCCATACCCACACAGCTCAATAAACTGCCAATCATTGCTACTGTCACCCACACCCAATATATTTTCCAGTGGAATATGGAGTGATCGGGATATTTCAATAGCTCCTTGTCTTTTTGAGATGCCTTTGGCAGTGACGATACCAAATTTTAATGATGATGCAGCAGGGTTTGTTCCCCAAGTAAAGGTTATCTTATCCCAAAATGGAGTGAATATGTCGTTAATGACTGCCTTTTGTGCTTCGTTGACAGCTATCGGCATTAATTTGGTGATTCGCTGACGCAAAGCTTCATGTGCTAAAGAAGTAACTTGTTTGGGGTAAGATTGAACGATTTTAGCATGTTTTTCAGTGATCGCACCCGCTTGTGACTCTTGGATGAAATAGGTATCGGCTGTATAAAATTCCACGTAAATATCAACCTCTATGAGGGCTTGAATCAGAGAGCTTACTTGTTTTGACGGTAAGTTACTTTGTTTGATAATGATGTTATTGATTGGATCAATGATCACTCCGCCACCATCTGCAATATGAATATTGTTCAAATCAGCATCTCGGATTTCTTTGGTTATGGCAAAATGCGATTTTGCGGTACATAGACTAATTGGAGTGCCGTTGTTTTGGATTTGTTTCAGAGCATGAACGACTACTTTATTTGGATGCGGGAAGTTATATCCGTCTTTTTCACCAACGATGACGCCATCAACGTCAAGAATCAAAGCTTTAATGTCCATGTTTGTCTTCCTTTGAAACTACTATTGCTCTAAATTCTGTGATACCGAAATAAAGCATGACGAACATGGGGATAAATCGAAAAGCATCGCGAATTAGGCCAATTTCTATTGTCCGACCAATTAAAAAGTTATTTTTTATATGAAGCCAGGTGGTCATATCGAGTATGATCATCAGAGAGGCGAGTGCCACCATGGTGTACCACTTGGTTTTATTTTTTACTGGAATAAAAGCAATCGGAGCCATGTACCAAATGTGAAATGGTTGCGAAAAAATTTTGGCAGTGAGAAATAGAACAAAAACATAAATGAATTGAGACCACAACATCAGCTCAAGCACTTTAGTGGATGAAAGTGCTTTTGGTTTGAGTAAAAGTTGCGTGATTGATTTTTGAGAAACAGGGAATATTTTTCCGAAATTTTGTACGATGAGAAAACCAACCACTCCCATTGAACTCAAAATTGCTAGTGGAAATACGAGAGCATCAACCCTAGTAACTTGGTCCGATACTGGTCCAACATACTCAAAGTCTGGTGCGACCATGTGTTGCTCCTCAGAGTGGGTGAACGAATTGATCCAGCGAATAATGTGTGCTGGAAAGGCAGCGTACTTGATCGGTCGACCATTGTTGTGCACAAACATGACTTGGAGTGATGAGCGATACTTGGCGATGGGAATGCCCCAAACCAAAGCAAAGCCGATACAGACAGCGGCGATTTGTTGAGGTAACTTTCCTCGATGGAGTAACAAGAATAACGGAACCATCAGTGGCAAGGTTAAAAATTTAATCGCAAATGATAGCCAAAAAAATGTCCAAGTGAGAATCTCAACTCCCCACTGTTTTACTGCTTTTTTCTCCTGAGTGACGAAATATGTTAGGGTGAAGGCAATAAAAGCAGTAGAACTAAAGGCCAGATCGATCCCTTCGTAAAAGAAATCCTTCGCCAGAGTGGTCATGAGAATATATGCCAGCAATGATTGAGTACTATGCTTCTTTAAAAGAGGAATTTTTGTAGTAATAAATAGTAAATATGCAAAGAACAACACATCAATGATCAGTACTCCGGTTCGATAATTGGAGTAGTACTTCCCATAGCCCATTTGGTCAAAGGTGAGTGGTAGGGCGAGTAGTGGAATTGTTGCTGGAGGGTACTCGTACAAGTGTTTTAAGTATGGTGGAGTACCGTAGCGCCACATGTTCGCATAGCGCTCGTAGTCAGCTTTAACGTCGGAGTAATATGGTGGAGGGTTTTGATAGATGTAGACGCGTGAGACAATGAACAGCAAAATAATAAAAAGAGGAGTGATCAATTTTTTCATAAGATAGGGTGTGTCATCCTTGACCCGATCCGCCCTGGGCGGATCGAGATCGAGGACCTGACTCTAATATTTATATTTCTTCCTTTAAATGCTATTCTCTATCGTTGTCATGATTGCGAATCGTGATTGGACTTTGTAGCTTATCAGAGTCAGATCCTCGATACTTTACCCGACTAACTTTTTTGGCTTATTAGCCATAAAAGTTTGACGGATGAACCGGTGGCCAGGTTCAAGGATGACAAGCGTTTTTCTACCAAAACCGTGTCTCACTTACCCAAATTGAGTGCTCCAGCAATTTTTTTTCTTGGCCAGAAAAATTAAAAAAGCCATTCACTTTCTCCATTTCATCAATCGGTCGAGCAAAAAATAGCACAAAGGTGTTTTCCGATTCTTCAAATAAAACGGTATGTTCATCTTTGAATAGTATTTGTTGTACATTAATATTTTTAGCTTTTTCGTTAATAGCTGCTGTCAGTGTTTGATTGATATCCTCATTTTCAGGGACTTTTATCACCATATCAGAACTTTGTAATCGATCTGAAGAAAAGTGCAGCAACTCATTCGTTTTGTTTGGCATTGCCTGAATAATCAATGATTCTCCAAAACTGACAATCTGCGGATCGAACGAAAAACTACCCAGTGAGTAAAACTCGCGAAATTGCCAAAATTGTTTGACATCAAGCGTGTTATTTCGTCTGATAGAGTCAATAAATTGTCTGGAAGATCTTGTATAATGCCAAGGAAAGGCATAGGCGATTCTAGGGTTAAGTACAAAAAAACCACCAATCACAATAATTGCGAGGACTAGCGTATAGTAGCGACTGACTAGACTTGTAGTGAAATAAGAAATTGATGGTAAATGATGCATATTTGAGAATTTTTCGAGCTTCTTTTTGACGATAATAGCGGTGCTATTTGAGGAGAAAAAAGCGACGAAAAAACTCAAATAGGCGCATTTAGAGCGAGATTGTTATTTCGCTACAAGTCTAATCAGGTATATACTCGTTTCATGATCAGAAAAGGATACGTTAATTACTTCTTACTTGCTATTGTATCATTGATCTTTTGCGCTGACTTGCTGTTACATCCAGGACGGTCGATTACCTTTGATGGACATGTGCACATCACCACCATTGCTCAGTTTTATAACGCGCTTAAAGATGGTGAGTTTCCTGTTACTTGGGCAAATGGGTTTGCTAATTACGGTTTGCCGATTCCTTTAGTGGCACATCAAACCACTTCCTACTTGGGAGCTTTTTTTCAGTTTTTTACCCACAACCCAGTGCAAGCATATAACTTGGTGATGTTGTTAGGGATATTTTTATCGTCAGCATTCTTTTATCGATTCTTACGTTATCACTTTTCCGACAATTACTCACTTGTCTCTGCGATTGTATTTACTTTTGCACCGTACCGCATCACCAATGCATATATTCGCGGGGCTTTGCCAGAACTATTTGGAGCGGTATTTCTACCCGTTGTGTTGATTGGAGTGTATCAAGTAGTCAAAGAGCAGAAGCGAATTGGACTGTTGTGGATTACTTTGGGAACGCTGTTTTTGGCACTGACGCATCCGATGATGTTAGTTTTAAGTGGGTTAGTGATAGTACCGTATGCACTGTATTTGCTTTGGCCGGTGCAAAAGCATTGGCGTCAGGTTGTGATCATTGTTGTGGCTGCCAGTTTAGGATTATTGATCGCGGGGTACTACTTAGTTCCACTACTTGTAGAGATTAAGTACTTTTCGTATGGAACAACGAGTGACCATTTTCGGCCACAAGGTGGATTTTTGCAGTTTCCAGACTATTTTATTGATAATTGGATGTACTTTGGTCCTGAGCATCCAGGACCGCGAGCGAATACATTAACAATGGGGAGCATTGAAAGTCTGATTGTTACTCTCGGTTTTCTGGTATTTGCGTTTCAGTACAGGAAGGGTAAGAAAAAAAGCCTGCGCGATACTCAATTACTGCCTTGGTTGGTGATGGCAGTCTCTGGAGTGTTCTTAATGACCACCTGGAGTACTCAATTATATCGAGTAATTTTTGTACTCAATAATGTGCAGTACCCCTGGAGAATGTTGTCAGGACTGATGTTTGTGTCGCCTTTTATTTTGGCTTGGTTGTTGGCCAAGATTAACCGACCACATCTGGGTTTTTTGATAGTGTTATTGGTTGTTATCATTCGTTTTCCACAGCTGTATGGGAAAAACTTCATGAAGTATGATCTGAAAAACTATGATTTCACCACAGCCAACTTACATACTGATAATATGAATACGCTATGGATGGGAAATAGCCGAGAGTACCCAACCAAAACAAAGCAGTTTGAAATCATTGGAGGTGAAGGCTCTGTCACTCCTGAAGTATTAAAAAATGCATCACGAACGTATCGCATTCAAGCCAGAGAGCCAATTAGAATGTTCGATGCCACTTTTTATTTTCCGGGGTGGAAGGTCTACGTAGATGGACAACCGACAGAGATTGAGTTTCAAGATCCCAATTACCGAGGTTTGATCACTTATCATGTCCCAGCAGGTGATCATGAAGTTCGTGTGCGATTTGAACCAACCAAGATCAGAATACTTGGGATGTTGGTGACGGGTGCTGGCGTGGTGGGGACGATGGGATTGTTTTGGGCGTTGAGGGTGAAGAAAGTGAGAGAGCTTGTTTTATTGAAATGATATTTTGAATCGCAATAACTAAAAAGTCGTCATCCTCGACCTGACAAAGAAATCCCGGCTGAAAGCCGAGAGAGCTTAGTCAGGTCGAGGATGACAGGTATTAGTAAATCTCCACCTCTTCCTTTGTTCTGAAGTGAAAGTTCTTCTCGTCAAGGTACTTTTGCTGTTCAGGAGTGATGTTTTGGACTTTCGTGTTGGCAAGGAATAAAAAAGTGCGGTGTTTATCCTCGATGAGCTCAGTGTAGTTTTGTTTCAAAATCGGTTGAAGCTCTGTATGATAGCCACTTTCATCGTCTAACAAGTAAATAAACGCTGGAGGATTTTCTGCCATGAGCTGATGAAACTCTTCGCGCAATTTTGGTGAGCTGTACGCCCAAGGTAAATGAAACAGTTGTCGACCAGCGATTGGGATGTTGGCTCGCATGTTCATGTAGCCAAAGCCGTTTGGTCCGGAAAGGAAAGTGTCACCCTCACTCTTGAATTGCTCGATCATTCGAGCGTAGGAATCTTGCGTTCCGTACTGGACATAGTACTCGTTGAGTTTATCAACTCTCTTCCAGGCCCAACTGAAGTTAAAAACAAACAGAACTGCTAATACAACAACAAGGATGCTGCGAACTGGTAGGCGCTTTACGTTATGAAACAGCTTGGCAATGATCAGTGCAAAAACGCTAAAGAATGCAGCAATGAATGGGAAGAGATGAAAACCTTGATAAAACGCAATCGGAAAAGTAAATACGCGCTGATTGGTCATGATCAGAAGCAGATAAACATACAAAGCAATGGCAATATTTTTTTTCGCAATTTTCTTTGTAGAAAATCCTAGCCATGTGAGAGACAATAGTGCAACAACCAGCGGAAAGAGCAGTGTTTGGGATAACTGATCGAGTGGTTTGAGAACTGAAACAAATGGAAACAAAAGGAGGCTCAGCCAATCAGCTATACTTGCTTTTGGAGCGGTTGGCATAAAATACAGCCAGTTATTCACCACTGTCTCATTGAACCAATCATTGGGGGAAAAGAAAAATAAGAGTGAGAGTAATAACAAAGATGTTGCAGCAATTAGCATGATGCGTTGTTGTTTGGTAAATACCCCCAATATCCCGATACCAGCCAACGCCACAAATGGCCACAATGGCAATAAAGTGCTAATGAGAGTGGCAAAGGCCAGACTTGCAAGCACTGCATCGATTGTTTGGGTGATTTTGGGGCGTTTGTTTTTTTCGAACACATACTCAGTGAGCATCAGCAAAGCCATCATCACAGCAGGGGCAGCCAAACTTTCCGCCAAAACATGAAGCGCAAAAAAGTAGTACGAGAGCGAGTAAGTGAATGTGTAGGCAATAATCCCTTTGAACCGAAATCGTAGTGTTAGTAGCACTCCCCAAAATGCAGCGTACAAAAACATACTAAAACGAATGTGATCAACCAGCTCGAACATCGTCGTGAACGAAATGAATTTTGCCAGCACCGCTCCAACTAAAACAGGAAATGGTTGGTGATTTATCGACAAATCGTTGTAGAGCGTTTTATGAAATTTGACCATCATCCAGCCCATGGTGACATGGTCAGTTTCATCTTCAAAGTGAAATGCTTGAGTCTGTTTGCGCATCCCCCAAAAAAGGATGCCGGTGAGCACCACAAACACCGCCATAGCAATGAGTGTTTGTCGATGTTTTTGCAAAACTTGAAGTGTCTTCATGGTGAAACAACTTTAATTTGTCGCAAGAGATCTTTTGGTGATTCTAGTGTAGCAGAGTCATGCACCTGAGCGATGAAGAAATATCCCAGGATGTATGGACTGACGTAGTATGTGTTTTGACCCTGCTCAAAAGTTTGCCAATCACCGACCTCATTGTTCAGGCTGCCTTGCTCTTGAATGTTCTTGATCAAGGTATCAATTTGTTGATCAATTAGATGGCTTTTGGGTGGATACAGCCATAAGCGTCCCAATATTTGGCCGTGTTTTTCAATCAAAAAGGTGTGAATCGGGGGGAAAATGCTATCAGTGTACTCATACTTGAGCAGTTTGATTTCACTGGGTGTCTCGATCATCATTGGTTGGACAATCAAGTAATTCTTCTGAGGATTATCACGAGAGTCATCCCAAATGGCTACATCATTGATTTTGTGAGTAAATAATGTTTGTGGTCCGGCGGGATACACGATATGAACAGCGTTGTTTTTAGGATTGGGTGTGTAATTTTCGCTCAAAGCAAGCAAGTATTCAAAGCCGTGTTGTTCGATTGGTTGCATGTCAAAAATCAAATGATTACTTTCTGGGGAGTACTTTTGTTTGATCATGGTCGCTGCTTGGACTTGAGTACCAAGAGTAAAGGTTCGTGAGGGAACAAAATCACTGACAAACCAGACAATGATAAAAAGAGCCCAGCTTGTCAGCATGACAACGAGCATTTTTTTCGACAAACCAGATAACAAAATAGCTCCCAATAAAAAAATTGCCGGAAACTGCACTGCAAAATAATATTCGGGTGTGGTGAGTCCCCGATAAAATGCATATAGCGCTGCCACTAGAGCCATCCAGGCAAAACTAAATAATAAAAGTCGTCGATGCAAATGAGTGCTGATCGTTTGATACGTGGCTGCAATAGTGATGAATATGCCGACTAAATACATTTGCGCTGTGGGAAGGCTATAGAGCCAAATTTTTTCAGTGTTTTCTAAACTGATCAACCCTGTGTGCCAAACACGTTGAAAGTAGGTTCCACCGCTATCATTTTTCTCAGTGAAAAATTGTATCGCTCCATGGGCAATGCCCCATTGATGAGTGTAGTCATAGGCAATGGTAGGAAGGGAACTAATAAACAAACCAATGCAACTGCTGATGAACAGATAAAATAACGATTTTGATCGATAGATGAGTGCGAGAATAAATAACATGGGTGGGATCAAAAAAACACTAAAGTGGGATTGATAGCCGATTCCGGTGCCCATTAATACAGTGAACCCAGCGATTAGCGAAAACTTCTTGTCAAAGAGAACTTTCAGCGTTGGGAAAAAGACTGCCGCACTAGACAGAAAGATCAGATTGGGATTCCAAGCAGTGCGATCAATTTGAATAAAGAACGGTGACACTACGTAGAGACAAAATAGTACAGTTGTAAATGTCTTGGTGTTTTTTACTGGCAGCGGGAAAAGTTTCAAAACTACCAAAAAACAAAGTGATGTGATGATGTATGTGATTATGGAAAATCCAACTAATGCATACGCTGAACCACTCATTAGCCACAGCGCTAAGGCTCCTAGGTAGTAGGTGAGTGGGCCAATGAATAAGAATGCCGGTCCAGTCTTTGGCCCCAGTACGATCAAGTCGCCTTGGAGAATTTTTGAGCCATGTTCCAAAATCAACAGTTGATCAAAACTTAAGGGGTATGCTCCAGGAAAACTAACTCGAAAAAACAATCCCAGTAAAAAAATTGCAACAAGTAGCAAAAGAGTTTTTTTCTGTAATAATCGGTCAAAAAATGGCTGTGTTGTCTGTTTCATCAACAGAATTGTACCATGACTCAATGGTATTAAGCGCTCAGCAGTGTCAAAATTTTGGGGAGGAAAATTGTTGTACCGATGATGGCTGCGACGACAGCCATGACCAGGACTGCTCCGGCAGCGACGTCGCGAGCGCGTTGGGTGGCTTTATAACTCAACTTTAACTCATCACGAACGATATTGGCTAACTCTTCAACAGCTGTATTGACCATTTCCAAAGCAAACACTGCTGCAATTACAATTAAAATAATAAACCACTCATCCCTGGACAAGCGGACCAAATTTCCCAAGAAAACGACGATGAGAGCCGCCATCAAGTGCACTTGCATGTTGCGCTCTGTTACCATGCTGACAATTCCTTGACCAGCATAACCAAAGCTGCGAAGGACTTTGTAGATAAATGTTCCCATACCTGCATTATGTGCTGATTTTACTGAGAAAATCTAGAGGATATATTAGGTGTCAGGTGTCGGATGTCAGGTGCTGGGTGGGAGTGTCATCCTCGACGCGACGGAGAAATCCTGACCAACGGTCAAGAGAGCTCAGTCGAGCATTGGGGATCCATTCATGCAGAATTTTTTGTTCGAGTTCGTATTTGTTTTGGATTGATTGTTTTTACTCGAATTGAAATTTATTAGATTTTCCTCAAACCAAATTGTTCGATATTCCAAGTGGATTTTTATGGATCCCCGATGCTCGGATCCGCCCAGGGCGGACCGGGTCGAGGATGACGACTTTTTTATTACTGTTGCTTTCAAAAATGTCATATTTCACAACAAATTTAGTACTTACTACCTCTTGTTGACAAAAAACATAAAATGTCGTCATCCTGGACAGTCAAGCGAGGAACGAGCATGACGGATTCAGGATCTAAAGTCAGAGTTACTTTTATTAGTATGAATTAAGAAAATAAGAGAGTTTGCTTTATCCCGTAAACAGGTAACTTGCTCCGACAGTGTTTTTGGGGGAGAGAAAACTAGAGTAGGGTTTATTCGAAACAGTTGAGCCAGTTAATTTGGATGAAGTGTTTTTACTTGGTTTCCTTGCTGGTGCCACATTTGCTAGTGAAAATGGATTATTATGAGTGCCTTTGCGTGTAAAACCACAACTGCTGCACACATTGGGATGCGTCGATGCATTTCCACACGATGGACAAGTCATGCACCCATCTTGACCATCTAATCCACCAAAAGCGTGTACATTCTGTAATCCTTGTCCTGCTTTCGCAAGTCCACCAACTGATAATGATCCGCAAATCGCAAACCCACCGACTCGTTGCAAAATGGTAGGGATTGCTCCGGCAATGGCTTTGATGAACTCATCACGTCCTTTTCCAACTGCGAGGGTGTTATGGTACTGCTTAACCAGTTCTTCTTTCGGCAGATTTTTTGTTTTGGCAAAGTAGAGTGGATTACCAATTCCTTCAAAAAAAGCTTTCAATCGGGTAGATTGATCAGGAGTATGTGGTCGATTGAGTTCTGAGGCAAACACTCCATAGATCGCATCAATGGCATCTTCAATGGCCGTTTCTTGTTGTTGTTGTCGTACTCGTGCCTTCTCAATTTTCTTCGGCAAATTCCACACATACTTACCTACCGTTTCGAGTAACACTTCAACTCCAGTTTGATTATTCCGCGACGGACGCAGCTGAATAATTTTCATCAGGATGTCACGTTCTGTCTGTGGATATGTCTGAACTGCTTGATCGAGATTAAGTAGTTTATTTACCTGAATTGATCGTTTTACTTTATGAAACAGCCCTTGTTTTTGAACAAAAAAATCAAACTCATCACTTTCATTGGGAATAGCAATGATGCGATAGAGATTAAAGTACGAGCCTCCACCTTTGTGCACTGGTGTTGCGGGAAGTGCTGTGGCGTACCAGTTGGACACAAACCCTTCAATGGTCTTTCCATTTTCCAAAGTGATGCGTTGTGGCTCTGTCGTTTGCGCCAAATGGTGCAAAAATCCTGGTGCCAGGATGGGATCGTGAGCGAGGTGATCATTGATTAAGGTTTTTATTTGCTCGTACTCTAAAACAAATCGTTCAATGAATAGTCGAGCCAGTGGTGATGAGCGATGTAAGGCTTCAATGCCTTGTGCTTCATCGATGTTGTACCAGCGGTACGGATTTGCTCGGGAAATGATATCGGACTCTGTCGGATAGTCGTCATCGTGAACGCGTATACCAGTCTCATCTTTTTCTAGTCGATATAAAAATTCAGGTGTAAGTGGTTGAGTCACCATTTCCTGAATCATGGTAAACAGTTGTTTGCGAAGCAGGATGCGAAATAGTCGATGGGCTTCTTCAATCCCATGTTTTTTTACTGTTTCACAGAACTCGAGAAACACATTTCCCAAGTTGAATAACTGGGGGATTGCTGCCTCTGTAACACTCTCATTTCCAATGCGATACAACTTTTCTTCTTTTGGCATTAAAAAACTCCTCTGGTGCTTACTTGAAAATTCAAGCAAGCTTTTCTAAGAGGAGCATGCGGATGTTGTGTGATGCTTGGGTGGTTTCCCAGCGCTACAGTGATTCCGATGCTCGTCGATAACCTCGATTCATCTGCCACTGAGGCAAACTTGTCGAGGGACTCTCACCGATCGGACTCATGTGAATTGAGTAAACTTTGTACTCAATATTACATTTACCGTTGCGGCACAGCTCCGGGATTTTCATCAAGTTTGGCCTGATAAAGCACCGGATTCCGTGAGAATCAATGCTCAATGTAGCGGGTTTTATCTATGAGTACAAGAGGGAGTTGAAAAGTGGTATAATCAGCGTTTTCCTATAGGGGGAAAGTTATGGCAATTTCAGAAGGTCGAAAGTTCTATGTCAGTGAACTAATTGGTGAAATGAAAGCCGATCACACTAACAATAGCGTATTTGCTGAAAATGCAGACGTGTTTAACACAATAGTTTCGATATTAACACTTGCACTATCTGCAAACAATGAAAGTCAATTGAAACAGACATTGTTGCAATTTATTTGCTTGCAAGGACTAAGTTTGATCGATCCAGCGAGAATTAATCTTGTTACTTGGCTAGACAAATACATCAAAGCCATTTGCACATCTTCAGACACCAAAGACGTCATAGAAGAGAAGGAAGTTTTGTTAAAACGACTAAGTGAAAGAAGAAAACAAACAAAAAAACTGATTAAAAATTGGCTTTATGAAGTAATAGTTCCTGAACTAAATATATTGACTCAACTTTTTACTGCAGTAGAGAGTCAAAAAGCTATTGACATTGTTCAATCTGAAATCCGCAAAATTCACGAGAGTTTATTTTCACTTACTTACGAAGGTGTTACGGTACGATTTTATTGGCTTTTGTACTGCATGTTGAATTCTCGCTTATCATTATTGGAGGGGGCTTCTCAAGAAGTAGTAAATCTGATTTTAGAAATGATTCATAAGCCGCCATTTTTAGATGATCCTGTAGTTCTTGAAGAAGAAGCACTTGTTTACGATCTCAGACAAATTGTTGACTTAGAAGAGTTTGAGGATGACTATTTAAAAAATATTGCTTAGTTGCATTTTAGCACTGAAAATTTGGTTAGAGTTCACCTCCTCCGAAACACTCCCTCCAACTGTGCTTTGCTAATCACAATATGAGTCGGTCTGCCATGTGGGCAGACGAGGGTTTCATTCCCGCCATCAATCACATCTTGCACCAGTGTGCGCATTTCTTCTTGGGACAGTTTTTGACCAGCCCGAATCGCTTGATGACAACTGATGGTAGCGATCCGCGCGTTGATCTCCCTCTCAAAGCTATGTTGATAGACATCGTCATCCAGCTCTTGTTGGCAGTCAGCACTAATTTCTTGTTCTACTTCACTCAATAATGTCTTATTCTGTAGTAGTGAGTTGTACCAGAGTCTCTCATCGGCAGCATGCTGATCAATCAGCAAAAACCCATCTTGTGTGGGAGTAATAATAAAGGTGTTATCCAGCTGAATGAACGGACCAGCCAGATAGAGCGCAGTGGGTTCTTTGACCGACCACGTTTCAGATGAAGATTGGGAAAATAACTCGTCAGCTGAGAATCGTAGCTCACTGGGAAGTATTTGCTCAAGTGCTTGTTCCAAGCGATGGCAAATCTCATCAAAGATGCGCTCCTGATCGGCAATGGTGACGGTGAGTTTTTGCGGGTGAATATTCACATCGAGCAGCTGCGGCGCAATTTCCAGTAGAAAAACGTACTGAGGATGTTTTCCAGCATGAGTGAATGTTTTCAGACTCTTCTCAATCGTTTGGTGAAGTGCACTCATTTCCACTGGACGCTCATTGATCACCAGCAATTGATGCCGTTTATGTGTGGCAAATGATTTGGGATGCGATAACCAAGTAGTGAATCGCCAGTCATCGTGCGTTGCACTGAGCTCAAACACTTGGGTTTTGGGCAACTCCCAGTGTTTTACAATCCGATCGACGCTATCTTCTTGGTCAAAAAAAGCTAATAAAATCGTATTGTTGTGCTTTAGTACAAAGCTCACTGCTGGATAGGCAAGGGCGTAGCGTGAGATCAGCTGCTTGATTTGTTGGGTATTTTTTTTGACTTCCATTGTAAGTTTGCGTACTGGAAACTGTGCAAACAGATGATCAATCATAAACATCGTCCCGACTCGACACCCAATTGGCCGCACTTCCTCTACCTTGCCGTTGTGCGTTCTGATCCACGTCCCTTCCGGTTCACGATAGGATCGAGAAATAACCGTCACGTCAGCTGCATTCATAATTGAGAATAATGCTTCGCCACGAAACCCGAGTGATTTCAGTGTTGAAAAATCGTTTAAGTCGTTGAATTTACTTGTTGCATAGCGTTCGAATAAAAGCGGCACGCTCGTATGCTCGATCCCATGGCCATTATCACTGACTGTGATGCGCTCTCGTCCTCCATGCAGTAAGTCTACCTCGATACGTGAAGCCCCAGCGTCCAGCGCATTCTCAATCAACTCTTTAACGACAGAAACTGGTTGCTCGATCACCTCTCCCGCAGCAATGTGGTTAATCACGTGTGGTGGAAGGCGGTGAATGTGGGACATACTGATAGTTCACCAAGAGTATCGAGATTATCAGGAAAGGTCAAGTTAAGGAACGATGGAAAGTTGCTAGCTTGCCACGTAATTGTGTTGTTGAGTCATTCCTCTGCGTTTAACTGAGAGCCTACCTGCCGGTAGGTAGTAACATCTGAAATAGTTTTGTGAATACAAAAAACTCAAATAAGTGAGGAGTTGATATCAATGTTTGTTTAAAGATTCAATTTCACTTTAATCGTCTCCCTCTTCGATATGCAGGCTAGAATCCAGAAAGAACACTCTGTCTCATCAAATACTCCGAGAAGTGATGTTTCCGTTTGAGACGACATTCACAATGTTAGGTTCGAGCAACACTACCTTTTTTTCATCACCCTCTTCAACTTTCCCGCCGACATTATGTTTCTGGGAAACATTATTGTCTAAAAGAATATTTGTTAATGCAGATATTTTTTTAGCTTTCATTAGTTTTTTAAATAATTGCATAAAATCATCTACTTTTTCTGAAGGAATGACCATAAATAAATATAATGGGATAGGCATCCCTAAGCGACCTTGGCTTTCTACATTTTCTGAGTAGGGTTGCATTTGTCCTATAGTAATTAAGCAGTACTCAATATTGGGAGAACCCTTTAGCTGTCTATTGGATGTTGGCCTTATCTTGGCTTGAAACTGTTCCCGCCTTACTAGGTTTAATAAAGTATTTGGTGGTAGATAATCGGTTGAAATCCAGATTGTTCTAAGTGAAACTTCGCCATCAGAATCTTTTCTCACGCGTATCGAGTTTTCCAGTCCATTTATTAAAGTTAGAAAGTCTGCGGAGTTGTCTAGGTAAGCGACTGAATATTCTGCTAAACCTTGTACACTCTTCTTAATTACCCAACCAGAACCAAGGAAGTCAATACTATCAAATGAATAGTTTGCAGCAGTTTCATAGACATGACCTCTTATTGAAAACTGTTGAGGAAATTTGCTTGAAACTGACCCGATGATGGCATGTTCTTGAAGAAATTCTAGAAGTTCCTTTGCAACTAGCTCTACTTCATTTTTTTTATCTTTTTCCTTTATATTCGTACTTCCAACCTGATTGTTTGATTCTAATAAAACACCTTTTTGCAGGTTTTCCAACAACTCGCCACCAATTCCCAATGAACCAGCATTTTTGATCAAAATCTCGATGTCATTTATGGATTCAATAAAATCGTTGTTCATTCGTTTATTATACCTGATTTTTTATTTTCTCCTGCCACTCTTCCAACTTTTTCCATGCTTGTTTGGGGGTGAAGTCATCGAGATTGAGAGTTATCAGTTCAGTGATCATTTCAGTTTTCTGATCTGCATCAGTATTTTTTCCTGCTTGGGATAATGAAAGTGCTTTTAGTTCTCGTTTGATCTGATCAGCGCGGCGAATGACGCTTTGGGGAATGCCTGCCTGTCGGGCCACTTCAATCCCAAAACTTTCATCTGTGCTGCCATCAATTATTGTTCGTAAAAAAATCACTTGCCCTTTGTGGACACTAACAGCCATGGAGGCATTTTTGATCACGCTATGTGTTGTGCTCAAGTTGGCCAGTTCATGATAATGCGTAGCAAAGAAAATGAATGGATGAGTGGGGACTGTGGCGACATACTCAGCAATGGCTTGCGCGATACTCATACCATCTTGTGTCCCAGTGCCACGACCAATTTCGTCAAAGATGACCACACTTTTTTCAGTCAAATGGTGCAAAATCCGAGCTGTTTCAGTCATCTCTACCATAAAGGTAGATAGACCTTTATGCAGTGCATCCGAAGCTCCGATACGTGCAAAAATGCGATCACACAGTGGAATAATAGCGTGATCGGCGGGCACAAAAGAGCCAATGTGTGCTAACAAAATAATCAGCGCGACTTGGCGAATGTAGGTGGATTTTCCGGCCATATTTGGACCGGTTAACAGTAAAAAACGCTTTTGTTCTGTTAAGTGGGTGGGGTTGGGAACAAAAGTGTTACCGATAAAATGTTCGACTACCGGATGACGACCATTCTCGATTGAAAGTGCTTTGTCTGAAGTCAAAGTTGGTTTGACATATTTTTTCTCTAAGGCGAGTTGGGCCAGCGAACTGAGACAATCGATTTGAGCAATTAACTGTGCCAAATTTTGGATAGCAATGGTGTGTTCGAGCAGGTTTTTGACGACTTGTTCGAACAGTTCAAATTCGAGTTGATAAATGGATTCACGAGCACTGAGCGCAACTTTTTCCTTTTCTTTCAGCTCAGCAGTAATGAATCGCTCAGCATTCACCAAAGTTTGTTTGCGCTCGTAGCCAAACTCAGTTTTGATGGCAGTGCTGTGAGCACGACTGACTTCAATATAAAAACCAAACACACTATTTTCACCCACTTTGAGCGTTGGGATGCCTGTACGTTGTCGCTCTGTGGCTTCAAACTCAGCGAGCCAATCGGTGGTATGAGAAAAAATATGTTGCAGTTCTTGCAGTTGCGAGTTGACCGCTGGTCGGATCATGCCGCCTTCTTTGGTAATGCCGCGTGGATCTTCCAAAATCCATTCTTCGATCAGATTTATCGCAGCTGTTGTTTTTCCTAAATGTGGAGTAATGGCAAAACTTTCCCACGTTTCGTTTTGTAATTGGGATAATACCTGTTCGCTGAGTTTCAGCGCTTGTTTGAGGCTGATTAAATCGCGGGCGTTACCAATTCCGACCGAGAGTTTAGCCAGTAATCGCTCAATATCCACAATGTCATTGAGTAGGGTGCGAAGTTCAGAGAGCTGTGTTGGCTGGTTAAACAATATCTCTACATCGTGGTGTCGATGCTGCAGTGCAGGAATTTGAGCCAATGGGTGGATCAGCCACTCTTTGAGTAATCGCGATCCCATGGTGGTCAGTGTTTTATCAATGGTGTTAAACACACTGCCTTCAGAACTTTTATCCATGGTTGAGACAAATAGTTCGAGGCTTTCTATTGTGGTGGCATCGAGCTGTAAAAATTCAGAGTCTTCCAATCGTTCGACTTTTTTAATGTGACTGATGTTGCCTTGTTGAGTATAGGTAAGATAGCCCAGTAATACTCCGGCGATTGCAATCTCATCCGTATCGCTCAGTCCAAATCCACGCAGTGTTTTGACTTGAAAATGATCTTCAAGTGCGTTTTTGGCGCGAGTGTACCAACTGTCCCAATCAAGAAATGGTGCGATGTTGGTGTTGGCTAATTGACCAACACACCCAAGTAGTTTGGGCGAGTTGTACTGATTTTCACTCATGATAATTTCTTTGGGACGAAATCGATGCAGCACGTCATTGAGTCCAGTCGTTGGGACAGTGGTGACCAAAAATTGACCAGTGGCAATATCGGCAAAGCTTAAGTTCACTATTTTTTTGTGCACAAACACCGCGCAGACCCAGTTTGACTCTTTGTCGTTGACACCCCGACCATCAAGTAGAGTGCCAGCAGTAATGACTCGAATCACTTTGCGCACCACTAAATTTGGAGTGTCTTTGGGATTGGTGATTTGCTCAGCGATAGCAATCTTGTGCCCAGCTTCGACCAAACGGGGGATGTACATGTCCACAGCGTGGTACGGGACGCCACACATGGGAATGGTGCCGTCTTTGCCGCGAGAGCGACGGGTTAAAGTAATGCCCAAGACATGCGAGCCAATTTGGGCGTCTTCCAAAAAGAGTTCATAAAAATCACCCAACCGAAAAAACAACAAGCAGTCTGGGTACTGTTGCTTAATTTCCATGTACTGTTGCATCATGGGAGTCTGGAAGGCTTGATCAGTCGGGTCAAGTTTTGCGTTCATTGCTAGCTCACGATAGCAAGTTTTGGCAGTGGGGTAAAGATTGACAAGGGTGTAGAATCTGGTGTCATGATTGAGATTTATGATTGTTTTGATCAAGTTTCTCGACAATTGGATCAAAAGTATCTTACAATTGAGGGTATTTATTACTATGTTCTTAGTCTCAGCGACAGTTTGCCAAACATGTTTCCTGTAGATGGTGATAAAGATGCTTATGAAACGAGACAGACTGTTGAGGAAGATTTCAGATTTTGGTGTGAGCAAAAGATCAAATTAACATCTCTTTTGCAAACATACAGCATAAATATTACCAAACTTCTCAGTGTTGTAGAAAGCCTAATAAGCTACCAGGTTATTGAAGAGAATTTTAATGGAGTCATAGTACTAAAGCACTTACTTACAATAGTTGATCCAGACAATAATTATGATCATTTTGGCATAAATCCAAAACCTTTTTATAATAACTAAGGAGTTTCTATGTCTCTACGATCCAACCTCATCAACCTCATGAAAGATGCGATGCGAGCGCATGATCAGGTGCGACTCGACACCATTCGTTTTCTGATGGCGCAGGCAAAAAATCTCGAAATTGATTTGAAGCGAGAACTGAATGACGATGAGTTTGTGGCATTAGTCAAAAAAGAAGTCAAAAACCGCGCCGAGGCTATCGAACAGTTCAAAGCTGGGGGGCGTGAAGATTTAGTAAGTGAGGAGACCGCCAAACTTGAAGTAGTCAAAGAGTTTTTACCAGCACAGATGAGCGATGAAGATCTTGAGGCAATTGTGCGAAAAGTTGTATCGACGTTGTCTGATACCTCGAACTTTGGTCTGGTCATGAAAGCCGTGATGGCTGAGGTCAAAGACCAAGCTGATGGCAAACGCGTTGGTGCTGCGGTGAAGAATGTATTGTCTTCATAATAAAGCCTTTCATCCCTGTGCAAATCGGGATCTAAAGTTAGAGTTGTTACTTTCGACAAGATGGTTGAATTTAACAAAAATATCTGGGTCCGCTTTTTATGTGCAAACAAAGAAAGGTTCGTCATCCCGGCGAAGGCCGGGATCCATCTTTTTGAGCATAAGGAGTATTTTTCTGGATCCCGTTTTTACCCTCACTGGCACGCGTCAACGGGATGACGATGTTCTTCTGATTAAGAATTTGCTTGTTGCAAGAAGGTATAACAACCCAACCACACAACAACCCAACAACTCTTAACTATTAGGAATATGTCAAAGTTAGTCAGACGTCGTTCACTAGTAACTATTCCTCTGAAACCTTGCTAAGATAACTGCGAAATGAAAAAAGTTGGTCAAGTTTTATCCGAGTATCGCCTCAAGCAACACATTCCTTTAGAAAAGGTCTCTGCAGTCACCCGAATTCGACTTGAGTTTCTACAAGCGATTGAAGAAAATCAGTTTGAAAAACTTCCCGCAGAGCCATTTGTGCGAGGGTTTTTACATTCGTATGCCAGCTATTTAGGACTGGATCCGACGACGATTTTGGCACTCCTTCGTCGAGATTTTAAAACTGGCGAAAAGGGGAAAATTGTCCCTCGACAGTATCTCAAGCAAATAAAACGTCAACACAGCTTGATCGGACCACGACTAACCGTGATGATTTCACTGAGTGTGGTAGTGATCATTGTGTTAGGGTATGCAGCGCTCTTGTTTTGGCGATTTCAGCAACCACCTTCGCTTGAGGTGTTTACCCCAGAACAAAACCAAACCGTTGAGCGTAATGTGACTGTTCGCGGGAAGACGAGTATTGATGCCGTAGTCACTGTTGACTCAAAGCCCATTGCCATCAGCCAAGATGGGGAGTTTGAAACTGCC
>CAZOWX010000026.1:0-23179 GCA_964583795.1 uncultured Pseudomonadales bacterium | reverse complement strand
AATGGTACGTATGTCATTACTATCCAAGCTTCCGATCGCCACAAGCGTACCAGCACCATACAACGAACAGTGACAGTTGAAGAATAGCTCTCTGGTGCTCACTAGTAGCTGACTGTTTGGAATGTGTGTATACTGTTAGATAATTAGTATTGATCGTTCCCTATATACTAAATACTATATACTAGCTACTAAAAATTATGGATCCATTCGTCATTATCTCCATCATTGTTATCAGTATTCTTGGCATTGTTTTGGCAATAGCCGGAATTCAAGTAATTTTGGTCCTGCAAGAAGTGAAAACGACTCTCAAAAAAGTCAATGTACTGACCGAAACTGTGGAAAAAGCTACTCAACAAGTGGTGACGCCACTGATGGGACTTGGTGGTACAATCGACGGACTCAAAAGTGGCTTAAAGGTAGCCTCAGCTTTCATGAACTGGCTAAACCGAGAGAGCAAAAAAGATTAGGAAAAATGATTGCCTCCCTAATCCCTACATACTATATACAACATACTACGAACCATGTCAGACGATAAACATTCCGGCGGAAACTTTTTTACAGGACTATTATTCGGTGCCGTAGCAGGGGCAGCGGGTTATTTTTTTCTCAAAACTGATGAGGGGAAAAAAGCTCGTGTGCGACTGCTTGAAGAGTGGGAAAAAGCAAAAGTTGAGATGTCTGAGAGTGGAGTGATACAGGACGTGACGAAATCGCTACCAGAAACGGTTCAGCACACGATTGAACATATTGTTGAACCGCAAAAGATGCGCACGACCATGCCAAGAAAGTTAAAGGTAAAGAAAGTTGCGACAGCTCAGACGGAGAAGAATCGAGAGGTGAAGAAATTTAAGGGAGTTTAGAATTAGTTATCCCTCCTTCGCCAAGGCTACGGAAGGGCGCAGCAGTTGTTTCGGTTAATAGTTAAGCTATTTACATTGTGAAAATTCTTTCCAAATTTTTTTCGATTCTGACGTTACTTATTACCAATAGTATCCCGTTGGTTGGTGTTTTGTATTATCAATGGAATGTATTTTCACTGATGATCGCCTACTGGTTAGAAAATGCGGTGATTGGGGTATTTACCGTTTTAAAAATGCAAAAAGCACGGGGAGGCATGATCGGTGAGTCTGTGTACCAAATGAAAGTGAATGGGGAGTTAGTGACACCAGACACCAGTAAAATGGGTAGTGGGGCTCAAGCATTTTTTATTCCCTTTTTTATGATGCACTTTGGGATGTTTACCGCGGTGCATGGCATTTTTGTGATTGCTTTTTTCTTTTCGCCAGATGCATCATTTTTGGGAATTTTGCTCACTTTTCTGTCCATGATTTTCAGTCATTATGTCTCGTATCAAATGAATTACTTGGGAAAGGCTGAGTACCTGACAACCAGTGTCGGTAAGTTATTTGTCATTCCCTACCCTCGAGTGATTGTGATGCACCTTGTCGTTATTTTGGGAGGAATGTTGGCGATGAACCACCAGACGACAGCAGCGTTAGTATTGCTGGTCGCTTTGCGAACACTTGCCGATGTGGGTGGTCATATGTTTGAACATCGATTTTTATCCAAAGGTGCGCAAAAACTACTTGACGATCATCATGGTATTGGGGAACTTACCTATCAGTCAGAGAATTTTAAAGGATAATATTGGGTAAATTTTGTACTCAATTTTGAATCGGAATTAAATTTGTTGTTTGTAATGGACGTTTGTATTCTGTTGATCATTGATAAATAGAATATTTCTTGAGATAATGACGGTAGTTGAACAAAAGCGTCGAAGCAGTTGCCACTGCGAAGCTGACTGCGACGAGCAGATCCGGATCGAGATAACCGTAAAACTCGAATGAAGTCTTTTTAAACGATCAAAACGTTGAAAAGAAAAGCAAGGTGGTACCACGACTTTGTCTCGCCGAAATCCGGAATTAGTGGAAGGATGAACGCAGAGAGACCCTCGTCCTTGTTTCCAAGTTTTCGTGACTTGGGAACAAAGATGAGGGTTTTTTTTGCATACCTTGATTTACATGCAAATAATATGCAACCCGTCGTAGCCTTGCTGTGTCCTCTTGTAGTCCCGCAGTGCGGGACGAAGTGGGAGCGAAGGCGGGTGGGCTTGTAAACAAAAATATGTATTTGAAACCGAAAAGCAACAATACAGTAACTCGTAATGAGGCAAACGCTGTTATGTCATCCGAAGTATCTCGAATGGTGACACCAAGGAAAGGGGAATTTTTATGACACCCAACACTCTGCGACAAAAATACTTAACATTTTTTGAGCACAATGGTCATCACATTGTGCCATCGTCTCCATTGGTGCCGGAAAACGATCCGACCACTTTATTTACTGGTTCTGGGATGCAGCCAATGGTGCCGTACCTGCTGGGTGAGAAGCATCCATTGGGAACACGGATTGTTGACTCTCAAAAATGTTTTCGCTCTCAAGATATCGAAGAAGTTGGTGATAATCGTCACACCACTTTTTTTGAAATGCTGGGAAACTGGTCACTCGGCGACTATTTTAAACAAGAACAATTACGCTGGTTTTTCACATTTTTGACGCAAGAGCTTGAACTTGATCCGAATCGATTGTTTGTGACCGTCTTTCGGGGAGATTCAGCGATTAACGTGCCCAGAGACGATGAGTCGGTCACAATTTGGAAAAAACTCTTTCAAGAAAAAGGTATTGATGCTAAAGACGTTGATTTATCCGAAGAGAATGGTTTACAAGGCGGACGCATTTTTTATTATGAAGCGAAAAAAAATTGGTGGTCACGCTCGGGAGTACCCAATAACATGCCGGTGGGTGAACCAGGCGGTCCAGATAGTGAAGTGTTTTACGATTTTGGGGTGGATTTGCATCTGCATGAGAATTCAGCATTTAAAAATGAACCCTGCCATGTGAACTGTGATTGTGGCCGTTTCTTGGAAATAGGGAACAGTGTGTTTATGGAGTACGTGAAGACCGAAGAAGGTTTTGAGAAGCTCCCAAAACCAAACGTTGACTTTGGTGGTGGATTTGAGCGCGTTTTGGCAGTGTTAGACAACGAGCGGGATGTGTTTAAGACCGCGATTTTTAATCCGATTATTGCTTCACTGGAAAAACTCTCCGGTCAGACGTATGAAGCAAACGAGGAAGTCAAGCGATCGTTTCGAGTGATCGCCGACCACATGAGAGCTGCTGTGATGCTTGCGACCGACGGAGTGTTTCCTTCAAACAAGGCGCAAGGGTACTTTGCACGAAGACTAGTTCGTCGAGCAATCCGCTATGCCAAAATGATTGGAATTGAACGGCCGTTTGTACGAGATATCGCTCAAGCAGTTGCAGAAATGTATAGTGAGCCGTACCCAGATGTGACAAAGTTTCGAGAGCGGACAGTGGATGTGCTAGGCAAAGAAGAACAGAAATTTCAGCGAGCTTTGGAAAAAGGATTGAAAGAAATTGAAAAAGTTGAGCAGTTAACACCTCAAGTGGCTTTTCAACTCTATGAAACCTATGGTTTTCCCTTCGAGCTGACGCAAGAAATTGCTCGGGAAAAGGGAGTGGATCTTAGAGAATCTGATTTTAATGAAGAGAAAAAGAAACACGCAGATCAATCCAGAACAGCTTCTTCTGGCATGTTTAAGGGTGGTTTACAAGATCACAGCGAGCAAACGACCAAGTACCACACCGCAACTCACCTCCTTCATGCGGCGCTTCGCAAAGTGTTAGGAACTCATGTCCAGCAAAAAGGCTCGAATATTACTGTGGAACGGTTGCGGTTTGATTTTTCACATCCAACTGCGATGACTGAGGAAGAAAAACAGAAAGTTGAGTCTCAAATCAACGATTGGATAGCACAAGATCTACCAGTTACCAAGCAAATTATGAAAAAAGAAGATGCTTTGAAATCTGGAGCAATTGCCTTTTTTATTGAAAAATATCCAGACGAGGTAAGTGTGTACACCATAGGAAAAAATCCTAGTGACTCGCCTTCGTCCCTCGACAAGCTCGGGACTACTGCGGAGCAGGGCTGGATTTCCAAAGAGTTTTGTGGAGGTCCCCACGTTGAGCATACCGGTGTCATCGGTCCGATTAAAATTCTAAAAGAACAGGCGGTGAGTGCAGGAGTGAGACGGATTTATTTGGTCTAAGCAGTAGGTCAGTTGTTAAGTGGTTGGGTTGTTACGTTGTTGGATGGACAAAACAACCGTACCACACAACTACTCAACAACAGAGATTTCAAGTAACTGTCTCTTTCCCTCAGGCAAAAACTTTGCTTTAATGAGACAAGTCCCGATTTTAGGGAAACTGTCTGTATGCCACTTGCGAATGTACTTTCTCAAAAAAATGCCCCCTCTCCCATACAAGAGAAATACTTTACTTGCCTGATTGAAGAAGCTCATGTGACACTGGCGATTTGGGGAGTGGTCAACCAATTACCAAAAGTCATTGCTATTGGCACACCAAAGGAGTGGCTGGAGCTCAGCTCGCTATCTGACGCGATTGAACTGGGGCTAGAAGAATTTCATGAACAGTCTGAAGGGATCGATAAAGTCTTATTTAGTCTTCCTGAAGATTGGGTGACCAGTAATGATATTAAGCCCAGCTACAAAGATGTTTTAAAGCAGGTGACTCAAAAGTTAATGCTTCACCCCGTTGGTTTTGTGGTCACCCTTGAAGCGCTCTTTCATTACATCTTTCAGTTCAAAACATCTGCAGCGCGAATGTTATATGTTCAAGTCCGAGCCAATGAGTATCGGTTTTACTTGACTGAACAGGGGCAATTAATTCAGCAAGAATCAATTGGCCGAAGTGATCAGTTTACTGACGACATGGTTGAGGGGCTATCTCGATTAACTGTTTCGCCGCTACCGGTTCAAATGTACTTTTTCTCTTTTGAAATTCCCCAAGAACAACTCGAACAAGATAAACAAACTTTTTTGGGATACGATTGGGATGCCACCAAACTTTTTCACCACTTACCCAGTATCGATGTGGTCAGTCATGCCGATATGGTAGAAGCAGCCAGCATTTCTGGAGGTGGTGAAACAATTCAAAACCAACACCCCAGTAGCGCCTCGCATCAGCTACATCACGAAAATGTGCCAATGTCGTTCACGCCGGTACAAAATGAAGATCCAACAGCGTCTGATCAGCAGCATGAGCATCAACAAGTTCAACCGAAAGTCAGTTCATTTGGTATTCCCATGCCAGCAAAAGTGATACAAGAGCTCGATGTACAAAACAAAGAAGACTCTGACGAACCCAAGTATGCCATTGATGAGTCTGTAATTGAGGCGAATGACGAAAATCGTGTGACGAAAAAACGGCTTGCGCTGCGGTTACCACAAATTCGACTGCCCTCATTTTCGCTGCCTTTTTTTCCCCGAAAGAAGATGGAGCGTTATGCTAATGACGAAGATGATTCTCGTCCGGCAGCTCGATCAAAAACGCGCCCAATTATTTTGTTGACGATTGTCATAGGAGGATTGTTGGCTGTATTAGGTGCTGGAGCATATGGATGGGTCGTTTTGCAGCGGACTGCGGTCATCCACATTACGTTGCAAACGGTACCGATTTCGGTTGATACTAAAGTGGCGTTAGACCCAAACATTGAGCACACTGACCCGAATGGAAAAGTTTTAAAAGTGAAAGTTATCAACCAAGAAGAGTCTGATACTTTAGAGTCGAGTACAACTGGCTCCAAAATAATTGGTGATAAGGCGAGTGGTACGGTGACTATTTTAAACAAAACTTCGAATCTCAAGACCTTTGCCAAGGGAACGGAAATAAAACTCGACAAGAAAACTTTTGTCACAGATCAAGATATCACTGTCGCTTCTGCAAGCAGTAAAGAAAATGCTGATGGACAAACTGTTGTCTACGGCAAAAAAGATGTCAGCATCACTGCGAAGGAAATTGGTGCAGAGTACAACTTGGACAAAGAGAGCGAGTTCTCGATTGGGAACTTTGGGAAAGATACCTATCTAGCGCGTAATGAAAAGGCTATTAGCGGTGGATCAAGCCGAGAGATACAAGCGGTGTCCAAGGAAGATCAACAAAATATGACGAGTCAGCTGAAGAAAGAGCTAATTCAGAAAGCTCAAGTAAACATGAAGAAACAGTTAGCTGATGGGGATTACCTCGTGCTCAGTGGAAACAGCAAGGTCATAAATCAAGAGTACAGTGCGAAAGTGGGGGACGAAACTGAGAAATTGTCTGTGACTCTTACGGTCGGAGTTGAAGGATATAGTTACAAAATCGATGACTTGAAACCGATTGCCAAAGAGCAGCTGGCGGCTTTAGTCCCCGATGGAGGGGCTCTCATAGAGGATGAAATTGCTATTCTTTCCAAAGAAAGTCAGGAGGCTAGCAGCTCAGGTCAGCTCAACCTTGATGCGACCCTCACTGCTTCGTACACCCCACCGACCAACTCAGATCAGTGGCTGGATGAAATTCAGGGGAAGACCCTTGAACAGGCACGACAACTTTTGAGCGAAAAAAGTGAGATAAAATCGAGTACAATTCAACTTCAGCCTGTCTTTGCTCAGTTTTTAGTTGCTCGGTTACCAAACGACAAGAAAAAGATTCAGATTATTAAAAAAGTTGAGTAAGTTTAGCTCTAAACAACGAACTGAACCTGAAAAGTTATGATGCCCTCATCAACAAACCAGCAGCCAGTTTCGACGCGACAAGCGATTCTCGAGTTGTATCGTGAAGCAATTAAATCGGGCGTAAGTATCGAGGATGTTCAGACTGAGCTTCGCGAGTTTGACTCCTTGGTGAAGGAAGTGCAAGTACTCAGAAAAAAAGATAAAAAGCTGACCACTAAGTACTACCACGTTCGCCGGATTGTGCCGGTGTCACTGATTACGGTTGGTAGCATTTTGGTTGCCAACGCACTGTGGCCGATTATTTACTTTAGCGTATTTATCTCACCCAGTTTGCAGCGGTCGAACTTGGCAGCGCCGGTACCCAAAGAGAACGTCATCGCGGCAACGACTCAAACAAACTTTATTGAAGGTGCAAAGGCAAATGAGTTGGTAGCGGGGGAGTTAATCAAGCCAAAGGCGAAACCAGTTATTTTGCGGCAACAGCTTGATTACACCAATTTAGCAAACTGGTTTCGAGACTCAAGTACGGTAGAACAAGAAGTTGCGCAACTATCAAAGGAGTACTATATCGAGATTCCCAAACTGGGGGTCGAGCGAACAGATGTAAAAGTGGGGGGTACTGACCTCAATAAATCATTGATCCAGTATCCTGGGACTGCAAATCCCGGTGATTTTGGTTCACCAGTTATTTTTGGCCACTCGGTGTTGCGACAGTTTTATCGTCCGGAGCTCTCAAATCCAAACCGTTTGAAGTCAATTTTTAGCAAAATTATGACACTTGAACCTGGTGATAAGATTTATGTAACGTACGACACGGTGCGTTACACCTATAGTGTGCAGCAAAAAAGTGAAGTCACGCCAGAAGACACGTACATTCTTGAGCAAACCCATTCTCGGCGCGAACTCAAACTTGTGACCTGTGTCCCTGAGGGGACATATCTGCATCGTGGAATTGTGCGAGCGGTTTTGGAAAAAATTGAGTAACCATGGAGTTAGATTCAACCAAAAAAATATAAATAGCGCAGATATGAACTTTTTAGGTATCGATTTTGGCACTAAACGCATTGGCATTGCCCTGTCGTTTGGGAACATTGCTGACCCACTGATGATCCTCAAAAATGATGCTTCAGCGATTGATCACATAGCGGCACTGGTGCAACAGCACCAGATTGATGAGCTGGTTTTTGGCGTATCGGAAGGCGAGATGGCCCAACAAACTCAAGCCTTTGCCAAGCTGTTACAACAAAAGTTGGCGAAAAAAGTGCATTTTTTTGATGAGACCCTTAGTTCCAAAGAGGTTGAACACATGATACGATTGAGTGGAAAAAAGCAAAAGGCTCGTCAGGCGCCCATCGATCATTATGCTGCAGCCCACATTTTGCAGCAGTTTCTGGATGGGTATTTGCATGGATAACTGATTATCATTACGAGTAAAGGGACGATATGGTCAAATCAATATTCGCTCCGTTGCAAGAGTGGTTGCTTCGTCGAGGGCAGTGTGGAGCATGTGGGATGCCACTCAAAAAAGGCAGCGTGCATCAGCATCGTTTGGGAGATTTGATCAAGTGTAAATGTGGACGGCAGTACTTCAAAAAAGAAGATGGCATGTTTCGTCGCGCCAAGCAAAGTGAGCTGGCTGAATAGTTATCCGATTTGTAGTATTTATCTGACTCTTGTGAGTGTGTTTGGCTCAAGGTAGAGTTTACTGTTGTAGTTTTTACGGGAGAAATACGCTGACGATTAACTTGTAACATGTTATCCAGGCTGAGTATCATCTGAGCAGTGGCTCTTTTTGAAGAAAAAAAGGATGCAATCGTATGAAGTTTTCAGCAAAAGTGAAACGAGTTTTGGCTGTTGTCAGTGCCATTATTATTGTAATTCCTCTTTTAGTTGGAGGTGTTGTTGGAGCAGTGTTATATAAAACTCTTCAGCCACTTGATCCAACTTCAACGGTAAAAGTTCAGTTTGTCATTCCCAAAGGGCAGTCAGTCCAACGCATTGCGCAGCGACTGCAGGAAGAAAAGTTAGTGAAGAACTCATTTGCTGTTCGCTATCTAGTGTGGCGTCGAAATCTTTCCGCAAAAATTCAAGCAGGATCATTCCAATTAAGCAGTGCGATGAGTCCTAGAGAAATTGTTGAGCTGATGACGATGGGCACTGATGATCGATGGGTTACTATCCCGGAGGGAAAGCGCAGGGAAGAGGTGGCGTCCTACTTCAAAGAGTTTGCGTCATTTGATGCCAATGAGTTTATCAAGCTCACAGCAGATGATGAGGGCTACTTGTTTCCCGATACCTACTTATTTCCAGCTCAGGCATCGGCTCAATTTGTTCGTAATCAGATGCGCTCCAACTTCGATGCGGTGGTCAAGAAAAACAACCTAGAGTCACAGTTGAAAAAAAACAAAATGTCACTTGCATCAGTTGTGATCATGGCCTCGATTTTGGAACGAGAAGCTCGTTCAGAGAAGGACATGAAGATCGTGGCAGGAATTTTGTACAATCGGTTGCAGAGTCAAATGCCACTCCAAGTAGATGCAACCATGCAGTACGCAAAAGGATTTGATGAAAAAACGCAGAAATGGTGGCCAAGCGCGTTATCGTCAGACAAGCAAAGCAGTTCTCCATTTAATACGTACAAAGTGCTTGGTTTACCGCCATCACCCATTGCCAACCCTGGATTAAGTGCCCTCAACGCTGCTGCTGAGCCCACTGTTACAGAGTACTTTTTTTACCTTACTGACAATGAAGGGTACATGCGCTATTCCAAAACATACGATGAACACTTACAGAATATTGCCAAGTACTTGCGCTGAAATACAGTTTTTGGCTAATAACTGCTTGAGTTCGACAGATATGCCATTTAGTTATGCGAGCTCTAGCAAACTTGTGTTTATGGGTATAAACTAAACGCAGATCACGCCCTTGACCTTGATCTGAATTATTGTTATGATACTCGTCACCCTGAATGTCCACAGGGGGCGCTCATTGCTTTCGTTACCGGGGAAAATTCTGCAACTCTTATCTGTTTTTTAACGAGAACATAAGATCACAAGACCGGCCAGAAATGGTCAGGGTCTTTATTGCGTTTTCTTCAGTTAGAGCAATAACGTTGTTCAGTTGGGCTTGTTTGCACATTTAATCGAACAAAAATAGTACGGCATCGTACACAGACAGAAGGAGTCAGCATGAGTACCACCGCTCGTCAATATTGGGGACGACAAACCGATATCCTCCCAGAACTCGACCTTACTAAGATACAACGTGACAGCTATGAATGGTTTTTGAAATCTGGTGTTCAGGAAGCCGTCGCCTCAGTTTCCCCAATCAAGGATTTTACCGGTGGTAAGAACTGGACACTTGAATTTAACGATGTCAGGCTCGGAAAACCAAAACACTCTTTTTCAGAGGCAAAAGCCAAATCACTTACTCACGAAGTTCCCATTTACGTTTCTGCCGCTCTCACCAATAAACAAACTAGTGAAGTCATCAAGCAAGAAGTGTTTTTGGGTAACATTCCCCAAATGAGTGATCGAGGAACCTTTATCATCAACGGCGTTGAGCGTGCAGTTGTGAATCAGCTCGTTCGTTCTCCTGGAATTTTCTTTTCAAATGAAGTTGACGCTCGCTCTGGAAGAGTGCTTTACGGTGCTGAGTTGCGTCCGTTGCGCGGTTCTTGGTTGGAAATGAGTGTTGGTAAACGTGATGTTATTACCGTCAAGATTGATCGCCATCGAAAGCTTCCAGTGAGTGTGCTCTTGCGTGCTTTAGGATATGAAACAGATGAAGAAATTACTGCTTTGGTGAGTGATCTTGATACCGATGAAGAACACCCATACATGGCCTCAACGGTCTTGAAAGATCTCACCAAAAGTAAAAATGAAGCACTTATTGAGTTATATCAAAAAATGCGTCCAGGTGAGCCAGCCGTCTTGGAGAATGCAGAAGCGCTGCTCAAAGGTCTTTTCTTTGATGAAAAACGCTACGATTTGGGTCGAGTCGGTCGGTACAAGCTCAATAAACGACTCAAGAGAGAAGATGGTGAGACAGCAACCATTCTTACGAAAGAGGATATTGTGGCCGCGTTGCGCTACTTGATTAACCTACAAAATGGTAAGGGAAAGATTGATGATATTGATCATCTGAGCAATCGTCGTGTTCGCAGTGTCGGCGAGTTAGTTGCCAGCAGTGCTTTCCGTATCGGTTTACTTCGCCTTGAGCGCTCAATTCGGGAGAAAATGTCCTTGACCAAGACTGATGAGGTCTTGACCCCATCATCCCTAGTCAATGCCAGACCACTTGTGGCTACAATCTCAGAATTTTTCCGTCGAAATCGTTTGTCAACCATTCTTGATCAGAATAATCCGTTAGCTGAAGTAGACAACTTGCGTCGTTTATCGGTGATGGGATCTGGGGGAGTGACCCGAGAGCGTGCATCGTTTTCTATGCGTGATATTAATGCCTCGCAGTACTCACGTATTGATCCGGTTCGATCTCCAGAAGGTCCAAACATCGGTTTGGTGACGTATTTGGCGCTCTATGCTCGAGTAAATGAGTATGGCTTTTTGGAAGCGCCATACTTGCGTGTTGAGAAACAGGAAAAAGGCGGAAAGACAAAGATGAAAGTGACTGATGAAATTGTGTATCTCACTGCAGATGACGAAGAAGATTACGTTATTACTCACCGTGGAGTGACCATCGACGACAATAATTACATTGTTGACGAGTGGGTACCGCAACGTTTTGCGAACGACTTTATTGAAGGTCCTGCAGAAGACGTTCAGTACATTGATGTTGTGCCTCGACAAGTGGTTGGCACTTCAGCCTCTTTAATTCCATTCATCTCTCATGATGAGGCGAACCGTGCGCTGATGGGTACCCATATGCAATGTCAGGCTGTACCTTTGGTAAAGCCACAATCTCCTATTGTGGGTACGGGTATGGAGCGTTTTGTAGCAGAAGCGATGGAACACGTCATTCGGGCTCGACACGCTGGAGTCATTGAGTCCGTTTCAGCAGATAAAGTAGTCGTTGCATTGGATAAGTCAGAACTGGACAAAGCCAAAAAAATGCAACAAGAACACCCAGCTGAAAACATTATGGTGGTTGGCAAGACTGAAGTGTACCTCACCAACAAATTCATGCGTAGTGCTCAAAGTACTTGTTACAACCAGCGTGTTGTCGTCCGCTTGGGACAAAAAGTGAAAAAGGGTGACTTACTCATTGATGGGCCAGCGTCAGAAAATGGAGAGCTCGCTCTTGGGACAAACTTAACTATTGCCTACACCTCTTTTGAAGGGTTGGGGTATGAAGATGCGATCGTTGTGTCTGATCGATTAGTGCATGAAGACTTGATGACTTCGATTCATATTGATGAGTATGAAGCGCAAGTGATGGATACCAAACTCGGTTCTGAAGAGCTGACCAATGATATTCCAAATGTTTCTGAGATGGAGTTAAGAAATCTTGGAGATGACGGAATAGTGGTAGTTGGCTCAGAAGTAAAACCTGGGGATATCTTGGTCGGAAAGATTGCTCCAAAAGGTGAGACAGATCTTACTCCAGAAGAACGACTACTTCGCGCAATTTTTGGTGAGAAAGCAAGAGAAGTGCGAGACACTTCGTTACGCCTTCCACACGGTGAAAAAGGAATCGTTATTGGAGTCAAAGTACTTGATAAAGATAAAGGTGATGAGCTTGATCCAGGAACCAACAAAAAGGTTATGGTCCAAGTTGCTCAACTGAGAAAAATCACTGTTGGTGACAAGTTAGCTGGTCGCCATGGAAACAAAGGTGTTATTTCCAAGATAGTTCCTGC
The DNA here is from genome assembly GCA_964583795.1 of uncultured Pseudomonadales bacterium. Lineage (GTDB taxonomy): Bacteria > Patescibacteriota > Microgenomatia > UBA1400 > PJMF01 > JBDTME01. The sequence continues at coordinate 10,768 of CAZOWX010000026.1, read as the reverse complement.
TGCCGATATGCCACATCTAGCTGATGGTACGCCAGTTGATATTATTATCTCTCCTTTGTCAGTGTTGGCTCGTATGAACCTTGGTCAATTACTCGAAGCTCATCTTGGATGGGCTGCAAGAGAGTTAGGGTACAAGGTGGCGCTGCCAGTATTTGAAGAGGTTGATGAGTCGAGAATTTGGGATGAGCTAAAGAAAGCAGGGCTTCCAGTTGACGGAAAGGTCCGTTTGATCGATGGACGAACCGGCGAGAAATTCAGTGAAGACACTGTTGTTGGCGTAGGGTACATCTTGAAATTAGTCCACATGGTGGAAGACAAAACCCACGCTCGCTCCACTGGCCCGTACTCATTAGTGACGCAACAGCCACTGGGTGGAAAAGCGCAAATGGGAGGCCAACGTCTTGGAGAAATGGAAGTATGGACGCTTGAAGCACATCGAGCAGCTCACACGTTACAAGAAATGTTGACGCTCAAATCTGACGATGTGGTTGGTCGTGCTAAAGCTTTTGAAGCCATCGTTCGTGGCACGCCAATTCCAGCACCGTCGGTTCCAGAATCATTTAACGTCTTGGTTCGAGAACTCAACTCTCTTGGCTTAGATATCCAACTCATCGAAGCAGTCGAGAAAGAGGAAGAAGCTGTCAGTGAGGAAGATGCGAAAGGTGTCTATGAGATGATGACTGATCCAGTTCCAGGTATGGACCAAACTGCTTTACTTGATGATACCCAAGGCGGTATGTCTGTTCAAAGTGCTGATGACGACACTGATGAACAGGAAGATTCGGAAGAAGTAGAACCATCAGCAGAAGAGTTAGCCGAGTCAGAGGAGTAATAAAAGCAGTAAGTAGCTAGTAGTAAATCGCAAGGTAATAACAACTAGCTACCAAGATCGAATAACAAATACCTGATACCTACCAAACGGAGCCCTATGAAACCACAACAACCAGTACAACATGCAACCCAAGTCGTTGATTTTGAAGCGGTGAAGATACAAATTGCTTCACCAGCTCGTATCATGGAATGGTCACATGGTGAAGTTAAAAAACCAGAAACAATTAACTATCGTACCCTCAAACCAGAAAAAGATGGTTTGTTTTGTGAGCGCGTGTTTGGTCCATCAAAGGATTGGGAGTGTTACTGTGGTAAGTACAAGGGAATTCGATACAAAGGGATTAACTGTGACAAGTGTGGAGTCGAAGTGACTCAGTCCCGAGTTCGTCGAGAACGCATGGGTCATATTAAACTTGCAGCTCCGGTTGCACATGTCTGGTTCTTTAAAGGTGCCCCAAGTAAGCTTTCACTGCTGCTTGATATCAGTCCACGCAATCTTAGTTCAATCATGTATTTTGCTCAATACATCGTTTTGGTTGTTGATGAAGAAGGGCGCAAGCAGACCTTGGATCGCTTAGTTGAAGAAGGCGAAATGACTCAGGATCAACTGCGTGAGGATGCCAAAGACACTGTTGAAAAAATTAAAGTGGAGCTTTCTGAGGAAATTGAGCAGCTGACTGAAAAAGTAAAGTCAAAGGAAACCCGAGAACTGAAGGTTGAAGAGCTCAAACTCAAAGCCAAGCAGCGCATTGCTTCAGTCAAAGATAATCTGGCAACTGAGCTTGAACAAACCGCTGAGGTGTATCGAACTGTTCGAGAAATGGTGAAGCGAATCAAAAAAGGAACGATTCTTAGTGAAGATGAGTATATTAAGTTAGATGAATATAGTGCTGTTGATCACTTGGAAGTTGGGATGGGAGCAGAGAGCTTGTTGCGTCTTGTTCAGGAGTTGGATCTTGATGAGCTCTCACAGTCGTTGATTGAAGAAGCCAAAGAATCTTCTGGTCCAAGAGCGGTGAAGCTCAAGAAGCGTTTACGAGTAGTGGAGGGATTTCGACGCGCTGACATTAAGCCGCAATGGATGTTCTTGACGGTTTTACCAGTGATGCCTCCAGATCTTCGTCCTATGGTACAGCTTTCAGGTGGCCGATTTGCAACATCGGATTTGAATGATTTGTACCGAAGAGTGATCAATCGAAACAACCGTCTTCGACACTTGATTGATCTTGGTGCACCAGAGATTATCTTGCGCAACGAGAAACGCATGCTTCAGGAGGCTGTGGACTCACTGATTGACAGTACTCGTGCGAGAAAAACTCGCCGATCGACATTGCGACAGTTACGTTCTTTGTCCGAGATGCTTCGAGGAAAGCAAGGTCGCTTCCGTCAAAACTTGCTGGGAAAACGCGTTGACTACTCCGGTCGAAGTGTGATCGTAGTTGGACCAGAGTTGAACCTTGACCAGTGTGGTTTACCAAAGGATATGGCTTTGGAAATGTTCAAACCCTACGTTCTTCGCGAACTCATTACCCAAGGTTTGGCGCCAAACGTAAAGAGTGCCAAACACGCCCTTGAGCGTCGCAGTCCAGAAGTATATGACATTTTGGATAAAGTGATACAAAATCATCCGGTACTGCTGAATCGTGCCCCCACTTTGCATAAGTTGGGTATTCAAGCGTTTTATCCTATCTTGATTGAAGGTAGTGCTATTCGGTTGCATCCGTGTGTCTGTTCTGGATATAACGCCGACTTTGATGGAGATCAGATGGCTGTCCATATCCCTCTCACAGATGAGTCTCAACAAGAGTCCCGTGATTTGATGCTTCCGTCAAAGAACTTACTCAAGCCTGCGGATGGTTCCCCAATTACCGTGCCAAACAAGGAAATGGCTTTGGGTGTTTTTTATCAAACAACGATTGATATCTCCATCCCAGTGTTGGATGCTGTATTTTCTTCTGAAGACGAAGCAATTCATGCGTTCCAAGCTGAACAAATTGGCATGCGCCAGGAAATCACTGTGCGACTCCCCTACGGTAAAGGTGGCAAACTGGCACTGATGAAGACAACGGTTGGACGAATGATGTTCAACGATGTCTTGCCAGAATTTATGCGCTACATCAATGAGCCTGTGACTGCTGGGAAGATCAAAGAGTTGATTCGTGAATCGATTCGTGTGCAAAATAGCGAGGAAACTTCTCAACTGATTGACTCCATCAAAAATATGGGCTTTGAAGCCGCTACTTTGTCTGGTTTGTCGGTTTCTGTTTCAGATTGTCGTATGATCCCTGAAAAGAAAGAGATCGTTGATAAAGCCAACAAGAAAGCTGAAGTGGTCCAAGATAACTTCGATCAAGGGCTCATTACTAGTGAGGAAAAGCGACGACTCACCTTGCAAATTTGGATGGATGCTACCGATGAGGTTGCAGAGAAGACTTGGGAAAGTTATGACGAGACCAATGCTGTGAAAGTCATGATTAACTCTGGAGGAACTCGTGCTTCAAAAGATCAAGTCAAACAGTTAGCAGCCATGCGTGGTTTGGTTGTGGACCCACTAGGTAAGATCGTGGAAATGCCGACAAAATCCAACTTTAGAGAAGGTTTGTCAATTTTTGAGTACGTGACCAGTGCTCGTGGATCAAGAAAAGGGTTGACTGACTCCGCTTTGAAAACAGCAGATGCCGGTTACTTGACTCGTCGATTAGTTGATGTCTCACACGACATGATCATTCGTATGGTTGATTGTCAAACCAAAGAGGGTATTGAGATCATTCGTGAAGGCAAACGCGAAAAAGTCTTTAATTTGCGCGTTACCGGCAGAATTGCCCTAAAAGATGTGGTCAATCCTCAAACTCAAAATGTGATTGTTGCAGCAGGCGGGTTGATTGATGAGAAAATTGCAAACGAAATTGCTGGCGCAAATGTGGCATCAGTTTGGGTCCGCTCACCGCTAACGTGTGAGGCCTCTGTTGGTTTGTGCGCCAAGTGTTATGGTTGGGACTTTTCCACCAAACAACTTGTCGACATTGGTTTACCAGTTGGAGTTGTTGCTGCGCAATCAATTGGAGAGCCAGGAACTCAGCTGACCATGCGTGTGAAACACTCTGGAGGTATCGTCGGTTTGGACGTGACGCAAGGATTACCACGTGTGGAAGAGCTATTTGAAGCACGGGTGCCAAAAGTTTTGGCTCCAATGGCCGAGATCTCTGGTAAGGTGACCGTCGAGGAAACTTCAAGTGGGTATGAGATCAAGGTGAGCTCCACATCAAAGCCTGTCGAAGAGAAGGTCTACTTTGCTCCAATTGGTGCCCAGTTGAGTGTTGCTGATGGTGACTTAGTGCACGTTGGACAACAGCTCACGGAAGGTGCTTTGGATGTCAAAGACGTACTGCTAATGCGCGGTATGCGCAGTGCTCAAGAGTACTTGCTTGATGAAATCCAGAAAGTGTATGAATCTCAAGGTATTGGGATCAATGACAAACACTTTGAAGTCATCATTCGACGCATGAGTGACAAAGTGAAGATCGAAACGAGTGGCGACACTGCGTTACTTTCTGGGGAGATCATTGATCGAAGTACGCTTCGAGAGACTAATGAGAAGATCTTGGCTGAGGGTGGAGAGCCAGCAACTGGTCAAGTGATGATTGGTGGGATTTCCCGAGTTGCACTGTATACGCAGTCATGGTTCAGTGCGGCTTCGTTCCAGCACACAACATCTGTTCTAACCGATGCAGCAACCAGTGGTGCACTAGATCCATTGATTGGTTTGAAGGAAAACGTCATCATTGGGCGTTTAATTCCTACCAGTTTTGAGCGAGCAAGCATCGAAGAGGCTTCTATAGAAGCATAAAAGTTGAAATTATAAAAACCCAGATTTGTTTTCTCACAATCTGGGTTTTTTGTATCGAAAAATCTTGATGCTGTATTTGAAGTGATTTCATTCCCCGTTATCCCTTCAACTATCTGTTTGTTTAAGTACGTTGATAATTTCTAAAACAATCAAGTATGATTGAAGTTCAACAGAAATTAGCAGATAGTTAGTGAAACAAAAGTTCAAAAAAATTTTCCATAAGTATAAGACCAAGCGGAAATGGAAACGGCGCTCAAGCAAAGTGCTGGTTTTTGTGTTTATAGGAATTTCGGTGTTTTCCTATCTGACCAATCCATTTACGACATTCTCAGTGATCAAGGATCCATTTAAAACAGTAACCATGCAAGGTGATCAGTTTGTTTTGCACGAGAGCACTGATATATTTGTGTTTCAAAACGTATTTATGCGGGGTTTAGCATTTGCAAAAGCTGGTTGGCATATTGTTAATGGGCGATTTATTGGAGGGCCAAAGGCAAAAAAAGATAATGAGCCGCAGATAATTGAACAAATTCATCAACTTCGATTTAACCCCAATAAAACATTTTTAATTTCCGGTGATCATTTTAGTGTGCTGTATCCGCGTTCGTTAGGTATTTTTTACAATGCTGCCCTTGATAAAAGAACGGCATTAAGTCCAGCGGATTGGCGTAATCGTCAGCTCATCTATCTCAAGACGACTGCGTATGCTCTCAAGGTGTATTCAAAAGTTGATCAACTTTCTACCACCATTATTCCCATTTCACCGGAGTCTGTAGTCCCAATCGATATTTACTCTCCACCATCCGATACGCTGTACAGCTTGTTGTATGCACTGCGCAACATGCAAGATCAACAGTTGATAGAACAGTTGTACCCGTATCGAGGGAGTGATGAAACCAGTGCGCTTCCAGTTCAGACAAAACTTATGGCTGATCAACTCTTGGAGCAACATCGAGCCAAACTTCAGTCTTATGTTGAGGAGTATGTTCAGCGAGTATATGATCCGAAAACACGCTTGGTGCGCAAAGAAATTTATCTGTCTGGAGCGAAAGACATCGCTCGAAAGCGTGAAAGTTCGTTTTACGATAACGTAATATTCTGGAAGACGATGGCGTTGGCTCAAGAACTTAATCTTATTCCGAAAGATCAGGCTTTCTTGGATGGATTAAAGCAAAAAATCATTTCAACCTTTCGGGATGATCAGATGGGAATTTTTCTTGAAGACTTGAGTGATGAGTCAAAGCAAAACCACGCGTATTCTTCTGATTGGCTGATTGTCCAGATGACCGGATTTCTTGACCCGAGCAATCCTGAAGAACTGCCCTATTTGCAACGTTGTGTGTCATATATCCAAGCAAACAAGATTGATCAACCGTTTGGGGTGAAGTATGAAAGTGATGAGAGTAAAACAAAGTTGGCTAGTTTGCCAAAAATCTTTGCCCCGCAGTACGGGACGACTGCAATTTGGAGTAGTTGGGGGCAAGAGTATACCAAGTTATTGATTCGGTTATCTCAAGTAACACATGATAAAAGGTACCTGGAACAAGCGAAACAACAACTCGATTCATATCGAAATAATATTGAACGATTTCGAGGGTACCCAGAGGTATACGACTCGCATGGTAATTTTTTCCGTCAGACATTCTATAAAAGTGTCCGCCAGACTGGCTGGGTAGTGAGTTACGAGCAAGCGAAGATGATGTATCTGGATGCAGAAGGCATGACAATCCCATAAAGTACCATTTGCCAATCATTAGAAAACTGTTATAATCCAGATCTATACTTGTGTGAAGGGACTCATGTACCGCAAGGGTAACTGAGAGTAATACAAGGCAAAACTTCTCTTTTTGAGTGTTTTCCTTTTTTCCTTCTTGCGAAGCTAAAATTTACTAAATACTGTTAACTGTTTCACTGTTAACTGACAACTACAAAGTATGCCAACAATCAACCAGCTCATCCGCAAAGGCGGTCGCAAATCAAAACCAACTCGAGTAAAAGCCACAGCGCTTCGACGAAGTTTTAACAGTAATACCAAGACATACGGAAAAACCACAAATCCTCAAAAGCGAGGTGTCTGCACTTTGGTAAAAACCATGACCCCAAAGAAACCAAACTCAGCGCTGCGGAAAGTGGCACGTGTTCGCCTTTCTAACCGAGTTGAAGTGACCGCTTACATCATGGGTGAGGGGCATAACTTGGCTGAGCACTCTGTTGTGCTTGTGCGTGGTGGACGTGTGAAAGATCTTCCTGGTGTGAAATATCATATTATTCGTGGCAAGTACGATGCTGCTGGAGTAGTGAATCGTAAAACCAGCCGCAGTAAGTACGGAGTCAAGAGAGCATAACGTTATAACCTATCACCTATAACCTAGTATCGAAAAAACATATGCGTGCCAAAACAGCCAAAATCAGACAAACACAACCAGACGAGCGATACAAATCGACTCGTATTGCCAAGTTAATTAATCTGGCGATGCGAGATGGTAAAAAGTCAGTCGCTCAAAAACAGATTTATTTAGCTCTCGAGTTACTTGAGAAAAAATTTAGCAAAAAAGGAACTGAAGTATTTGACGACGTGATTCAAAAAGTCATGCCTCAAATGGAAGTGCGTTCTCGCCGAGTTGGTGGTGCCGCTTACCAGGTTCCAATGCCTGTTCGTGGGCGCAGAGGCTTCTCATTAGCAGTGCGTTGGTTGATTGAGTCTGCTCGAGGTCGATCAAGTTCGACCTATCACACATTTGCAGAAAAATTAGTCGCTGAGATTGAAGCAGCATTGCATGATGAAGGTGGAGCCATTGATAAACGCAACACTTCGCATCGTATGGCTGAGGCCAACCGTGCTTTTGCCCACTTTAGATGGTGATTCAAGGTAGATTAATCTCTTGTGTGAAGCTGTATTCTTGAGTAGACTGAGATCTCATCGTTCAAACCGAACTGAAGCACGTTTGCAACAAGTGACATGTGGGTTTATTTGAAAAATGGCTATTCACTATCAACTATAAACTATAACCTAAAAGTATGGCTGACTCCCAACAACACCAAACCGCTGTTCAAATTCCCTTAGCGCGTATCAGAAACATTGGAATTATCGCTCACATTGACGCTGGAAAAACCACCACCACCGAGCGTATTTTGTTCTATACCGGGAAAAACTACAAAATTGGTGAGGTTCATGAAGGCGCAGCCACCATGGACTGGATGGAGCAGGAGAAGGAGCGTGGAATTACCATCACTTCAGCTGCGACGACTTGTTTTTGGACTCCTTACTTTGATACTCACTTAGAAAAGGCAGCGTACCGATTTAACATCATTGATACTCCGGGACATGTTGATTTCACGGCTGAGGTTGAGCGCTCACTGCGCGTACTTGATGGAGGTATTACGGTTCTGGATGCATCAGAAGGTGTTCAGTCACAATCGGAAACTGTTTGGCGTCAGGCAGATAAGTACAACGTTCCACGTATTTGTTTTGTTAATAAAATGGACAAGCTTGGTGCTGATTTTAATGCGACGTGTAAAGATATTCGAGAAAAATTTGGTGTCATTCCTGCCAAAATGGTATTACCCATGGGAGCGGAGAACTTCTTTAAAGGTGTAATTGATTTGTTGAATATGCAAGCACTTTTTTGGAAGGATAATGAAGCTGACACAGAGCCTGAAATTAAGGACATTCCAGCAGAGCTTTTAGAAGAGGCTCAAACGATGCGAGCAGCGTTGGTTGAACAGATTGCTGAGACCGACGATGCTGTAATGGAGAAATTCTTTAATGATCCTGACTCAATCACCGTGAACGAGCTCAAGGCAGCACTTCGCAAAGCCGTTATTCAGTACAAACTTGTTCCTGTTTATGCTGGTTCATCGCTCAAAAACACTGGTGTTCAACCACTTTTGGATGCGGTTATTGAGTACTTGCCATCACCGATGGATATTGATCATGTGCTTGGTACGGACCCCAAAACCAAAGAAGAAGTCACCCGAAAATTAGTCCCCGAGGAAAAATTCTCTGGATTAGCGTTCAAGATTCAGACCGATCCTCATGTGGGAAAGTTGACCTATGTTCGAATTTACTCAGGTCGCCTCGATTCTGGTTCCTACGCGTTTAACTCGACTCGCAGAGAGAAAGAGCGAGTTGGTCGTTTGTTACTCATGCATGCGAACAAGCGTGAAGAGATAGAGTTTGCCCAGGCCGGAGAAATTGTCGCAGTTGTGGGACTAAAATCGACCAAAACTGGTGACACGCTGAGTGATGAGAGTGCTCCAATCATTTTGGAAGGTATTACTTTTGCTGAACCAGTGATATCACTGGCAATTGAGCCAAAAACCAAGAATGATCAGGAAAAAATGGGTTTAGCACTGAATAAGCTTGGTGAAGAAGATCCGACGTTTAGTATCAAAGTTGATCAAGAAACAGGACAGACTATTATTGGCGGAATGGGCGAGTTACATTTGGAAATTATTGTCGATCGTATGAAGCGTGAGTTTAAAGTCGAAGCGAATGTGGGTAAACCACAAGTAGCCTATCGTGAAACCATTACCAAAGCTGTCGAAGCCGAAGGCAAGTATATCAAGCAGTCAGGTGGACGTGGTCAGTATGGACATTGTTGGTTGCGATTGGCTCCAAAGGATCGAGGAACGGGATATGAGTTTATCAACGAGATTAAGGGTGGTGTCATTCCCAAAGAGTTTATTGGCCCGATCGAGAAAGGTGTCAAAGAGGCTATGGAGCGGGGAGTGCTTACTGGATTTCCACTCGTTGACATGAGTGTAACCGTGTTTGATGGCAGTTTCCATGAAGTCGACTCCAGTGAGATGTCATTCAAAATGGCTGGTTCGTTTGCTTTGCAGTCTGGTGTCAAGTCTGCAGATCCCATTTTGCTCGAACCAATCATGAAGGTTGAGGTTACAACTCCAGAAAACTTTATGGGAGATGTGATTGGTGATTTAAGTTCTCGCCGTGCTCAGATTCAAGGGACTACCAATCGTGGAAATGTGGTCATCATCACCGCATTAGTTCCACTCGCAGAAATGCAAGGATATGTCACAGAGCTTCGTGGTATGACTCAAGGTCGTGCCTCGAGTGTGATGTTACCAAGCCACTACGATATGGTCCCAGCTAGTATTACTGCAGCGATTGTTGAAGAGCGTGGAAAAGTGGGCAGAGCGGTATAAAAAAAGTCAAAGCTCAAAGTGAAAAAATTCAAAATAATAGCGATAAGAGGTTGATTATTTTTTATTTCTGAGTATCTTGATAACAATCAGAAAGCTCTATATAATCCATGTCTCGTGGTTATTGAGAAAGAGTGCTTGTTCACTTACAATAGCTACTGCGAAGTGAAGTTCTGTGAAAGTCAAAACTTATTAACACAATAATAATTACTACTTGGTACCCAAAAATTAAATACCAAAATTAAGGAGAGAGTTGTATGGCAACTTTTCAACGCACAAAGCCACACGTTAACATTGGAACCATTGGTCACGTTGACCACGGTAAGACAACATTAACAGCAGCAATTGCAACCACTCTGTCAAAGAGAGTGCCGGGTGATATTAACCAACCAAAGACATACTTGGATATTGATAACGCTCCAGAAGAGGCTGCTCGTGGTGTCACCATCAATATTTCACATATTGAGTATGAAACAGTGAAACGCCACTATGCGCACATTGATGCTCCAGGACATGCTGACTACATCAAGAACATGATCACTGGTGCCGCTCAAATGGATGGAGCAATCTTGGTGGTTGCTGCAACTGATGGTCCTATGCCACAGACTCGTGAGCATATCTTGTTGGCCAAACAAGTTAACGTTCCAAAATTGGTTGTTGCCCTCAACAAAGTTGATATGGTCGATGACGCAGAGCTCATTGACTTGGTCGAGATGGAAATTCGAGAGCTGCTTACCAAGTATGGTTACGACGGAGACAATACCCCAATCGTTCGAACCTCTGGTCTTAAGGCACTCGAAGGTGATGAGAAATACATGGATAGTATCATGCAACTAATGGATACTGTTGACTCGTACATCCCAGATCCAGTGCGTGAGCTCGAAAAACCATTCTTGATGCCTGTTGAGGATGTCTTCTCTATCA
>CAZOWX010000025.1:0-28692 GCA_964583795.1 uncultured Pseudomonadales bacterium | reverse complement strand
GATTAATGTTGAACCTGCCTCTTCCTCAGCCAGGCCGCTCGTTTTAAAGTTTAAAGTTGTAGAAAATGTTTACTACTGGCCATACTTCACCACACTTCTTTCGGGCGGAGTAGGTCTTGGCTTGCTCAAAGATAAAAATCACAGAATCCTTAAATCACTATTCGATAGCTAAACTTTTATGGAAATTTTTACTAACTTTCGCGCTCTCGTTCTGGTCATAGCAGCTAGTGTTCTGGGGATCACATTTTACTTAGCTACTATTGGTTTTGGGTTGCCCACGCAAAACGACCCACTTTCTGTAAGACAGGAGTCAGCAAATCATAGTAGACCATTTAATGGTGGCACTCGCACGTTTGGAAAATAATATAAAAAGAAAGGAATGTATGTACACCGGTTTTTTGCCAGAAGTCATTTTGGCTACTATTTTTTACTCGTTCTTGGGAATCATCCTGATGATTTCTGCTCTACTATTCTTTGATAAAGCGTTTAAACTCAACCTTCATAAAGAACTTGTTCAGGACCAGAACGTAGCCTTTGGAGTTTTACTTGCTGGCATTGCCATTGCAATAAGTATCATCATTGGCGCAGCGATTATTGGTTGAGTCCTCATGAAAAATCATCAGCGAATCGGATTATTTTTGGCAGTAAGTGTGGTGGCTGTGGGCGGGTTAATTTATGAGCTGATGATTGGAACAGTCTCTTCATACTTACTCGGCAACAGCATCCTTCATTTTTCGGTCACAATTGGGATCTTTTTGTCAGGGATGGGTATTGGCTCTTTTGCAGCTGGTTATCTGAAGCGTGACGCCGTTAAGCTTTTTATAGTTGTAGAGTCGTTGCTGGGAATAATCGGTGGCAACTGCGTCGTCCTACTTTTTGCTTTGTTTACGTATGCGTTCTCACTTTTTTATCTCGGACTTGGAGTACTCGTGTTGTCTATCGGGGCGTTGATTGGTTTAGAAATCCCGCTGTTACTTCGGATGCTTCAGGGATTTACTCACACCCATAGAGTTGTAACCCGAGTGTTATCGCTTGATTACTTGGGTTCACTCGTGGCCTCAATAGTCTTTCCTTTACTGCTCTTACCTTGGCTTGGGTTACTCAGAACATCTCTTTTAGTTGGACTGATGAATCTAACAGTAGCAGGCCTCATACATTTTTTCTTTCATAAAGAAACGCTGAGAAAATACTCCCTTGCTAGCGTACTTTTAGTGATGTGTTGGTTCGGGCTCATCGCAGAAAATATTGGTGCCCACTATATTGCTGACTACTTCGATCATAAACTGTATAAAGATGAGGTGGTTTTGTCACAACAAAGCCCGTATCAAAAGATTGTCATCACCAAGTTTAAAGACGACGTCCGGTTATTTTTGGATGCGAACCTCCAGTTCAGCAGCAAAGATGAGTATCGTTATCATGAATCTTTAGTGCATATTCCCGTATCCTTTTTACCCAGCTCCCATCCTCAGAACGTACTCATTTTGGGGGGTGGGGATGGATTGGCTGCGCGAGAAGTACAGAAATACTTGTCTGTATCAAAAATTACCTTAGTTGATTTAGATAAAGAGATGACTCAACTTGCCACATCGCACCACTTACTCACCACTTTAAATGAACGAAGCCTGAGCAAAGGTGTGGAAATTGTTAATCAGGATGCGATGAACTTTCTTGAGGCAAACAGTCATAGTTATGACCTTATTCTCATTGATCTTCCTGATCCCAACCACGAAAGCTTGGCAAAGCTGTATACTCGAGAATTTTACCAGCTTGTGGCGCATCACCTGAGCGCAGATGGAGTTATGGTTACTCAGGCTACTTCCCCCTTTTTCACCAACAAATCATTTTGGACTATTCACGACACCATTGCTGAGTCTGGGCTGTATGCCAAACCTTTTCACTTAAATGTCCCGTCATTTGGGGAATGGGGATTTGTCATGGGTGCCAAGTATGAACTGTTCAACAAGCCTCCACGACCGCTTCGAGTCACCACGCGGTTTTTAAATGATGAGAGTGTACAAGCTGAATTTATTTTCGATAAAGATGTGGCCAAAAAAAGTTCGACTCTAGAAATATCAACACTTTTTAACCCAACTATTCTTGAGGCCTATCAGGAAGAAACGAAAGAATGGCAGGAATAACACCTCAGACCCACCCAACGACGGGATGAGTGAAGGATGTTGGACCCTATTTGGTCAAACATTCATCCACTTCTTTTTCTCTTTGAACTAGGAGTTCTTTCGCAAGTTTCTTTCCTTCATCTGTCACAAAATAAGAATCTAAATCATTTTTCAGATTTTGTAAGTATTCAACTGGTTTAACATTTTTCCTCACAGTATCTTGCCAAAAATTTTCATGGCTAAAAGACCATAAATGGTCTAAATCAACCAAAACTTGTACCTCTAATGGCATGGACTCCCCCACTCCTGCGACTACTTCTGGTTTGTCGTGATATAAAACAGCTTTACAAATTAAGTTGATTTCTTCTTGTATAAGAGGTGGTTCAAATATATAGCAAGCTAAAATTTCTCGAGTTATTTTTTCACTTTCAATAGCATGTTTTTCTTTGGGGCCAAGTGCGGTCTCATTTAATTTTAGCCCTTTGACTCCTAAACTATTTGCAATTTCTTTTTCAGATAATCTACTCCATCCGCTATCGTGAAGAATTAGGGCTATAGCAACAACTTTGTGATTAATCGGCTCGTTAAATTGAGCCAGCAACGTGTCGAGAAAACCTAAACAAATTGCAGTGTGTACATCAGTTGTTCTAGCATGAAGTACTGGCAGCACGAATTTGAAAAAATCTAAGTACTGTTTCGGGATATTGCTAAGATAACTATCATTCCAAGGAATAAAAATCAAAAAATGTTGTTGGTTTACAGGTAGGCTACTTTTTTCAGGAAGCAGTAGCACGATATCATCTGGAAACTTGGTTGGTGGCACAACGTTTGAGAAGACTATTTGTGTAAACTTCATGAGGGAATTGTATCACCAAATTAGTGCCCAAGCTCATGTGGCACGAACAACAAGTCACTTGGATCGACTTTTAATTTCGCAATATCGAAGTAACTACAATAAAATGACACAACGCTCTTTACAGAAAAATTGTCAAGTAAGGTCACTCTGCATGATAGTGTGCCTTTCAGCCCATATCTTCCAATCTCTCAACTCGTAACCTTGATTCTGTGGTGCATTTGGAAAGTCTGACTGAACCATTCCCAAAATCCATAATGCAATGAAGTCTGCGTTAGCTTCTACTTCGGAGTTAATGTAGTTTAAGTAATCTGCATCTGAATAATTATCAGGATCTAAAAATGCTCCATCACTGTCACGAGAGATATCATCCCCGAAAAGTGAGCGAAAGTGACTCTGAGCTTCTGCAATGTCTGTGTTAGTTCGTATTGCTTCATTGTGTTCGTTCACTAGTCGGCTTAAATTATCAATCTCTGCTTCACTCATGCCACTAATATCTTGATCTTCAATTGAGTAGAAATCAGCTATAGCTTGAATTAAATGAGCTAGCTCGTGCCCAGCTGCAAATAGAAGTATCTCTTCGTCTGTGGGCTGTCTACCTATGCGTTTTGCGATTCTCTTTTTGAGATTACGACTTGCTAAACCCTCTTGAATATTTAAATCAATATTTGGCTCAGCAACTCCATCCCTAACTATAATACTTGCACCGAACCCATCTTCAGTTGCAAAGTAACCAGCTTGGTTAGTATGGTTTAAATATTTCTGCGCAATTCCATTTAAAAACGGAGCATGTGCAAATGGTGACTCTTGAGCTTGAAGAAGGAGTAGTACATTACTGAAGATAGCTGCACTTTGGTTAACAGAAAGAGCTGATTCGTTTTCGAAACCAGCAGTTTCTCTAGCAGGTTGATTACCAGTCGCGAGGTTCCCTTCGATATTTTGGTTAAGGTTGGTTGATTGCTCCGTTGTTTCACACATACTGAAATTATAACCTAGATCTGAGCTTTCCCACCGTCTCACTTATATTACTCGAGAAAAAATAAATTGCAGGGACTAGTGAAGGATGTTAGAACCTACCTAACTAGCCATTCTGTCAGCAATGCCCAAGGCAACTTTTGTTGTATAACCGCCAGCATCCTTCCCTGACAGTTCTACCACATCCCCAACGAATCTCCCTTGAGATAGCTGAATTCCAATCTGTATATCTTGAACCTCGCAGGTCTGTTTTACAGCATCAATTAACTGCCCCACTAGTCCTGCTGGAAGCCCTCCTGCTTCTTTCACCTTTACTTTTCCAACTTGTGAGCCAGGGTTTGCAGATTCTTGATTTGTATACAACATTTTATCAAAAAATGCATACAGTTTATTTGCTCTCATTTCGGAATCTTGTTCTATGGAAATTAACTCATTCAGTAATGCATCGTACTCTTGCTGCATATCGTTTAAGCCCAAGTTAATCAAATAGGCATAAGCATTATAATCAAATGCCGTGTATCCCTTTTCTGACTGTAAAACGTCCAAATCAACAGAAAAAATAATATGTGTTATACCCTGTTGTTTCATTTCAATTACCTGCCGTACCACTTCCTCCCTCATTTCCGTCCTTTTTAGGCTACTCGTCTCAGAACCATTTCGACTAGGCAGTCCCACAATCTTGATTCTACTTTGACGATCGACAAAGTAATCATAGGTATAGTTTCGTGTTAGACCTTCAACAGTTGCAATACCAGTGGATCGACTAGAAGGTCCAACGATACACACACTCACAATCGTTTCTTCTTCTAATAAATGTGTAAGAAAATTTCTTTTTGCTACGCTTGCCACTCCATACATCAAACCTGAAAATACCCAGTTATTAACTCTCTGAATTCGCTCATAATCATAACCAGCTGAATCGGTATCAAACATCTTTTCACTCTCCAGAATTTTTTTCAGCGATACTGCAGGGATACCAGACTTTTCACTTCTGTAGAAATCTGTATGCTCATCAAATATTATCATTCCCACTCGATCGTTTTCACCAAAATGACCATTTTCTCTTGATACAGCAACAGCCGCATGAATTTCTGCATACGAAGTGGCATGTGAAGGTGAAAGAACAACAACATTTCCTTGTAGCTCCCTTAATTTTGCTTCTAATAATTCTTGCAACTCTTTTATCGCCAGAGAAAGTTCACTCGTCAGTAAAATAGCCTCAGGTCTTTGTCTCGCTACAATGGCCCTTGTTTCCTCAGCCTTATTTATGGATCGAACAAATCGTTCAATGTCATTCGTAGTATCAAAAAGTAACTGCCGCTTGGCCAAAAAATCACTTCGTTTTGTGTTACTTTTTAGGTCATTTGGATCAATTTCCTCCAACAATGACCGTATCATCAATAAGTTTTTTCTCAATATATCGGCAGAAAAATGTTCCAGAGCAGGTGCGAAAAACGGCTTTTCATCTCCCTCAACACTTGGAACTGTAAGAATCGTAGCCTTATTGTGATCTGGTTTATTTTCGAGTTCTTGCATTGTTACGATTGTACCAGTATAGTAGGTAATATTGATTGCTGAGAGTGCTAGGGGCTAGAAGAGTATTGGGGTCATTACCAACTATCAATTTCGTGAGTTGATTGCTCTCAGGGTATTCGGATGCGAAAATAAACTTGTTGACCATAACCTCTAGTGTCTCTTTGAAAAATTACTTTTCCTTTATATCGAGCCGCTACTTTGTCTGCATAATCATTTGCTGTTCGCACGTACTGGCACAAAAAACTAAAGTCACTACAAATGAGCAAATCATCTCGTGCATCCATCATCATCGACCAGCCTCCCTTATGTTGAAAGTTTGGGTGGATAACTGTCCATCCTGTTTCAACTGTTTGCCTTTGCATTTCATCCCACCGTTCTTTAGACAAAGACAGAGCTTTCATTTCTTGTGTTTCCATGCGTGAAAAAGCTGACCAATAATATGAAGTGTAACCTATCAGTAATTCTTCCAAAAAGAGCAAAAAAATACGTGCATTCCTTAACAAAAAGTCACAATAAATTAAATTTATTGGTTTCACACCATAATCAGAAATTTCTCTATAAGCTAAAGTCAATATTTCTGTGGCCCTCTCACCATATAAGCCAAAAGTGTGGTCGTTCCCCTCAATTTGTTGTACACGAAAAGGTAGTCGCTCTGACATTCGAGAATTATAACACACTATAGGATCTGCAGGGACGGAAGGAATCGAACCCTCACTAGAGCTTTTGGAGAGCCCTGTTCTACCATTAAACTACGTCCCTATTTATCTGAAACGCTATTTTACCCTATACCAAACCATTACTAAAGGAGAGGTTGAGTCGGTACAAGTTGCAAGATCCCCTCCTTCGTACTTGAAATTTTAACTTGATCATTAGTCAGGTTTTCATTCAAGTGACTTCTGCGGGCACAGCAAGCAACACTATCCTTTCTTTTCTACAAATGTAATCAGTCAGTTTGTAGCGCCAAAAAACCCAAGAAATTATTCACGTCTCAACAATTAACACAGGTTACTTGTTACCAGATCCTGAAACAAACTCAAACTATCGGCGAAACAGGGGTTTGACTGTACATCTCTTTGGAGTCAGGTCCTCGATCTCGATCGCCGCCTCTTTGCCGTTGGCCAGGATTCGCCCGTCGAGTCAAGGATGACGAGCGTTTTTTGTATTCGAACTTCATTTATTATGGCTAAGCACTCTGACTTTAGATCCTGAATCTGTCTGATTCGCAAGCTCACTAAACTGCAGCGGATGACGGACACCACCTTGTACCTAGCCGCTTACAGCGAAACTATTAACTGTTCCACTGTCCACTATTAACTCCTCCCTTCCCCCTACATACCACATACCAAATACCATATACTACACTCATGCCTCATCTCCACGACCCATCCCTAGCCAAAATTTTTGCTCAAGATCGCGAGATTTTAAAACACACGAGTATCCCCATCGTCACCGTCGCGGGAACATTTGCAGAAGACGTCAAAGACTGGCATGGCAAGAAAAATGAAAACATTTCTACCGATATTGTCTTTTCGCGAGCGCACTTTTCAATGGCTTACGCGGCATTGCAAACCATTTGGAAAGATACTCCAGATCAAAAAAAAGCCTGGCTGGTTGATCCAACCAACTTTGTCAGTGCCAAAGACTGGCGCGGGGTACAAATGACCGAAGATGTCGGTCAACTGATTGCTCGCTCTCCCCTGTTAAAAACGGTGAAAGACATCATTGATCGCTTTGGCCGGAAAAAGATGCCCATTCTTGGCAGTATTACTCCTCCACTGCTGTACTTATTTGAGGAAGTCCAGCAACCCATTTTGAGCTTCCACATCGCAGCAGGAAATATTCTCGCTTCAATGGGGAAAACAGTAGTCCAAGTCGTTACCGATCCACATGTTCGCGATGAGTACCTTGAGCATGCCAACTTGCCCAATTTGCATTACTGTGTGTTTGACGAAGAAACCAAGTTTGAGGCCCTGGAAAAAACCTTCATGAATGGGATGCATCTCGATCCTGATCGAGTGATCGTGACTGGACCACCAATTGACCAGCGAATTATCAATCTTCGAAAACAAAAAACAACGCTAAATAATTCGCATCCATTACGACTACTTATCACCACTGGTGGTCTTGGCACCAATAAAGGTGAAATTCGCGACATTTTAGATCAGCTGCTTCCATCGCTTCACACTCCAAATCCTCAATTTGAACTGATGCTCTACGCTGGGACGCAAAAGGATTTTATGGAGATGGGAAAAGAGTTGGGAAAGCAACATAATGTGCTAATAAAAACGATTTCTGACTTCAATACTGAGATCCCGTATCGCCATGCTCCTCACGGTCGCTTGGCAGTACGGGATGACAAAGACGATTTAAAAAGTGTATCGTCTTTGTCAACACCTGAGCACAACCATTTAACCAAGCAACCAGGCAACCAATTAACGATTTTGTATCATCCTCAGATTTTTGATGCGAATGAGATCTTGATCAAGTACGGCTTTCCCTGGGCTGATGGGGTCATCACAAAACCCTCTGGTGACATGGCCTATGATGCTGCGGCGGCGGGGTGTTTTTTACTGACACTCAAGCCATGGGGAGTCTGGGAAGAGCGCATTGAAGATATTTTCTGGCAAAAAGGCATTGCTCGCAAGGCTGAGACCAAACAAATCGAAAAACAACTCAAAACTCTTTCTGATATTGGTTGGCTAAAAAGTGCGATGGAGGCAGCTCGAGACATTGATCCGTTGTATTTGGGAGGGATTGAGAAGATTGTGGAAGTAATTCAGGCACTCCACCTTCGCTAAAGCTACGGCGGACACAGTAGGCACTAGATGATTGGTCAATTGGGCCTAGGCAATAGAGGCTCTACTTTTGAGAAAGTCTTGAAATAAGACAGTTCTGTGAGTGGATAAACTAAAAGGTAGTCATCCTCGACCCGGTCCGCCCAGGGCGGATCCGAGCATCGGGCCTGCCTGCCGGCAGAGGCAAGGATCCATCAAAAAAGCCCTTCATATAGATCGATCCAGTTTGGATTCTTTCGTTCAATCAATTGAATTTTCCATTGTCGTTTCCATTTCTTCAATTGTTTTTCTCGATAAATTGCTTCTGAAATATCAGGCCATTGCTCATACCAGACCAACCTCCGAACATTGTACTTTTCAGTAAATCCTTTGTATAAGTGAATTTTATGTTTAAAGACTCGACCAGATAAGTCTGAATTAACTCCAGTGTACAAGGTGCCATATGGTCTACTTGCCAAGATATAGACGTAGCCTTCCTTTTTTGCCATAACAAAGCGAGCATACAAAGCAATTCTGACAAGAAAACGACATTCAGTTGAGCAGATGTGAAAAATGGATCCCCGATGCTCGACTGAGCTCTCTTGGTCGTTGGCCAGGATTTCTCTGTCGCGTCGAGGATGACAACTTTTAGGAGTTATCGCTTTTGACTCAGGTTTTCAGAAAAATAATGGTGTGCTTTTCAAATGTCTTTTGTAAAAGCAATGAGAATTTTATCTAAAGAAGATCTTAGCCCTTATTTTTCCAGAAAAGAAAAAACTGACAACCGCAGATTATTTTAACTTCTTCATCTCGGTATGCTCGGTGTGGTCTTTACACACTTTGCAGTACTTCATGAGCTTGAACTTGCCAGTTTTGCCACTCATTTGCTTTTTGAGGGTTTCGTTGTTTTTGTTGTACTGTGTCACGTAGCCAAAAGCGCCACAGACGCTACACTTGAGACCAAACGCTTGACGGGGACCTTTTTTCTTTTTTGCCATATTTTTTTTAAACGAATGAAAGCGAATGCGTTACCTGATATGCAAATCCTACAAATTCACACGTATTTCTTGATAGATTCGCTATTTCTCGCATAACGAATCTAAGCAAATGTAACTCAGACTTTATTAGCTTTACCGCTTTCGATTAATATTCGTTCCCTTTTTATTTCTCTGACAGAGTCGTATTTTACCTCGAGAATAGCTAAAAAACAAGCTCGGGTTTCCCCTTGATACTTACTACTAGCTACTTGATACTTCTCTGAGCCTTCTCGGGGATTCGCTGTGTCCGCCGTAACTCTTGAGTGTAGTCATGACAAATGATCAAGACGCAACATCAAGAGTGAAGGAGGAAACCCCGGACCAGACTCTGAGCCTTCTCGGGGATTCGAACCCCGGACCCC
The DNA here is from genome assembly GCA_964583795.1 of uncultured Pseudomonadales bacterium. Classification (GTDB taxonomy): domain Bacteria; phylum Patescibacteriota; class Microgenomatia; order UBA1400; family PJMF01; genus JBDTME01. Next base: position 19,038 of record CAZOWX010000025.1, on the reverse strand, counting down.
CTGTTTACAAAACAGGTGCTCTAGCCAACTGAGCTAAGAAGGCAATTGAGGGATCAGGTTTCAGGTGTCAGGTTTCAGGAATTTCCTGTCTCCCAGAAATGCTATTGTAGCAGATTTTTGGGGTTGATTGGGACATAAAAACATGCAAAATGACTTCCCTCCTCTTATGTTTCTGGGGAAAGGGATCCCGTTCTGCAACGGGATGACGAGCGTGGGATACTTTCGATCAATGACTCTGACTTTAGATCCCGAATCAAATTCGGGATGACGACTTTTTATATTTCTTGCTTTCAAAATACCATCCATAATCCATTATCTATCATCCATAATCTACCATCCACATTCTCCGCCCAAGGCGGACCAACCTTGGATTGGCATATTCCAACTATTAACTGTTCCACTGTTCACTATTACCCCTCCCCCTTCTCCCACTCTGCCTTGGTCAGAATCGGCGCGTAGACATCATCTTCCAACTCAATTGTAAGCGAAGCCAACTCACTTTCCGATGGCAGTCTGTCCTGGAACTGGACAAAACTCGCATCACTGACCACTGCCAGTGGCGTTGATTCGTCGGTCTCTCCCATTTCGTATACCGCAGCAACAGCCAAAGCCTCTGCAACATTAATTTGAGTCATCTGCATCGGACGACCAAATAAATCTGGTTTTCCACGCTGATCATTGAGTGCCAAAAATCCACAATGGGCCAAATACGTTCCAATTACACCCCAACGTAACGGCATCGTTCGACTGTCACTTACAATCACCCCCACATGCTTCACTGTATAGTTCTCACGCAACCAATTCCAAATGGTGTTTACCGACTCTTGGGGGTGTTGCGGCCATAACACGTAATGATCTTTTACATTGGACTCATCAACGCCGGCATTCACTGCCAACAACTGTTGCTTGATCGTCAACATCAAGTGATACTTGGACGAATGTGGAGATGTGAAATACTCGGCTTGCTTTTTCACAATTTCTTGCTTTTCCTGGCGATCTTTTGTATTGCCTTTTGGGACGACTGCCTTTTCACATAATGCCACAATCTTTGAAGTAATCACCACCACATCATTTTCGTGAATTTGGGGCAAATTTTCTTTCAAAACACGAAACAGATCATCACCAACATCGACAACGGGGGTTTTATATGCAGTTACTTTCATAATAGCTCCAAGCTGCAAGCCTCGAGCTTCCCTCCTTCGTCCCGCAGTGCGGGAAAATTACAACTTGACTATTTAGTCAGGTTTCCATTCAAGTTGCTTCGGCGGGCACTGCAAGTGACACGAGCTGTTCTTTATTAGTGTGTGTTACTTGTCAGTAGATGGCACTTATTTTAAACCCATTGTTGAAAAACACCAGCTTATCAACTTAAAATAAAGAATACATTATAGAAAGTAAGTCAAAATATAAAAAGTCGTCATCCCGAATTTGATTCGGGATCTAAAGTCAGTGTTTACAATTCTTTTCTAGATAAAAATATTCAAACTTCCATTGGAATCCTGCACATAAACGTGAAACAAATATAATTTTGCTTTCAAAATAGTATCCCTATTCCAGATCCGCAGTCCGTCTGGCTCGTTCCTCGCTAGACTGTTCAGGATGACGAGCGTTTCCTACTCGCTAGTCGCTACTCCCTACTCCCTACTGTCGCATCGTAGCGCTTTTGCACTTCGTTCCAGTCGACAATTTTCCAAAAGGCACTAATATATTCAGGACGACGATTCTGATATTTTAGATAGTATGCATGCTCCCACACGTCCAGCCCTAAAATCGGAGTGTCTCCGTGCATTAGGGGTGAATCTTGATTGGCTGTTGAAAACACATCAAGCGTTTTGTCTTTTTTAACCACTAGCCACGCCCATCCAGAACCAAACCGTGCTCCAGCCTCAGCCGTAAATTTGTCTTGAAATTTTTCAAAACTCCCATACGAATCAGTCAATTTCTGCGCAATACTACCGGTTGGTCGACCAATCGACACGGGACCAATAATTTGCCAAAACAATGAATGATTGGCGTGTCCTCCACCATGATTGCGAACTGCAGCACGAATTTCTTCTGGAACTTGATCAATCATCATTAACAGCTCGTTGACTGACTTGGTCTGTAAATCGGGATGACCCTCAAGAGCAGCATTGAGTTTGTCCACATAGGTCTGGTGATGCTTGGTGTAGTGTATCTCCATGGTTTGCGCATCGATGTGTGGCTCGAGAGCGCTGTACTCATATGAGAGTTTGGGAAGAGTGTGCATAAAGTCTCCTTTATTTAGTGTGGGTTGCTACCATCTTGGTTGTAGCATAAACGAGCCAGGATAGCAAAGAGGTTTCAAGTTGTTATGTTGTTTGGTTGTTGGGTTGTTGCAAAAATTCCAAATTAATTGCAAGGATAACAACATAACAACTCAACCACACAACAACTATTCATCCCCCAATTGCAATTTTCCATCACTCTCACTAATCATCTGCTCTTTGATTAATTGGTTGATTACTGTACAAATTCTGGGGGAATTAAATTGAGTAAATTTTGTGTTCAAAATATCAATTAATTCTTCTCTGATTAACTTTTTTCCTCTTAATAAATCCACCACCCTTCCGCGCAAAAACCGATCGGTTTGTTCAAATTTTAACCCCAAGTCTTTTGGGCTTTGTTTGGTGATTTTTCCTCTGCTTTCTTTATTGAGTACGTTTACAAATCGTTCACGAAAACTCATAAAACCGTGTTCCTTTGCGTTTTTATTGGCAACACAAAGTGTGGCTACTGGACAACTTTCACATTCAGGAGTTTTGGCTGTACACACCATCGCCCCAAAATCCATTATCGCCTGATTCCACGGATCCGCTTGCCCTTCAGGCAGCACCTCATCAGCAATCTTGAGATAGTCAGCAATTGTAAAATGGGAAACTTGCTGTAAATCAGCGTCAACTCTGGTTAAAGAAGTTTGAAAATTCGAAAATTGATCATTGAAAATTCTATTCAGAACCCGCTTCACGTTCGTATCCACCACTCCCACCTGCTCTCCAAACGCAAACGACAAAATCGCCCTCGCTGTGTATTGACCAATTCCAGGTAAAGTTAGCAACTCTTTTTCAGTCTCAGGCCACTTACCATCTCGCTTCTCAACAATCTCCTTGGAAAGTAACCACAAAAATCGCGCTCGCCGGTTGTAGCCTAACCCCTGCCACTCTTGAATCACTTGAGCTAGTGTCGCTTTAGCTAGATCCTCAATCTTCGGCCAACGCGCTGTCCAATGCTCATACTTTGTCAACACTCGATCCACTTGAGTCTGCTGCAACATCACCTCTGATACCACCACTCGATACGGATCACGATGCAACTCATTGGCAAAATATGAAGCAAACACATGTTCCCGAACACCACCTTCTATTACAGTCTCCTGACACCTACCTTGCCCGCCGAAGTCACTTGAATGAAAACCTGACTGACAATCAAGTTGTAATTTTCCCGCACTGCGGGACGAAGGAGGGACACCTGATACCTGAGACCTAGTCTTTCCTCTCCACGGTAACACTCTCCCCTTTTCTCTCCACCAAGAGAATAAAAGCGCATGCAGCGCCGGCAGATGAACCGGAGTAACTTCGTCTTTCATATGGTTCTTGCGATACAAACACAACTGGGCATCATAAAGCGATTAACACAATTTTTTAAGCAATTTCAATATATTAGCTTGACGGTCTGAATCGTAATTTAAAAAGGAAAAGCCCGTCATCCTTGCGAAAGCGAGGACCTGACTCCAAATGAGTTTCGAGTCAGGTCCTCGATACTTGGCCGTTGGCCAGGTTCAAGGATGACGAACGTTTTTTGCTTACGATTCACATTACCATCAACCAAGTTTCATTTCCCTACCGTCATATCATCCCAACTCCAGATAACACCATTATTTATCCGCCCACACTCCACATTCTACATTCCCTTTATCCATAATCTATACATCTATGATCTACGTTTCTCCCCTTTCCATTTCCTTCTTTCTTAGAGTACAATGAACACATCTGGCACTGATCATCAGTGATTTGGGTAAACCACGTGTCAGAATAGTAAGTCTATACAAGTCTTGCTTTCTAAGACACACTCTTCCCACCAGGTTTGGTTATCAATAACACGCTTTACAATATCTATGGTGAATAAAAAACTGCCACTCATCGCTATCGCTTTAGTTGTGTTTTTAGGAGTGATGTTTCTGCTGGGAAAGCTAGTTGGGACACGCTTCTCTACTATTGTTTCAGGTCCAGGAGTTTTAGCTCCCAATGTGCTAAGCGCTCGTGAAGATGCAGTGACTGGTCCCACTGCCCGATTAACCAAAGAATCCGGTGTTGTTTCGTATAAGCTTCCCGATGCAAACGAATTTCAACAGCTCGATCAAGATGAGGTTGACCTCCCTACTGGAACTGAGGTGAAGACCGGTCCTAGTTCATTTGCTCATGTGATTTTCCCTGACAATTCATTGATGTCTCTAAGTACTGAGACCCAAGTGACGCTGAACTTTGAAGCCAATACAATCAAAATCTTTCAGCTTTTTGGAAATACTTGGCATCGCGTTGAGAGAGTGATTCGAGGAAGTTCATACGAAGTTGAGACACCAAATACTCTGGCAACGGTTCGTGGAACTGAGTTCAATGTTGGTGTACTCCCCAATAACGAGTCGGAAATCTATGTTGTTGAAAGTGTAGTCGATGTCAGTAAGATCGCTAAAGATCAAAACGGTGAGATGACTTTGCTCGAAACTGAAAAAGTAACCAAAGATAAACATATTACTGTTCCAGCATCGGACTCAGCCAAAAAAATGCAGATGATTACCATGAGTCCCGCCAAGAAAAATACTGACTGGTTTAAGCGCAACGAGAAACTCACTGAAGTGATCAAAGAAGCGGAACGAATCGAAGAACAGAAACGAACTACTCTTCCATCTCAATCACAGGAGAAAGACACAGTCAAACAGTCTGATGATGAGCAAGAGCAGGAAAAAATTCGTGATGAGATCAAGAATACAGTGCGGTTTAACATCATGAAAACCATTAAAGAAAATGAAGAGATGAAGAAAGTGGATAGACAGTTTCCAACGAACACTCCAGTTCAGGTGAATTCGAAAAAGGATGTACAAAAGGAAAATGATAAAGATGTTCGAGACTTGAAGAAAGAAGAAAATAATAACCGTATTGAAAACAGTGAAAAAACATCGAAAGAAGAAAAGTCGAGTGTGTTAGGGGCAAAAACCGAAACCACTCCTCTTACTACTCAGGTTCCGACTCCAACGTTTACACCAACACCGACATTGACACCAACGGATACCCCAGTTCCCACTACATTCACTGTCGTCATTGTTAAACTCAGCGAAAAAGCAGATCCAGATAAAGTTTTTGATACTGCAAAGCGCCTAAATCCAGACCTAGAGTATCCTAAATCTGAGTCGATGATTGGACTTGTTGTTTTAAAACGTGTAAGTGAAAAGGACGCTCGACATGCAAGTGAAGTACTCGGTGATGTAGGAGCACAAGTTGAATTGCAGTAAAGTAATTGCGATTGCTCCTGGAAAAATAGTACACATCGATAACTATATATTGAGATTTGTTCAATGAGAGTTCCGTTCCCCGCAAAAAAAACGTTTTCATTCTATGGCAATAATCTCGTTGTCGTTTTCATTGTTTTTTTGACTGCTCTGACTCCGTTTTTCACTCAAATGAATCAACAGATCCTCGATTTAGTCCATAGTTGGAGTCGAATACCAGCTCGAAGTGAAATTGTGATCGTCGGTATTGATGACAAAAGCTTGCAAGAGATTGGTGCTTGGCCTTGGGATCGCTCAATCTTTGCTCAATTGATAGATAAGCTCAATACAGCCAAAGCTCGAACCATTGGAATTGATGTCTTGTTCTTGGAAAAGCGAAACGGCGATGATCAACTGGCGACTGCGCTCAGCCAGTCTACAGCGCCTGTGGTATTAGCGTCAAAATTAGTCCTTGAAGAAAATCGAATCGAGTACCCCTTTTTTCAACTTCCAGCTGAACAATTTGGCTTCATCAATTTTTTACCTGATAATGATGGCAAAGTACGAAATACGTATTTCCCAAAATCAGAGGACGCTTTATATCAGACCAGTTTTTCTTTTCAAATTTTAAACCAATATTTCTCTGAGAGTTTTGTCCGGGATGAGTTGTTGTCAGAGTATCCGTCAGCACAAAAGGTCTTTTTTACCTATACCCACCAACCATACACTCAAGTGAGTTTAAGCGATATCATTCATAACCGAGTTGACCCAACTATTTTTAAAGATAAAATCATTTTGGTAGGAACAACCACCATCGATCTGAAAAGTGGCATCAATGATAGTCTGACTGACATTTTTGGCCAGAGCGCTCCAGGAATAGTGATGCACGCTAATATCATTAATTCCTTATTGCTTAATCGCTTTCAACACTCATTTACTGTCCTCACAACTTTTCTTGCCACAATCTTTCTCTCTTTGATTTTTAGTACTATTTTCAAAGTCGTCCGTTCCAACCTGCTGGATCTGGTTTTCTCTGTCGGGGCTTTTATCGGCAATGCTTTAATCGGATTTTTTGTGTTTGATCTGGGTTACAACTGGCCATTCTTTATCTTTGGCAGTGTCATTCTGGTAAGTTACATCGCTTCACTCGCTCAAAAATATATCAGTGAAAATAAACAAAAACGTTTTATTCAAATGGCCTTTTCCCAATACATGAACCCCGCTCTAATGCGACAACTTATGGCAAATCCAGACCAATTAAAATTAGGTGGCGAGAAAAAAGTGATGACTGTGATGTTTAGTGATGTGCGAGGGTTTACTTCACTCTCTGAAAAAGTTGCTCCAGAAAAATTATTCTCCTTGCTCAACGAGTACTTGGACCATATGTGCGACATCGTCATCTCACAACGTGGCACAATCGATAAGTTTATTGGCGACGCGATCATGGCTCTGTGGAATGCCCCACTTGATGATCCAAACCATCATCTCAACGCAATTAAAGCAGCTATGATGATGGAAGAGGCGTTGGACTCGTTTAATAAAGCTCATCCCGATACTCACTTCAATATTGGCATTGGTATTAATACCGGAGAAATGGTCGTTGGCAATATTGGGAGTAAACAGCGATTCGATTACACGGTACTGGGTGATAACGTCAACCTCGCTTCTCGCATCGAAGGCCTGACGAAAAAGTACGGCATTCGCATCCTCCTTACCCAATCGACAATCGAAGACATAAAAGACTCAAATATCATCTTTCGCAAGATAGATCAAGTTATTGTCAAAGGGAAAACTAAGGCGATTTGCCTCTGCCAGCCACTTCACAATACCGAAGGAAATGCAAAGCTTAAAAAAGAGTATGAAGCAGCATTTGAGCTTTACGCACAAGGTGAGTTTAAAAAAGCGAAGAAAATCTGGGAGTCACTCCCTGATGATCCTCCATCCCAAATGATGCTGGAGCGCTTAAAAGAACTCAAAGATGTCAAAGATTGGAAAGGGGTGTGGGAGTGGCATGAGAAGTAGGCTTAGGTTTCAGAGAGTCAGGTGTCAGGTTTCAGCAGTCAGAAAATGTTCAAAGCATAGAGTGAGATAACAGGTGGGTAAAAACATACTGCCAAATTTATCACCAGTTTACAGTTTTGTTCAGGGCTGCATATCATTCCTTCTGATTAAGCTTTTTGAGCAGTGCTTTTATTTTTTCTTGCAGTGGTGAGAACTGTAAGCTTTGAGGTATGTCCAACTCTTGTTCTGGGGCAGGTTGCTTCGTAGCTTTTTCCCATAATAGATCTAGCTCAACCAAAAGATCTTCACAATTGTTTTGACTGCCCTCTGGAACGTAATCGCCCAGTTCTTTTAACCCTTTCATTAATTGTTGGTAACTCACTTCAGGCCCCATCAGCCGTTGAAACTTTTGTGTTGAATCTTCTGTTTCAGGTGTTTTTTTTATTGCCTCACCAGGCAGCACTTGAACACCCTCAACAAAATTAACTTGTTGGTCTATTAATCCTTGAATAAACTGGTCCAATGCTTCACTTTCTTGCGTGGGATTTGCTCTCAAGTGTCGAACTAGTTGTTCTACAATCTGATCATCAAGTTCTTGGATTGAGCTGACATGAGGCATCGCTCGCTCAGCTTTATCGCTGTTGTTTTCAAGTTTTGTTTGCGCTCTGGCAATGCGTTCATTGGCGCGGATCACAACGTTCATTTGATCAGCCAACCGTGCAAGAGTGCTGAAATCCCTGGCTTGTTCTGGTGATTGTTGCAAACGAATTCTTTTTATTTGAGCCAATTTTTCAACTAAATGTGTAGGACTTGGTTGTTGTACTGCCAGTATCTCTCCCAACTTTTGAAATAATTCTTCACGCTTTTGAGGGTTAATAATTTCACGCGGTTGAGCATTTTCATATAACTCATGTGCTACTTGCTCAATCTTGCGCAGTTGTTCTATATACTGCGAAATATCGGGAACAAAGGTTGCAAACAATTTTTTAGCCAAGCGAGTACTGATTCGTTGAGCTAACTTATCAGCAACTTGTTCAATAACCCTGCGATTCCTTTGCAACTCAGTGAAATGAGTTGTCACCTGCCGGAAATCGAATGGTGGAATTTTCAATGCAGCCCATGCTGTTTCAAGTGCGCTGCAGTGTGAACGAACTTGTTGAAAGTATTGGTCAATGTCGTAAATCTCTCTCTCATCACTCATCACATCAGCAACCCAAGTGAGCTCACTAAGATTTAAAGGAACATCTTCACCGCTGTTTCCTAGTTGTTGAATTTCCGGAGAAAGTGTATTCACTCGCTCTTGTAATGTATACAAGGCTTGCTGGTCACCGTTATTGATCCTATTTCGCAACATTTGAAAATCGGAGACACCTTCGAACAACTGTACAAGTTCATCTTTCCCGAGTATTTCTCCCAACACCCACTTTTCCTTATCTCGCTCATCTTCTGCCTGTTTGATCAGTTCACTGAGCGTTATCTTTCGCTCAGCTAGCTGCTGCCTTGCTTCACTCACCATTTGCAGTTTTCTTTTTTCGGTAAAATGTGCTTGGATTTCAGCAGCAGAAAGTTGTGTCCCTTGCTCTACAACAGTGGCTTCTGGTTCGATTATTCCAATCATAATCAATGAAAGAAAATGATAACAAGATCACTATACCATTGATGAAATAATGGGACTAGAAGACTAGGGTTTACTTTGCCTATAAACTAAAAATTGGGAATGAGAAAACAATCGCTTTAACTCGCTTTTGGTAGACTTGCAACTACCTTGCCTGCTCCAGGTTGAGGCAGAATTCGCAGAGTGTGCGTACCGCTAAACTTTTTGTACTCAAGTTTAACATTACTAAGAGAAATCACATCTCCTGATTGTAAATTATCCTCACGATTCAGTGCATTTAAAGTAACCGTTTTTTGCAACCCGTTCTTTAAAATAGTGACGTTACCTGATTTCACCAGTCGAATTGGATACCCTTTTGCAGTGCCAGCTAAACTACCTAGGTTAATATGTAACGAACCCAGCATATCATTGCCCTTCTCATCCAAAAGGCGAAAATCTGGGTTTGGTCCACCTAACATCACAGATGCACTTCTCAGTATAATCAAACCCTCCCCCAATAATTCAACACTACTGCTTTGATTTTGAGTTGCTTTTTCAGGAGGGAATGCCACAAAGGCATTGAGTATGAGTGTTCGTATCGGCAATGAACCCAACTTCCTTGACTCCAATCCTTTTAGAGCAGTGTCTTGAGGAATTAGTTTTGCTAGCTCTTCTTTACTCTTATTCTGATACATTGTGTTTCTACTCCAGAACGGACCTGTTGTAACCGATGTAACCGCATTTGTCATCCAATCCCTACGAACGGCAATCAGTTCAATGGCTAACTGGCCAGCAGTCGTTTCTGTCCCAGGTAATATAAACTGTGAACCAATTACTATAAGTGCTTGAATTAACGTATCAAAATCTTTTAAGCTCTCTTCTTTCTGGTCAATAAGAAGCAATTGATGAAAAGCGTCAGATTTTCTCAGTAATGCTTCTAGTTTTCCTCGTAAAGGCTGGAAATCAAGCCACTTTGGAACTACTACAATATTTTCACCAACTCCAGTAAAAACTGGACTTTGCATAAATTCACCAACTTTTTCTGCCAACTTGTCGCATGTTCGCTCACTGTCTTCATGAGTATACCAATCAAGTCCTTTCAGACCTTGTATCAAAGCATCAAGAGATACTCCATCATCCATAAGCGCATGAAATCCTTGCTCTCGATTTGACCTTTCAGCATTAAGATGTGCATCAACAAGTTTCTTTAATGGAATCGAAAGGTATTTAGGTAAAGAGGACCAAAGATAGTCTTTATTACCTTTGTCAAAACCTTCCCTCTGCCACCATTTATCACCATACCTTAATACTACTTTAATAACTTCTGCAACTTCATTTCTATTAAAAAGATTTACCTTGTCATTTCTTCCCTTGAGCGCTGCCGCGACATGTTTCAGTAATGAGAGTGCATCTACAGTAATAGCGGTATTTAGTTCTTCAAAAGTTGTGGCGGTGGCAAGTTTATTCATTAAATCACTTAGTTGGCGGTACTGATTTGAAACCGTGACAAACACAAGTTCGCGTGTGTTATTAATCTTTTCAAGATTTTGACTCAATTGGTTCCAATAGAACCTTTCACCCGAAGTTTGCTGCAACTCGTCTGGTATTTTGACTCCAGTAGCTTTAATTGCAAATAAAGTATGCAGTGATCCAAACTGTTGGAATGCCACTTCAAGTTCCTCACTTGTTTCTGAGGCAAGAACATTTGTTTGGGCAGCTTCAAACGCTTCTTGCTGGTGTGTAAGCTCAGCCAGTTGTTTGGTAGCCAGTTCTAGTGAATCTTCACTTGAAATCGCATCAAACTGTGCCAATACTTGATGATGCTCCACTGTTTTTGCAATCATTTGAGCCAATACTTCATCAGTAACGGCTTCATTGATAGAGAGAGCAGTAATTAAAATTCCTCTGATTTGATCGAGAAGGGGTTTCACAAACGTGATTTCAACAAAAGCAGGAAATTCCCGGGTTGAAGTTGTGTCTTCTGTAGCAGTCACGCTAGGCGCTTCACTCCCAACCAAACCATCTGACTTTCGTTGACGCACAGTTTCCCGAGCCTCTGCAATGAGTTTTGGAATGTCTATCTGCGTTATTTCTGATTCTGGGGCAGTAACAGTTGCTATTTTGGCTTCAGGGTAAGCTGTCTCTGGTCGAGGAGGAGGACCTGGAATAACAACCAAAGCAGGCATTTCTCTTGCTTGATGAACTTCTAGGGGTAGTTTTCGAGTCGTTTCACCAGCAACTAACTGGCGTGTTGTTCCTGTTTCTCCAATTACCATAAAACCAATACTCCCAATACTTCACTCTACCATTGTTTAATGATACCAACCAATCACTGCAGATGACAACGAAGAAAGAATAATTCCAAACCAATCAAGACAAGAGAAAAGTATGAAAATCCCTAAAGTTAACGAATATTGAAAGAGTGATGTAGCTTGTAATAAGTCTTGTATTATATCACAAAATCATGCTATAGGCTATAGTCACATCCTCTCAAACATTGAGATCTGGTTTTTGAGTCAGATCCTCACTTTGCTCCACCGCTCCCACTTCGTCCCGCAGTGCGGGACTACGATGGACACAGTAAAGCTAAGGCGGCACGCGGTCGCAAGCCTACCTGCCAGCAAAAGCAGGAATGAAAAGCTTTTTTGATTATGAATGGATTTTGGAGTAAGTTACGGATCTATTTAATTGCTTTCGAGAAAGCTCTCTGACTTTAGATCCCGAATCGAATTCGGGATGACGACTTTTTATATTTCTTGCTTTAAAAATACCCTCCATATTCCATTATCTATCATCCATAATCTATAATCCACATTCCACAGTCTACCACCCCACTAAACTCTATCAACTGAGACCTAGAATTGTGCCCTTCGACAATGCTCAGGATTTCGACTCTCTCCTTTATAATCAATTTTTGGTCAAGAGTGTTTACACTGAGCAATCCCTGATGACAATCAAGGAGAGTCGAAGTGCCGAGTGTAGGGTTCGAACCTACGTAGGCTAAAGCCAGCAGATTTATCCCGCACTGCGGGACCCTCGTTGACTTTCCTCTAAAATCGACTTGAACTTTATCCCACTCTTTAAGGACTTTAAATATCGCTCGTATTGCATCGCCTCTGACCGCGTCGTAAATGATTTACTATACACTAGCTTCCAAGGCATTTTTCGTTTCGTATACCTACTGAGTCCTGTATTATGGCTCACCAATCGTTTCTGAATATCTGATGTATGTCCTATGTAATAGGTCTTGTCCTGAAGGGACTGAAGCACATATGTCTTAAACATGTGCCGAGTGTAGGGTTCGAACCTACGTAGGCTAAAGCCAGCAGATTTACAGTCTGCCCTCGTTGACCACTTGAGTAACTCGGCATGTACTAACTTTTTTTATTTTTCTTCATCCTTCTTTCCCTAGCAGAATGATCCCACACTGCGGGAAGTAACTCGGCATTATTCTGGATAGTAACACACATAACCGGCCAATTTACTACCCTTCAAGGCATAGAGTATAACAAATTATTTGTAAAAGATCACCAGAGTTTTTTGAGTTGTGAGTATTCAAGCCCCAAGATAGACCTATAATTGAAATTCTGATATAATCCGCACTTCGTGTATGCGAATCATTGAAAAAGGACTACCACAAGCTAAAGCCGAAAAAACCGACCTTCATCGACATCTTGAAGGTTCTGTTCGCAGATCCGAATTGGTTGTATTGGCTGAAAAGTATGGCATTCCCTTTTGGGGTTCGACCCTTAAAGCCATGATCGAAATCAACCAGGATGAACCTCGCTCAGTTGAGCGGTTCATGAATCGACTCATCACTCGATATTTGAGACTCGCAGTTGCCAAACTCTCCCTTCAAGAAAACGACAAAACAACACATCACACTGTCATTGAGACGTTTTTATCTGATCTTTATGAAGGGCAAATTGCTACCATTCAGAAACTCGAAGATCTGCAAGTCCTTAACTTTCTTTTTTGTCCTCGCAATATTGCCTCAGATGGTGATTTGAGCACACCCAATCTTGAACACATGCTCGAACACAATCACCTCCTCCCAGAAGAAAAAGCTGTGTACTCTCAGTTACTACAAAAACGACAAGCAACTCAAGAAATCGGTTTTACCTCAGTTGATTACATCCAGAGTGTTGGAAAGATTCGCTCCTCGCTAGAAACAAAGTATGGCATTCAAATTTTTATCACTGCTGCCTTTCGCCGGGATTATGATGCTCAATTCCTCCAACAACATCCAGAAAAATTACAACACATCATTCTTGACTTAAAACGATTGTTCGCACAAGGGTGCTTTGACATGGTCGATATTTGTGGTGAAGAATCAAAAGCATACCCACTTTCAAACTACGCCAACTTTATCAAAATTGCTCAAGCAAACCATCTTCCTTTTACTGTGCATGCAGGAGAAACACATTATCGACAGCGAAAAGTCGGTTATGGAAACCTTGCGCAAGCTCTTCCAAACAAAGACCAGCTCCCTCCTGAATACCCCTTTTTGATGGTTGCACATGCCTTGAGACTGCTTGATGAAATTGCAGAGGCTACAGAGATCTTGGCACGAATGCAACACATCCCACAACTGAGACTTACAGCCCTGCTGTTAAATGTTACCAGTAATTATGAATTCGGGCTGATTTCCCATCACAACGGACATCCTTTGCTTCTGAAGCTATTGAAAATCGATCGTGAACTTTCCGATCAGTTGTTAATTGTCCCCAGCACTGATGATCCAAACGTACGATTCCCTGAACAAGCAGTCGATAGTTTGGGAGAAGAATATGACGTTATTGACCGGATTGTACAAGCAACCATCAGAAAAGGCGCTGAACCTTTCACCAGCGTTGATGATTTTATGAACGAGCTTGATCGAAAAATAAACTTGATTCTGCTTCGTCTGAGAAATGCAATTAATGTCTGCCGATTATTGGCAATCGGAGAGGTTGAGCTAATGAATCAAAGAAATCTACTTTGAACGCTTTCTAACTTCTGAGCCTTTGTCGGGATTCGAACCCGATACCTCGTTCTTACCAAGAACGCGCTCTGCCAAGTGAGCTACAAAGGCTTTATTGAGTTGTTAAGCCTTGCCTACCGGCAAGTCAGTGGTAGTGTTGTTGGGTTGTTCACTATTTTCACAAACTCAACGAGACATGATTCTATCATCCTTCGCTTTGCTTGCCAATCAACGCCAGTAAGGCAGAGTTGTTTTGTTGTTGGGTTGTTGTAACCACCTTCGTGCCGTCAGTATAACCTTTTGGCGACGTTCGACCGACAAAACAGATTGTTGAGTTATTCGATTTTTAAGCTCTTACATACAAAATAAAAAACCCCTGCCGAAAATTGGCGAGAGGTTTTTTGTCATCCAACAGACACGAGTAGCCAACCAGGCATCTCCCCTGAAAATCAGGTGGGTGGCACGTCATTTTATCCAAAGATAAAATGAACAGTAGCCTCCCTGAGAGAAAAATCTTATCGAGGAAAAATCCCCTGATCACTTTTCTCAATGTCTGTTAGATGCTTTTAGTGTATCACAGAAAAGCTGAAAAGAAACTGAATTTTCGTATATCGTATGTAGTATTATGTAGTATATGGTATAGGGGATATGGATTTATGGATAATAGATGATGGATCATGGATAGTTGGTCAGTAAAGTTGATTCGTTACTTGGTTGAATTGGTGAGAGACAATGCAAAGAGTTGTTCGGTTGTTCCCACTTCGCGCTTGGCTATGAGGGACACTGTGCGTGTTTATGTTGTTGGAATTTCAGGCTTCCAAATATGTACTCTGACTTTAGATCCCGAATCGAATTCGGGATGACGTACATTTCCTGACTACTGAGGACTTACTACTGTTAACTTTCTAAGCCCTAAGGCCTAAAACCTGCCCCCTTAACCACCGTCTACTGTTAACTAGTAACTATTTACTGTCCACCAACTCCTTTACCTTTTTCCCATACTTCTCGTTCTCTAGCACGAACTTTAAGTGCGCCATGAAGTAATTTTCTGGATCACCGGTGGTCATCCATTTCGCCTGAGTTTTTTCGACCAATACTGGCTGGGTCTTCGCAATTTGAGTGATTGCATCAACAGTCCAAAGCTCAGCATCTTTGCCGATATTTGTCGGAGTTAAAAACTCGAAAATTGAAGGTTTCAGTAAGTAGCGACCATAGGAAGCCAAATTTGAAGGTGCTTTTCCGACATCTGGTTTTTCAATAATGTTATCCAGTCGGTTATCCGTGCCTTTGACAAAACTAATGATGCCATACTTATCAACCACACTTGGATCAACCTCCTGTGCCATGATAATTCCCTCAACCCGCGGATCTTTTTCATACACATCGACCATTGTCTTGGCGTCACCTGGTTTTCCAAACACCACGTCATCACTATAAAGAACCAAAAATGCCTCTTCTCCCTCAACATAACTTCTGGCTGATGCCACGGGAGATCCATTTCCATACGGGAGGCTTGGATCTTGAATGATCACTACAATTTTCGGAAAATCCAACACGTGCTGAACAGGCTCGTAGCGATCCTCTTTCCCCTGTGATTGCAACTGTTTGCGGATTCGATTGACACTATTGTTGAAGTAATCTTCGTAAATCGGCTTTCCTTCTGGAGTAGAAACGATGATGATCTCTTCAATTCCAGCCTCAGCACACTCTTCCACAATAAACTGCATGATCGGGCGATTTCCAAGTGGTAACATTGCTTTGGGGACAGTCTTGGTAATGGGCAAATACCGACTGGCAAATCCGGCATCAGTAATGATGGCTTTTCGCACTCTTTTTGATGAGTTATTCATAAAACTCCCTTTTTTGGAATTTCAAAGAATTGAGTTTACTTTTTTGTTAAACTTTCCCAACCGATCCTACAGCAAACTGTGGCAAGCGACAAGCTGCGGGAGCTAGTGGACAGTAAATAGTTACTAGTTAACAGTAGACAGTGGTTAAGGGGGCAGGGTTTAGGCCTTAGGGCTTAGAAAGTTAACAGTAGTAAGTCCTCAGTAGTCAGAAAATGCACGTCATCCCGAATTCGATTCGGGATCTAAAGTCAGAGTACATATTTGGAGGCCTGAAATTCCAACAACGTAACCACTCAACAACCGAACAACTCTTTGCATTGTCTCTAACCAATCAACCAAGCAATGAATCAACTGACTAACCATCCATAATCCATTATATCAATAACCAATAAATCTTTAATCCCACTTGCAATAAATTGAATAAAAGTCGTACTCTAGTATATTGCTCCCTTTTTTGTATTTATTGTATGTGGAACACACTTCCATCACACCAGAAATTACTTACCCTTAGCCTCCTACTGTTGGTGTTCGTGTTACCGCTCATTGCTGTCTCCTCACTTATCCGTATCCCCTCCCAAGCAGGGACACAAGCTGCTATTGGGAACGGTTCAGTGATTGTACAAATTATGCCTGATAACGCTGGTCTCAAAGCCGATCAGACAGGAAATTTGCTCATTAAAATGAATACTCAAGGGGGAAATGTCTCTCGTCTAGTTCTGGTATTTCATGTCAACTATTACCACTCAATCATCCCAGTGCTACCAACTGTAAGCTCATTGGTCGAGACACAACTCACTAACACCGCTGAAACCACACTTACAATTATCGCTGGTGGACAAAAAAATATTACTGCATTTGATGCAAAGATAGTACTCGAAGCACCAAACGGTAGTTCAGGGTTTAGTTCAAGTACACTCACTGAAATTGGAAAAATTTCGTTTTCACCCTACAGTAACAGTTATCATCCGCAACTTGATATTATTGTAGACAATCAAGCTTCAACGGCGCACTTTTTGAACTCAGCTGATGATGTGCTGACATTCTTGAGTACCCCACTTTCATTTCCCATCATTTTTAATCCCAATCGCTGCTTAAACCAACTGAGTGATCTGCATTTTCAAGAACTGTGTCCCAACAACACTCAGATTACAACCGCATATAATCAAATACTTCAATGCAACATTCACACCTGCGAACCACCCGTTTCGCTTTCTCCCAATGCGATCGAGTGGAAGTTTAATAATTTTCAACTCAAAGCGAGTACTTTTTCCTTACAGATTGATGATCAAACAATGCTGGTGAACCCTAGCGCAATTTTTGGAGACTTTTATGAATATGGAGACGCTCAGTCTGGCTGGCACCGAGACGTTACTATGCTCTGGTTCGAAAATGACCAAATGTATCGCTGGTTCATGCGTTTTGATCGTGATTCGACAATCACAACCAACTGGCGCATGGTGCAATCAAACATTGAACAGTATGTTCATGGTTATACTGACGATTACTCATACTCTTTAAACTTTACCCCGTTCACCACTAGTGATCTTGTCGATACCGTTCCATTTCGGTTGAATACATTCTCTTCAAGCTTGCTTCCCGGTCAAGATGCGCATACTGGACTCTTGACGATAACTGACTTACAGTTCACCATGGGGCCGTACACCCCTACAACTCCCACTCCGACGCCAACACCAGTTTACGATCCGTGCACACAAAGGCCTTGGGATCAGCGCGCTAACTTTGACAATCAAGGGCGAGTCGATATTGACGATTATCCAATGCTATTTGGTGAGATTTTCAAGACCTTACCAACATACATTGCTGATACTGATTGTGATCATGATGTGGATCTTGATGATTATGCTGTCTTTTGGAGTGAGTTTTTGAAATGATAAAAGACACAAATTAATAATGTAATATGGATGTATATGATCCGCTCACTTTTTCTAAAAAAACTGCATCTTTTGATTACTCCAGTCCGAGTTTTGCTTTTCTCCTTTGTCATTATGCTTTTTTGTACCGTTCGTTACGCTCAGGCTCAAGCACCGGTAACACACCCTTTAAACATTAGCACGCAGTATGTGAACATAAGCGCAGAAGATTATTCAATTGAATATCAGGGAGAAACCTACTACTTCGACCCTCAGGCAGTTACCTATGTCACCTCTGCCCCATACTCACAAGGGACACAAAACTACACCACCATTTTTTTTGAGTGGGATTACAACAACCATCATCTAGGTGTAAGTAAAACATTCCATGTTGTTGATGGGACATGGACCCAAACACACGGGTACATATCCATTGATGGACCAAGCTTTGATATGCAGACTCCAGTAGAAGCTGCTTTTGGTGAATCATTTAGCGCTGCTTCACTAACAGAAACGTATACCGGTAGCTCTGACCCCACCAAAATAGTTACAGTCACTAGTACTAACGTAACGATTCATCCATTTATCTATAAACTGGCTATACCGCCTACGACCACAGGATATTTTATTGAGATGCTCCCGGCAAATAGTTTCGATGGACAAATCCGTCTGTCTTTGAACGGAACTGCAGGTTATGCTGCCATTTTGCGCGACGAAACTGGGGCTATAGTGACAGACCAATCTCAATTCACATACCGTTGGAGTATTGATGATCCCTCAATTGCATCGATATCACCACAAAATTGGTGCGCATATTCAATTGATTTTCGACCCATCTGTCCTGAGATGCAAATTGGCTTATCGGGAGTTAGCCAAGGCTCTTCAACAGTTCGTGTACATGTAAGCCTAAACGGAATAGAAGTTGCCAATGGAAGTATCGGGATTGTGATTGGTCCTCCAGTGTATTATCCTTCACCCACCCCAACACCCAACATCGATCCATGTACTTTGCGTCCTTGGGATCAACGCGCCAACTTTAATAACCAAGGTAGAGTTGACATAAGTGATTACCAGATGCTTTTTGGTGAGATTTTTAAAACTCTTCCGTCATACACCGCAGACACCGACTGTGACCATGATGTTGACCTTGATGATTACTGGGTGTTTTGGGGAGAGCTTTTTAAATAATAACAATTTGTGTTGTCTGAAAGTGATCTACTTGCATCGGATAATAAATATTCTCATAATCATTTTAAAGT
>CAZOWX010000024.1:2396-30323 GCA_964583795.1 uncultured Pseudomonadales bacterium | reverse complement strand
CAAAAACTACTCAAAAAGGGACCAAGGGGTTGCAGTTGCTAATTGACTACGGGTCTCTCTCGACAAACCATAGGCTCTGGTATAATCTTTGCCATATCATGAAAACAAACAAAAAACCCTCTATTGTGATTTTAGGCGGTGGCACCGGCACATTTGTAGTTGCTCAAGCCCTCAAAGATCTCAATGCTGATGTTACTGCCATCTTGACTATGGTAGACGACGGGGGATCAAACAAAGTGCTGCGCGATGAGTTTGGTGTGTTACCAACGTCTGGAATCCGCCAATGCATCGTCGCACTTTCAGAAACACCTACAGTCCTTCGTGATCTGTTCATGTATCGCTTTCATCAAGGTGAGGGACTCAATGGGATGACCTTTGGGAATATTTTTATGGCCGCCATGGCCGACATTATGGGTTCACAGAAAAAAGGGATCGAGGAAACCTGCAAACTACTCAACGTTAAAGGCAAAATTTTGCCGATTACCTATTGTGATGCTCGACTGGTGGCGGTTTATGAAGATCACTCAGAAATTTTTGGTGAGCATCAAATTGATGATCCAAAGGGTCACGATGGCACTCTGCGAATCGAGACTGTCCGCACCGAGCCACAGTGTCAGATCTCACCCGAGGCTGATCAAGCCATCCGCGATGCAGATCTGATCATTTTAGGCCCTGGTGATTTTTACACCAATACTATAGCGAATCTAGTGATTGATGGGGTTGTGGAGGCCGTTTCAAGCTCAAAAGGAAAAACTTGCTTTATCTCCAACTTAATGGCCAAGTACGGCGAAACCTACGGCTACACCCTCAATGATTTCTTTATTGATCTGAAAAAATACATAACGCTTGATGTGATTGATTATGTCTTGGTCAATAATAATATGAACTTTCCCACGAACTTACTCAAGCTCTATGAACAAGAACACGATATGCCGATCAAGGATGACATTACTGAGAGTGACGTTCACCCTGGAGTGAAAATTGTTCGTGAAGATCTACTCTCAACTCGAGTAGCACAAAAAGAAGCCGGTGATGCTTTGGTGCGCAGCGTGGTCCGCCACGATCCGAAAAAGATCGCCCAAACGATTTCAAAGCTTTTGGCGCAAGAGGGGTTTGAGATGGGGGAGAGGAGCTGATATAATCAGCGTTCGTTTTGGTTTTTTGTTATTTAAACTTGATTTTTCACCAAAAGAGATTACTATTCCTTAATGAAATCTCAATGGTTCAAAAAAAAGGAAAGTGCCATAAAACTGAGGGTGGCAGGACACTCAATTCGAAACATTGAACAGAGATTAGGTATTCAAAGGTCAACACTTAGTGGTTGGTTCAAAAATATTTCTTTAACAACTGAACAAAAGGAAAACTTAAAACAAATAACGCGAAATAAAGTTATTAAAAATTTAGAAAATGCGCGCAAGAAAGCTGTAGAATGGCATCATAAACAAAAGAAAGTTCGCCTGAACACGGCTAAAAGTGAAGCACTTCATACTCTGTCTGAGGTAGATATAAACAATAAATATGTAATGGAGTTAGCCTTATCGTTGTTGTATTTAGGAGAAGGAGCGAAAACACCAATCACAGCTCTGGGAAACTCTAACCCTGCTGTTCTGAAATTTTTTATAAAATGTATGATAGATCTTTACGGTGTTGATTTATCAAACATTAAGTGTGAACTACATTTAAGAGCAGATCAAAATGTTGAAACAGTGAAAAGCTTTTGGGCAACACAACTAAAAATACCGAAAAGTAACTTTCGCTACTGCGTTGACAAACGTACGGTTGGTAAGAAGACTTACAACAATTATAATGGTGTATGCACAGTTGTGTGTGGATCAATAGCGATACAGAGAAGGTTAATGTTTCTAGTAGATGAGTACTTTAAAAAACTCTCAATAGAAGGAGTCATAGCTCAGTGGTAGAGCGCCTCGTTGACATCGAGGAGGCCGTAGGTTCAATCCCTACTGGCTCCACAAAATCAGTTATCAGTAGTGAGCAATCACTTAAGGTGTAACCCAACAACTTAACAACCCAACCACTCAGCAACTCCCCGAAAAATACTACCTTCCTTTCTACTCATACCGTATACTAATTCCAACTACCCAATAACCAAGAACCAATACCCAACATGTCCGATACTCCCAAAGATCACAACTCTCTCTACGATGCCAGCTATTGGGAGATTTTTTGGAAAAACTTTTTAGTCGGCTTTGCTAGGGGATTGGGAGGGTTTGTGGTGTACATCGTGTTTTTACTGATTGCCTACTATAGTTTTATCTCTGTGGTGTTACCCAAACTCCAACCATTTTTAACCGCATTTATCAAAGCACAAGAAACGGTGAGTAAGATCCAAAACCCCCAAAGTGTGTTTGAAAATTTGTTTAAACAAGAGAATGGCAAACCAATCGAACTTGACACTCCCAGGCAAACTCGATAAAATGAACGTCTCATGATAACTGTCATCGCAACAACGACTCGCACTTCAACTACCAAGCTTAGCTTGGGTGGACGTGCTCGTTAAGTTATCGTGAACCGTGCATGTCAACCAAGCTAAGCTTGGTTTTTTTGTATCTCTTTATACCCAAAAATACGATAAAATAACTGTTAGAAAGCAACATACTTTTAACAAAACACCCCGTCATCCTGAAAGGTCAAGTCAAACACCTTCATAAAATACAATAACGTGAGACATGAATATTCAGGACCTCGTTTGGAATAGGGGAAAGTACTTTAAAAAGGAAAATTATGTCAGACCAACACTCACCGGAATATCTCGATCACTTGCGCCACTCGTGCGCTCACTTACTCGCAGCAGCGGTCATGGATCTGTTCCCGTTTACCCACCGCACCATCGGTCCCGCTATCGAGAACGGATTTTATTTTGATTTCGAGTTTCAGCAACCCATCACCGAAGAAGACTTACCCAAGCTTGAGGCAAAAATGCACGAGATCGTCAAAGGTTGGAAAAACTTTGAGCGACAAGAACTGGAGCGAGAAGAAGCCATCGACGAGTACCCTGGCAATCCATACAAAAAAGAGCTGATCGAAGAGTTTTCAGAGCACGGCAAGCAAAAAATTAGTTTTTATAAATCAGGCAAGTATCGCGACCTGTGTAAAGGCGGTCACATCGAAAATCCAAGTGAAGAGCTCAAGTACTTTAAATTGCTTTCAATAGCTGGTGCTTACTGGCGCGGAGATGAAAAGAATCCGATGTTAACGCGCATTTATGGCACGTGTTGGCCAACACAGGCAGAGCTTGATGCGTACATGCAACAGCAAGAAGAAGCCAAGAAGCGCGATCATCGTCGCTTGGGTCGAGAGCTCGACTTGTTTACTTTTTCACCGCTGGTTGGCAGCGGGTTGCCACTGTATACCATTCGAGGCACCATCGTGCGCCGATTGCTCAGTGAGTATATCGAGACGGTTCAACACGCTGAGGGTTACCAACAAGTATGGACACCACAGATTGCTCGGGCTGAACTATTTAAAACTTCGGGTCATTATGCCAAGTATCATCAAGACATGTTCAAGGTCGTCTCGAACTATAGTGATGATGAGATGTACTTAAAACCAATGAACTGTCCTCAACACACTCAAATTTTCGCCAGTAAACCCAGAAGTTATCGTGATCTGCCCATTCGAATGACCGACTTTGCCATGTTGTATCGTGATGAAAAACCAGGCGAGCTCAATGGTTTAGCCCGCGTCCGCTCTTTTTCTCAAGATGATTGTCACGTTTTTTGTACTGAAGAACAAGTCGATGCCGAAATTGATAAAGCATTACAGATGACCAAGCGGGTCATGGATAGTTTCGGATTTACTTATCGATATCGACTATCTACCAGAGATCCTCAACAACCCGATAAATATTTAGGCGATCCAAAGATTTGGGACAAGGTAGAGAAGTGGGCAGAAGAAATCATGAAGCGCAACCAGATTGAGTACTTTGATGGTCCAGGTGAAGCCGCATTTTATGCTCCCAAAATGGATTTAATGGCGACGGACGCGCTTGGCAGAGAGTGGCAACTCTCAACGGTGCAGATCGATTACGTCCAACCGCAGCGTTTTAACTTGACATACGTTGATAAGGATGGCAAAGAAAAATCGCCGATCATGATTCACCGAGCTATTCTGGGATCAGCTGAACGAATGATGATGATCCTCATCGAGCACTTTGCTGGCGCTTTCCCAGTCTGGCTTTCACCGGTCCAAGTAGTCATCGTGCCCATTTCCCAAGACCAAATCGAGTATGCCAATCAAGTCGAGCAACAACTTCGCGCCGCCAACATCCGCGTTGAGGTCAGTAGCGAATCCGAGTCGATGCAAAACCGCATCCGCAAAGCTGCTGGAGAAAAAGTGCCATACATCTTGGTCGTTGGCAAAAAAGAAGTTGCTGATGGGACAGTGGCCGTACGACAAAGAGGGAGTAAGGACTCAAAAGTGATCGCTACCAGTGCATTTGTAGAGCAAGTCGAGGATGATGTAAAAACAAAGCGGATTTGGTAGGTAATCGTACCAAGTCATTTTTGCTTGATTTTTTGGGGGAAATGGCCTATAATACTCGAATGGCACAACCGCTAGAACTAATAGACATTCAAAAATTTCAAGCAGCTTTAGCTGAATACGAAAGCTCAGCAAGAATTGACCCGGTCTCTGAAAGCAGATTAAGAAGATTAAACATATTAAGCATAACAGCCAGACATCCTGGACGTGATCCGCATGGCGAGGAGTTTGTTGTCAACCTTATTTCGCCTCAGGCAGCCGAACAGATTGAAGTTAATAATATTGTTGGACTTACAGGAACTTTCACTGATTTAAGCAATTCAGCTCAACAACTGATTAATGCACTAAATTTCGATAGACCACTTAATGAGCTTAACAATTTTCACCGATCGCTTCTAACACTTCCATCAAACTTACTCAAAGCAGTGCTTATTATCGAGTTTCATTATCATGAAACTGATTACTCTCCCCGAGGAAGCGCAGTAACAAAACTTCGAGATACTGTAATACAGTGTCTCTACCGTTTAGACGTACTTGACTCACTTGACGAAAAAAACAGTATTAAGTTTGATCACACAATAATAGTACGCTACTTGGGAATGTTTTCAGATGAAATTGAAGAGAAACAAGAAAAGGCACGGAAGGCAAGAGAAAAAGCCACAAAAGAAAAAAATAAACACATTCACCCCATTGGTCAAGCATTATCTCGTTTTTTGACAGCACTGTGTGTCCACACACTCGAACAGGTAGATAGTGTGGCACAACAAATGCATGAAGAGTACGAAATGACTGGCATTTTGGAAGAATATGGGACACCTTATCAGAATATTCGCTTTAGGATTTATACGGAACTTTTTCGTTTTCTAACAAACTCGCCCATAAATGAAAATATACTAAACGAGCTTAGCACCGTACCAGGTGTACCTGACGATATCATGCACTATATCTCCCAGTTTATTTCTCATGACATCATTGACACACTGATCAGTCGATTAGGCATACTTTTGTCCATAGGTGAAGTCTTCGTATATGCTAATCATCAAACCGCAGTATCAGTGCTTATTTGAATTGATATGTTATAACAGTGGGAGCAACAAATAGGTTTAGAAGTGCGTGTTCCACGAAATCGTACGTTAGCCCTCATTGATAACATTCTTCCTGAAATTAATGCAAACACTCAGAGACCTGAGAATGTAGAAACTCGCTTGAGACAGCTCTTGACAAAGTAAATAACGATTCCCTTCCCTTGACCCATTGTTTCACCTCTGGTAGAATAGCAGCTCAATTTGTATAATAAAAGCGTACCTGTCCTTTGGGGATTCCCAAAACGCTTTATTCATATTACAAGGAGGTACCACAGTCATACTATGAGGAGGGCAAGATAGCAAAAAAGTACTTTCAGACAAATCACAGGATTAGCTTCCCAGAGCTTCGCGTACTCGACGAGTTTGGGAAACAAGTCGGAGTTATGAGTAGGGAAGAGGCGATCGAGCGGGCGAAAGCACAAGAGAAAGATGTCGTTCTCATCACCGAGACGGCCAAGCCACCAGTAGCCAAAATCATCAGTTTTTCCAAGTTTAAGTACCAACTTGATCAGAAAAGAGCCGAAGGAAAGAAAGCTGCCAAAAAGCAAGAAATTAAAGAGCTGCGATTCCGCCCATTTATGGGAGAAGGTGATTTTGAGTACCGCCTCAAAAAGATCTTTGATTACCTCAAAGACGGTGACAAGGTACGTCCATACGTCGAGTTCAAAGGCCGACAAATCACTCGCAAAGAGTTTGGCTTTAAGATTATCGATCAGATTGTTGAGCGCACAGCAGAGATAGCCACAGTCGAGATCGCACCCAAGTTATTGGGGAGAAAGATCTTTATCCAGCTGATGCCAGTCAAGAAAAAAGCCGTTAAACCAGAGCAAAAACCAATAGTCGCTGCACAACCAGAGACAGCAAAAGAGGAATAATATGACTAAGTCAAAAAAAGTCAAACAAAAACCACGCAGTGGAGCAGTCGCTCGATTTAAGATTACCGCCACTGGTAAGGTGCTGCGCCGAGCCCAAAACATGCGTCATATTCGACGTCGCAAGTCCAAGGCAGCCATTCGAGCGGGTCGTAAACCCATCGAGGTAAAGGGGAAATTTGCCAAGAAAATCAAGATGATGATGGGATTGGCATAGGAGTTATCCCAGAGGACAACAAAAAATCAAAAGTTTAAGAACTAAGAAGTAGATCTATCGATAGCTAAATAATAAATACCAAATTATTCTAATTTCAAATTGATCTAAAGTTTAAAAAAAGGGGCTTGTTATGGGAGATCATCGCCAAGAAAAACTGTTTTCACTCAAAATATATCGGGAAAATGAAGTTGAGAACAATCTTCCCAAGATCGGAGCTCAGCCTATTGCCGAAGGCTTATCCCTAGGGATATCAGCTCAGAATGCTGCCTCTCGGTTATTAACTGAAAAAGTTCGCCAAAATCGAATGTCGATCCCTCCTGACATAGTTGGAGACACTACTTTAGCAGTATTTTCTATGTTAGCAGAAAGTTCAGGTGAGCATAAAAGAGTAACTGGTGGGAAATTATCACAATTTATGATTAGTAGAGTTCAGGTGTAAATCAGACAACTCAGAAACATGTATCTAATATCAGGTTATTAGAAATTAGAACAATTAGGTCAATTAGAAATTAATAAATCCGCTCAGTGCCTTAGGCACTAGGTTTTAGAAGACCCTGAGAAAAATCGAAGGGCACCGAAGGAGGAGGGAAACACAACTAGTCACTAATCACTAGTTGCTATTCCCTAAACACTATGCCTCGTGCAAAAACTGGCGTCGTCCGACGCCGCTCACATAAAAAACTACTCGCGAGAACTGCAGGTTTTCGCATGACCAAGAACCGTCTGGTCAAGGTCGCCACAGAGGCCGATCTTCACGCAGGGCAGTATGCCTTCGTTGGTCGGAAACTGCGAAAGCGCAACTTCCGCACCATCTGGATCGTCCGTATCAGTGCCGCTGTCAAAGCAGTTGATCCAACGCTCAACTACTCACGATTCATTGCGGGTTTGAAAAAAGCCAACATTACTCTCGATCGCAAGATGCTCAGCGAACTCGCGATCAATGACCCAAAGGCGTTTGAGGCAGTGGTAAAAATGACTAAATAGGGAATAGGATTTCCTCCTCCGCGCTTTGCTTCGGCGGACACAGTAGGAAATAGAGTGTAGGGAAGTCGTCAGTGGTCTGTAAGTAGTACTGTTGTTGTGTTGTTATGTGGTTGAGTAGTTGGTAAACTCAAATCTATGAATATTAGTACAAAAAATACTAGCAAACTGTGTTTTTTTCCGCCCAAGGCAGATCAGCCTCGGGCTGACTTTTTTACCACTCACTAGTTGGAGGCCCGCCTCCCCGGCTGGCAGGGGTAAATTATTGTAAAAATTAAAGCCCTCCAAAACACGGAGGGCTTTTTAGTAATGTTATTAGAGACAGATAAATAAAGGAAACCAAAAATCGAAAGCAATAAATAGATCGTCATCCTTGACTCGACGGACGAATCCTGGCCAACGGCAAAGAGACGACGATCGAGATCGAGGACCTGACTCCAAATAGGATCTGAGTCAGATCCTCGATACTTGGCCGCTGGCCAGGTTCAAGGATGACAATGGCAGTACACAATACAAAAACCATACCTGTCAAAAATGAACACAGCAGCAGAACCTGCTATACCCCATCCACTCAAGATAGCTCCGTGTCTGGGCTTATTCAGCCATACTTCGCTTCTTGAGTTACGGGGTATTATAAATTTTGAAACTTGAGAAATTGGAGTATACAATACTGCTTATGAAAACCACGCTCAGCTACATGATTGATAGTTATCAAAAAACTGCATCAGCCAAAGTTGTTCGGGTGGAAGAGGTAAACGGTCAAACTGCGCTCGTTTTAGATCAAACCATCTTCTACGCCCAAGGTGGGGGACAGCCAGCAGACCAAGGTAAAATCACTGGAACCAGCGGCACTTTTGACGTGACACATGTCTCATACAACATGGGTGAACCCCAACACAAAGGTACACTAAAAGGCGAAATACAAGCCGGAGATGAGGTCAAACTCGAAATTGATTGGCAGCGCAGATATCAACACATGCAGTGGCACACAGCCGGACATATCGTCGATCAAGCAGTCAAAAATGTCGTTGCTCACTCAAATAGCGTGGATGGCAACCACGGTATTGGCAAAAAAATGTACGTGGAGTTCACCAATCAAATAGATTCTTCGCTTATTGAGAAAATTGAACAAGAGGCCAACCAGATCATCCGAGAAAATCTTCCCATCAATATTGAGATGGTCACGTATCAACAACTTGTGGAAAGAAATATCAAGCTGCCATTTGATCTCCCTCAAAATAAAGAGCTTCGAATCGTGCAAATTGGCGAGTATCCAGCTATGCCTGATGGCGGTACTCAGCTGAAAACCACCAGTGAGTGTTGGCCAATCAAGATCACCCAAGTGATTGAAAAAGAGGGAAAGTGGCGGGTAGTGTATCAAGTCGAAAACAAAGAGAGCGAAACACAAAAAGAGAGTGCAGTAACAGCAAAAAGTTCAGAATCCAAGACATCAGACCAATCTTTATCACTTTCAGATTTTGAGCACAAAATTTACTCAATCATCTCACAGCTGAAAACCGAAACAGCTGATCATGAAACACTGCGCGTCAAGTACTTCGGCAAAAAAGGCCTGTTCAATCAAGCTGCAAAGCTGATTGGGCAAATTGACGATAAAAAGAAAGCCGGAGAACTCCTCAACGACCTAAAAAAGCAAATCGAAAGCCACCTCAACAACACAACAACCCGCCTCGCCGGCGGGCAGGCCCAACAACTCAACAACTCCACGAAGTGGACAGACCTCACCATTCCCGGCCTCCCACCTCACACTGGTCACATGCACCCCATTTCTCAAGCCATTGAGGAAATTCGAAACATTTTTGAACACATCGGCTTTACCTGTGTCCGTTACCCTGAAGTTGACTGGGATTGGTATGCGTTTGAATCACTCAATATGCCACCTGAGCACCCTGCGCGCGACGAGTGGGAAACATTCTTTGTGGACATTCCTGACACCACCAAAAATGTTCCCTATGATCCGAATAACCCACGGATGCGCCATCCAAGTTTGATCGGAGGAAAAATCCTGTTAACTCCCCAAACTTCCAATGGTCAAGTGCGCGAAATGGAACGATTGAGCTCTCAGCCCCCAATCCGCATGATCAACATCGCCCGATGCTATCGTCGTCAACAAGACGTCACCCATACCCAAATGTTTCATCAATTTGAAGGACTCGTCGTGGATAAAGGGATTAACATCCAACATCTCAAAGGTACACTCGATTACTTTGCTCGGGAGTTTTACGGGCCGGGTACCAAGTCCCGCATCCGTCCATTTCATTTTCAGTTCACCGAACCATCGTTTGAAGTAGACTTTAGCTGCCACGTTTGCGGAGGGACAGGCGTAATCAACTCACAACTCACTACCGACAACTCACAACCAACGAAGTGCAAGTTTTGTAAATCAGGTTGGCATGAGGTTGGTGGCGCAGGCATGGTCCACCCCAATGTGCTGAAAGCTGGTGGCATCGATCCTGATGTGTACACTGGCTTCGCCTTTGGCTGGGGCGTCGAGAGAACATACACACTCAAGGAAGGACTCAATATTGATGACATTCGGTTGTTGTACTCGAGTGATCTACGATTTTTGCGCCAATTTTAAAATAACGAATAAAAACGAATGTCAACGAATGCAAACAAATAACTAAGGATGCCAACAAACGTCATAGAACCAGAATTGAGTTATGAAGTCATGTCAACATTGTTTACAGTCCATAATCAACTTGGCAACCGATTACAAGAAAAGTACTATCAAAGGGCAATAGAAGTAGAGTTACTCGACAGAAAGATTTCGTTTGAAAAAGAAAAATGCATTCCGATTCGGTTTAAAAATAAAAAGATTGGTACATACTACATTGATTTTGTTATCGAAGGAAAAATCGTTTTAGAAACAAAAACAGTGCCACTTTTAACAAAACAAGATGAAAATCAAACGTTATCGTATATGAAAGAACTACAAGTACGGTTAGGGATTTTAGCAAACTTTCGAAACCCAAAACTGGCATATAAACGTTTAGTATTACCAGATAAATATTTACAGACAAATTCGTTGTAATTCGTTATTATTCGTTTACATTTGTTACTACTATGAACATCCTCATCCCTCACAAATGGCTCCTTGAACATCTCGACACTGATGCATCGCCCACCGACATCCAGCGTCTCGTATCGCTCAGCGGTCCATCCATTGAGAGAATTTACGAGCGACCTGTCCCGATCGAAGCATCGGGAGAAGGAGACAGCGTTTACGACATTGAAGTAACTACCAATCGCGTTGACTCGATGTCTGTACGTGGAATTGCCCGCGAGTGCGCCGTGATTTTGCAACATGCAGGCATCAGTGCCAAGCTCAAACCACTCAAACTTCCTGGAATTGAAGCCAATACTGATTACGTACCAGAGCCGAAAATCGTCAATGATGAAACGGTGTGTAAACGTGTCGCGTATGTCGTTTTGAAAGACGTCAAACACACTCCTACACCAGACTGGATGGCCAAGCGTCTGACACAAGTTGAGATTGGCGTTCATGATAGCGTGATTGATATCACCAACTACATCACTCACGAACTCGGGCACCCTTGCCATGCGTTTGACTATGACAAAATCATGTCATTTGGCGGAGAAATTTACGTCAAAATCGCAGAAAAAGGCAAAGCCTTTACCACCCTTGATGGAATGGAGTACGAGACTGTTGGTGGAGAGATCGTGTTTGAAAATCAGCGTGGCGAAATCATTGATTTACCGGCCATTAAAGGCACGCTCAACACGTCGATTGATGATCACACTCAGAACGTGCTGCTGTGGATCGAGTCACTTGACCCACAAAAGGTGCGCTTTGGCTCAATGAGTCACGCGATCCGTACGGTCGCCGCACAACTCAACGAGAAGAATGTCGATCCAGAGCTAGCTATGGATGTATTGCAAAAAGGCGTTGAGCTTTATCAAGAGCTGTGTGACGCTAAAATTGCCAGTGAAGTCTATGACGAGTATCCAGGAAAGCGGGAGATGAGTGAAGTGGTCGTCCACAAAGCAACCATTGACGAGTATCTGGGCATCGAGCTGGAAAGTGACACCATCGTGCATATTTTACAAGAATTGGGCTGCCATGTTGAAGATGTCACAACAACCCAACAACCCAACAACTCAACAACATTCCATGTCATCCCTCCAACATTCCGTCCAGATTTAATGATTCCCGCCGATATTGTCGAGGAAGTCGCGCGTATCTACGGCTACCACAACTTGCCAAGTGTCATCATGCCAGGAGCGATCCCACTGCAAAAACAAAGCGGAGTTGATTTCAATCTTGAGTCAAAAATCAAACACTTCCTCGCTAACATTGGCTGGCAGGAAATTTACTCATACTCGATGGTCAGTGAGTCGCTGGCAATCGAGTCGGGGACACCACTTGAAGACCATCTCAAACTGCAAAACCCACTGACCGAAGATCGGGTGTACCTGCGCACCTCGCTCATCCCATCACTGAACGAAGCGATTGATAACAACCCCATGACAAAAGAGTTGAGTGTGTTTGAGATCGCCAACGTATATTACAAACATGAGGGGAATTTACCGCACGAAGTACTGATACTGGGAATGGTATCGAATCTGCCATTTCGCCAGGTTAAGGGGGCGCTTGGAGCACTGCTTGGGAAACTGCACATCCATCACCTCAACGTGGAGATAAATCACCCCGAAATTCCAGCAGTGGTTGATTCTTCCGTGATTACGACTCAGCACAATGGTGAAACAGTTGAGCTGGGAACACTGAGCATCCTGAGAAGTGGCCGCGTTGCCATCCAACTGAATATCGGGTCTCTCATCAAAGTCGCCAAAAACCACCCCACCTATCAACCAATCGTCCAAACTGCAGTAATTGTCGAAGATCTCACTTTCACCTACAGTAAAGGTCCTCAAATCGGGCCTTTACTGATTGCAATAGGTCAGGTTTCAAGCCTTATTCAGAGAGTTGATTACAAGGGTGAATACAAAAGCAATGGAACGTTTACAATCGCCTACCAAGACCCCGCACGCAACCTTAGCAGTGTCGATCTTGAACCAATCCGAAAAAAGATTGTCAAACTCCTCGAGGAGGAGTATAATGCGGTCCTTGTTGGAAAATTAGCGTAAAAGGGGTAAAAGCATATGGCGATTCTTGAAAAGATTCATCATAGTCAGGCTGTTGATCTAGCAGTTCTGCTAGGAATGTACATGAGAGTTGCGAATTATGGTGCTCCACTACTCGCAAAGCTTTTAGGTGACTTGATGGAAGAAATCAACTCAAGAGCTCAACAAATACAAAACTCTTCAGATGATGTTGCTCCAGTTGAGCAAAAAAACTTCGCAGAGAAAGTTTTAGATTTGATAGACGGTAGGATACAGTACAGAAATCTTAATCAAGTTGTATTTTCAATAGTAGAAAATGCTTTGGGAACTGAAGCTGCAAGACAAGTCATTTTGAGCAGATTTACGGTACTTACTGACTATCTTTTAGAAAATAACTACTTGTTCTCAGACAATACTAGAGCATCCAACATTAGCCAAGCATTTCGCCAAAAACACTAACTACTTGACTCCTTCAATCCTTGCTGAAGCAAACCCAATAGCAAGAATGTTGATTAAAAAAGTGGAAGGACACTATCGCGTCATTCCCTAGTTAAAGCTGACAGATAATGACATTGCATTCTTAGGCAGAGTTCACGACTCACTACAACTCCTTTTCGATGTGACCACAGACAATTTGGCGGGTACTGACAGAAGAGAGCAAATAGCAGCGATGAGTGCTAGCGAACTTTACCAATACATGGCCGAAAAAGGATTTCTTCCTCAATCTTCTCCTAAACCAGAGCGCTTTGTGAATTAGTGCATAATACGTTATTTTCAGCCTCACATTAACGCCTGAATCAGTCCCAGAAGAGTACCGACCAAAGTCAAATCAGTAAACACTCCAAACACTCATTTTTGCTTGATAGCATTGAGTTTTTCGTAAAAAAGTGGTACAATACAGCCTTTCTTAATCAAACAAATTGAGGATAATATGGCAGAAAAACAACCTTCACCTCAAGCAGCAGCTGCAGTACTTTTTGATCAGATGCGCTCAAATTATGGCCAGTATGAAATGGGTAGCGAGAATCAATTAATACTGATCGCCCTTGCTGACTGGAGAAATGAGCCAACGTTCGTTATTCCTGATGGAAACCAAGCAGTCAGTGAAGCCAGAAGACTTGACAATGAGCTACTTTTAGAAATTGTACGAAGAGATAGTAGATTTAAACAAATTCTTGCAAAACTGCGAGAGACTCAGGGTGAGAATTAGCACCAACAGCTGTTCTGTCCAAATTGTACACACATTCGACAGTTTTTAGCGTTTTCTCGTAACTCAGTTGCGTCTTTTTGCTCATAGTGTAGAGACAAAAACTACCGTTTCATTGTGCTGAAATTGTGGAAATGGATTACGATCCGCCTTGGGAGGACGGGATGACGACTTTTTTTGTTTTTTTTGCTTTCGATAGGCTAAAGTCGTAAGACATTTGTATATCGGTATGATGATATTGTAATCAGGAAACACTTCGTCATCCCGTTGACGCGTGCCCGAAAGGGTAAAAACGGGATCCATCTACCAATACACTACCTATTCCAAAATCTCATCATACAGATCATCCCAGCCAGGGTTTACTGACTCAATCAGTTCGATTTTCCACTGTCTTTTCCACTCTTTGAGCTGTTTTTCTCGATAAACGCATCGGTTATGAACTCAAACTCCTGATACCACACCAGCGTATGAACACCATATTTTTGAGTAAAACCTTTGATGACATCATGTTTATGATCCCATACTGGTCCAGCCAAATCAGAAGTAACTCCAACGTATAGGGTCCCATTCGGTTTTGATGCCAATATATTGACGTAGCCCTTTTTATCCATTCTTGGATTTAAACATGGCATTATGACAAGAAAGTGACATTGATCCAAAGGAAAATGTATTGGAAGTATTGTATTTGGATCCCGGCTTTCGCCGGGATGACGACTTTTTTATGTTATTTGCTTCCGAGTTTGTTGTTAAAGTAAGTTAATGGTTTTTTGTCAAGCTTTCGATAAAGTACTCTTACTTTAGATCCCTCGATGTACATCGGAGGATGACGAATGTGGGAAAAATATCGGTGAATGGTTAGAATAACTAGAAAAGTCCCTCCAAAACCAAACAACCTACCGTGTCCTTCGTAGCCTTTGGCGAAGGAGGAACCACTCAACAACTCGTTGCCTACCCACCAGTCACACTCGGCACAGGTATCTTGGTCGGTGTGGCGGTAGCTGGTACGCTGGTTGGCGAGGCAGGCACACTCGTGGGTGGAACTGCAGTAGGGGCGGGAGTATCAGTCGGGATCGGAGTGGGGGAGGGCTCTTGCCAAGGAACACCACCAGTTCCAATGCGATAATGCTGTGACTCGACTTCGAGACCGGAGTTGTCTTTTGCCTTCGCCCAAATCTCAGAGCGACCCATACCCAACTCTAAACGAGTCTTGTAGGGACGATCAGTCAGCGTCTCACGCTTGTTGCCATTCACCCAAATTTCAACATGTTCAATCCCATTCACACCAACCGCTTCAACTTCCATATCGACAGCTTGCTCTGCATAATCACGGTGATTTTCTGGTTGTTTAATATCCACAATTAGCTGATCACCCGTATCATGATCGTTACAGTAATCACTCGGAGCATGGTAGCGCTCGTCGGGATTGCCTGCTATCCAAGCATCAATCGCTTCTTGCCAACGGTTGCGACCATCCTCACTGATGGGGTCGTTTTCACGCATCACCACAAACTCTTTCTCTTCAAAATCACCATGTGCTACGCGCGTCTCTGGAGCTAGCTTATTTTGCCCTTTACATAGCTTTAATTTCGCATGAATAGGGTCTGGCAAGGCTGGCATCGTCCCTTTGATCATGGAGACTTTTTTGGTGGGATACCCATCGTGCATCGGATACCCAGAGAGGGCATCAACTTCGACCTCTTCGACGCTATCGGGTATTTCCCAATCAGGAGTGGCACGCCCCTCATCAATCGCAGTAAACATCAGTCGTCGCCAAATCGGGGACGCTCCTGTAATACCCGACGCCACTTTTTTCATAGCGGTGTTGTCGTTATTCCCCACCCACACCCCTACAATCGTCGTCCCACTCCAACCAACAGTCCAGTTATCTTTCTGATCGTTGGTCGTACCAGTTTTGACAGCAATGGGTTTGCCAGTATTGAGCAGCGAGTTGGCTCCAAAGGCCAGCAGACGATTATTATTGTCACTTAAAATGTTGTTGATCAAAAACGCCTCTCCTTTTTCCATCACTCGCTTTCCTTCAACGCTCTTATACTCATAAAGCACATTGCCCTCATGATCTTCCACCTTGAGGATCGACACCGGCTCGACACGAGTGCCACCATTGGCAAACGAGCTATACGCACTCACCGTATCAATCAAGTGCACCTCACCACCTCCCAGCGTCACCGCCAAACCAAAGTTGCGCAAATTCTGCGTCGTTGGTTCAAGGGTGGGGAAGCCCATGTCATACGCGAGCTGTAACATGTTGGGCACCCCCACATTTGCAAGCACTTTGACTGCAGTAGTATTGAGTGAGCTCCCCAGTGCTTGGCTGAGTGGCACTGGACCACGATACTTGCCATCATAGTTTTTGGGTTCGTAGGCTTTGATTTTGTCATTGGCCTGGAAGGTCGTTTGCACGTCAAACAACACCGAAGCGGGTGTATACCCTCGCTTGAGTGCTGCCAAGTACGTCACTGGCTTGATCGAGGAACCAGGTTGGCGCAAACCGTTCACCACCACGTTAAACTTCCCATCGATGTCACTGGCAAAGTAATCTTTACTCCCCACCATGGTTAAAATTTCCCCGCTTTTTGGATCCATGACCAAAGCAGCGCCATTGGTAATGTGAAATTCATTAACTTTATCAATTTCTTCTTTGACGATATCTTCGGCCACATCCTGCATCTGCAGATCGAGGGTGGTATAGACTTTCAGCCCACCATTTTCTACCAATTCTGGACCAAACAGCTCCTCGAGTTGATCTTTGACATAAAACACAAAGTGTGGCGCTTTAATCGAGGTGGATTGTTGTTGAAATATCACCGAGTCAAGCTCAGCCAAGGCTGTTTTTTCCAAGTCTTCGGAAATATTGCCGTCTTCGCGCATTCGTCGCAGCACACCAATTGCGCGCCATTTCCACAGATCTACCCCCTCATCATTCTTTTTGCCACTGTACGGAGAGTACGCGCTGGGCCGCTGGGGCAACCCCGCCAAAATTGCTGACTCAACTAACGACAGTTGTGAGGCACTTTTGTTGAAATACAGATGCGACGCCGCCTCAATCCCAGCCGTGTTACTGCCGTAGGGAATCTCATTGAGGTACATCTCCAAAATCTGTTTCTTGGTAAATTGCCGCTCAATCTGCATCGACAAGATCAGCTCTTTGAACTTGCGAACCACCGACCGGTCGTTGGTCAGCAACACATTTTTGACTAACTGCTGAGTGAGCGTTGAACCACCCACCAACCGCCCTTTACGGAAAACATAGTTGTACGCCATACGCAGCGGTGTCATCGGATCAAAACCATCGTGCTTGTAAAAATCTTTATCTTCAGTTGAGATCGTTGCCTGCTGCAGATACAGCGAAATTTTATCGAGAGTAATCGGCTCACGTCGCTCTTCACCATACACATCATATAACTCGCGCCCTTGGCGATCGAGTAATCTGGTACTAAACCCATCGCGCCGCACTATTTTCCCCGGTTGCGGTAAATCCTTGGTGTACCAAGCAAAAACACCAATAAACACAAAAATTCCCAGGATGGCAGAAAACAGACAGAAGAAAGAAAGAATGCGAAAAATTTTGAGAAGTTGTAAGCGCTTGGAATCATTATCAGTCAACCCAATAATCCGCTTTTGCTTTTGCACCAAACGTCTTTGCACCTGTTGATACCAGAGAGGAGAAACCGTCTTTTCCATCGGGACTATTGTACCATTTTGAAAAAAGTAGCGGGGAAGCAACTGAGATTGCAATACTTGCCCAAAAACTACCAAAGCTTCTGCCTTGCAATCAAGGTACTGAACAATCTATAGTGAGTACAGTGTGCGAACCAAACAACACCTCTCTCTATCACCCCTCGTGTTTTCTGTTCTTCCCAAACAACTGCGGCATCTACTGAAGCGCCCGCTCGTCCTTCAAGCAACGAGTACTTCTTTTCTGTTGCTGTTTTTGCTTGGCGTAGCGGTGTTGGCAGTGCTATCACTCACTACCTATGACATGAGAAAAGAAGCCACAGGAATTTATCCCTCTTTTTTTGAGTGCGTATCCAATAGCGACTGCCCCGATGGAGTCTGCCGAACGTGTCTGGTCGGTGAGGTTTGTCCTGACATGATCGGCAAGTACTGTTTTGAAAAGAACGACGACTCAAACTCCAAATTAGCCAGCAATTCAAAAAAGAGCTGTACCGGCAGCAACTGTGAAACCCCTCGTAGCTGTCCAGAAGGGTGCACCAATGGCTGCACCCAAACTGGGACGACTGCCTGTCTGCCCTATTGCAAAACTTCCTGCTCTTTTGGCTGTCTGCGTGAAGATGCCCTTGGTGGAGTGTGCTCATTTACCCAAACACCAAACACACAGCAAACCGTGTACGACCAGTACCTCCAACAAAACACCCTGCAAGCAACAGAGCGCAGCACCGTTTCTGCCGGAGAAGTCTGCAACACTCCATCGTGCGACTGTATACCTCCAGGCAACGACCCCTTTGCCCCAATAACTCAAATCAGCAAACTGGAAGTCTGCGGCCAACCAAGTACACAAACAGCAACGTGTTCTGGAGTCTGTCTCCCTTCATGCTTTGATGCGGGAGAGCAACCAGGAATCGGGTCATGCCCACCGGGGACACAAACCCTGTGTTGCACGCAAACAAAAACCAATGTCACTGACTCGCACGACTTACAATGCATCACGTCATACAATCGTTATCACACGTTTTTGTTTGATTGTCGTGCTTCCTTGCTGGCGGCTGGATTGATTCGTGACACTGAAATTGATAGCGCAGGTGCAAACGTTGCAGTATTCGCGGCTCAGACCGCTGCCGGTTTGGCCAACACTCCCTTCATTGGTCCACAGCGAATTTCTGATTCACTCAATATTTTGTTCAATGGGAATGGCGATACCATCGACCGGGCTTTTGCTACTGGGTACTACTTAAGTGGCAGCAATGATCTGGTTGATGCCTCAAATCGCTTGTTTTATCAAATTGGCATGTCACCCGAGGAAGCTGCAGCGTACCGAGCAGATGCCACTTTGCGGCTCGGTGATGCAGCCACGGTGGGTTTGACGGCAGTAGCACAAGGCGAATCGGTTGCTGGAAGTATCTTTCACACAGGGATTACTTACCAAGCGGGCAAAGTGGTCGAAGAACGAGCGCTCAACTCAGTTCCTGGAGTGATGGAGCAAACTGGTTTACCATGCATCGCCTCCGATGCTGGCTGCTTCGTTCAACATTCAGTTTCGGATCAGCTGATTATGTCAGCAGCGAACGGGAATGTTTTAGGCACAGTTGGAAATACCGCCAACCTAGTTGATCTAACCTTAAATCCGACAACCGACGGGCTCATAACGACAACTCGCGATTGGACAGAACAAATTTACAACGTGGCAAAGGCAAATTTTTAGGGATGGCTGTGTGTGTCTTTTTATGAACAGTGCAGATGGAGCCACAGCAGTATATTGGAAACAGATGAGTCATTTATAACGCTACTAACAACACTAAAGGAGCTGTATGGCAGAAGGTAACATTTCAATGGGAGGTATCGGTCTCATTTTTAAGGGTCTGGTACTTTCGTTTTTCATTTTGGCGTGTGGATGGATCTACACCTCATTTTTGAGCCGCCAAACTGTGAGCGTGATTGGCGTTGGCAAAGAACAAGCCACTGCTCAAAAAGCAACCATCGTGTTTGCGTATACCATTAGCTCTATTTCCCAAGACGATGCAATTGACCGGGGAGAAAAGGGGATGACTTATGTGCTTGGGACACTCGCACCGTTGAATGCAGATAATGTAAAGCGAGTACAGTATCAGATCCAACCGCGCTACAGTGCTGCATCAGCTACCAATGAGTACACCTATGTGAGTGGAGCCTCTGTCACTATTAGTAATCCAGACAACATCGCCAGTGCGCTGAAAATGTTGTCAGCGGTCAATACCAAAGTGACCAGTGTTAGTTACTTGCCAGAAAATGAAACCGAAGTTTCAGAGCGCTCCAAACAATCAGCGCTGAACGATGCCTTGAGTAATGCCCAAATTTTGGCAAAAGCAGCCGGGAAACATGTTGGTTCGATTGTCGCGATGGAAGAACAATCATCCAACGCGCAGACAGGAAGTTCGATCACCTCAGTCAAAGCCGATGCCACTGCCACGACACCACTTGTTGAGATCCAATCAGTAGTGAAGGTGACCTATGAGTTGACACGCTGGTGAGTGCGTCCAATGATACAATAGACAAGTTGGACAATACATTTAGTTGAATTAAAGGAGCCATATGCAAACTAAAACTGCAGTTCTTATAGTGGTGTGTGCTGTCGCCAGTACGACACTCAGCGCAGCAGCTGTCATGTTGAGCGCTTCGCTGCTGGGGCCTTTGCCTCTAGCAATTACCCAAACTACTACTCAAAAACAAAGCACGTTCAACGTCACTGGAACAAGTGAAGTTTCGGTCGTCCCTGATAATGCTCAGGTATCTTTGGGCATTGAAGCCACGCGCGATAAGGTGTCTGATGCTCAAAATGAAGTCAATCGAGTCATGTTGGCAGTGAGTAGTGAGCTCAAACGCATGGGAATCGACGAAAAAGACATCAAAACTCAAAACTACAACGTGTACCCCAACTACGATTATCGCAGTTCTGAGCGAAATATCACAGGATACCAAGCCAGCTCAACGCTACGCGTGACGGTCAAGGAGTTTGACAAGATCAACAGTATCATTGACACTGCCACCGCGAACGGGGTGAACAATGTGAGCGGTATTTCATTCCTCTTGAGTGATGAAAAGGAAGCCACCACGAAAGAACAAGCCCGAAAAGAAGCGATTGAAAAAGCCAAAGAGAACGCCAAAGAGCTTTCAGGTCTCGCTGGGATGAAGTTGGGAAAAATTATCAACATCGCTGAAGGCCAAGAAAGTGCACCTAGAGGAGAAATGGCAC
The DNA here is from genome assembly GCA_964583795.1 of uncultured Pseudomonadales bacterium. Classification (GTDB taxonomy): domain Bacteria; phylum Patescibacteriota; class Microgenomatia; order UBA1400; family PJMF01; genus JBDTME01. The sequence goes on along the minus strand of CAZOWX010000024.1, from coordinate 9,430 downwards.
TAGCGAAGGCTGGATTTATGATGGCCGATGCGGCCAATAGCGCTCCGACCAACATCGAAGCCGGCTCAAGCACCTACACGTATAGCGTGACGTTGAGTTATGAGACGTATTGATAAGCAAACTTGAAATTTCAGGTCAGTGGTGTTGATTACTTCTCACGAAAAGATCGCTGTCAAAGTTGTTCCTGGAACAACTCTTGACAATATTGATGTAAGCGGTTGGAATAGTGAACGTTAGGTTTTGTACAAAAAAATTTTCCCAGAAAGGAAACGTATGATTGGAACAACTGATACTAGTGAGGTGGCTGCAGCTACTGTTGAGCCCCAAGCAGCAACTACAACACCTGTAACTGAGAACAAGCCGTATCGTGTTATCACACTTGAAAATGTAAGACAACTTCGTCAATGCGCACAATTTTTTAGAATTTTTGAGTGGCTTTTAGATGACCAGGAAAAGTATATCCTTCAAGACAATAAAGTGTTAATTAAACTGGACCAAGAAAAAATTGATGAATCCCGTGCAATGATAAAAAAAGTTAAAACAAATCTTGAAGCTATTATGAGTTTACATCCTCAGTATATTCATGATTTTTATTTTATTTGTGAAAAACTATCTGATGAGAATGGTTTACAACTTTACACTCAAGGCCCAATTCCTGATTCAGTTTTTAAGGATTCAGTAGTTGATTCACTCAAAGCAACTGGGGTCAACAAACAAGATTGGTTAGCTGTTGCAATCCACGTCACTTCACAGATGAACATGGCAATAGGGTAGGGTAGTATTGTCTTACCAGTATATCAATACTTTATTGTTTATAATCATTTTTTTGCTATAATACCCTCCTAATGACACACCAATCATTCTTTCAGTTTTTCTTTTTTACCCTGAGTAAAGGGAGGGTGGTGTAGTCGTTAAAAATAGCTAAAAATCGACAACCCCCCGAAGTACATCGGGGGGTTTTTTGTTGGTGGAAAAGAAAATTTGAGGAAAGACTATGAATACAGAAAAAAAACCAAAAATAAAATCACTGAAAGCCTACTTACGAAAGGTCGACTCTCCACTTTCTGAGGCTCTTGCTGAACGTATACAAATTAACTGGGACAAACTAGCAAATGCGATGGCACTGTTATCAACACAACAAGTTGATGACTTTTATTCTGTTATCCTGATCTGCGAAGCTTTTTCTAAAAGATTAGCAATTGACTGGTCAATATTGGCAAACACGATCATGTGTTTATCAACTGAACAAATTGATAAGTTTTATGAAGTAGTGCGTCATGAAATTGAAGTACAATTAGAAACTAGAGAACGTATCTGGAAAAAACATCTCGCTTGGCTGAGCTCTGCTGAGATCGTAGAAAAAACTCGTAAACAAGATACTTATAAAGCAGATGTTTCACCTCGAATTTATCGACTGATAAAAATACGAGATGAACAACTGGTAGAACTACGAGTACTTCATTCACTGCGAGATCAGTTACTCAAACGAAGAGATGCAGTAGCAGCAACACCTGAGGTTGCATAGTTCTTGTAACTAATAGAAAAGCAGAAGTTTTTGACTCCACCCCTCAAAAGAGGTATAATAATTCTCTGAAAAGTTAACAAAGGCTTTGACGGAAGACTTTAGTAGGTTTTTTAGGTGGCAAACAGAGACTCAGCGGTAGGTGAAAGCTGAGCTAGCTTGAAAGACTGAAATACCCTTCCAACAGCCGTTCGAACCAATTCTTAAAGTAATTTTAAGATAGTAGCCAGAACTGGGCGCGCCCATCATAGCGCTAAAGCATGTCACAGAGAAACAGAGTGCTTGAACAACGAGATTATTCTTGGCTGTTTCAACTCCCGTTCTGGCGGGATTTTTTGTACCAAGGATTTTGAGCGAGGTGGTACCGCGTCATCGTATTGAACGCCCTCGCATGTACGTCATGTATTTGACGTGCGTGCGAGGGTTTTTTGGTTTTTAAAAACAATATGGCAAAAGTTGATAAACATACTACGAGTTCACATCAAACGATTCCAGCGATGGCTGATCTGGGTGTTTCTGTTCATCCTGATCAAAAATCCCGTTTAGATGCTCTAATACATGCAGCACAAACTGGGCAATATCCAATAGAGTTGCTCGCTATCGTCTGCCCACTTATCGTCGATGTTCCTACCATGATCCCTTATTCATCTGGGATCGATTTCACTACAGTAAGCGTACCAGGACAACATACCGAAAGAATAAAGTACGCTGTCGCAACGATTCAGGAAACAATAGCGATTTTTGCTAGTTTGGGTGTTCAAACAAGAACCCACCTTTGTGTCTCCAACATACAACCACTGATGTACAAGTTAAGAGAACTCTTGAGTGGAGAGTTTGATTTTTTGAAAAAAACAAAGATCAAATTCAGCAAAAAATTCACCGCCTATTTGCACGAGGTGTTGGGAAGTAAAACCATCAGACCTGATTGTGATGAAATTTGCCAGGTAACCCAATTACATGCACAACGTATTGCCGGACAAATTGACCCTCAGCACCAAGTTATCATTCACGACCATCTTGATATTCTAGTCAAAGCGTTATCAGATCAAGAGCCACTGAGTATCACTGAAAAGCTATTGATTGTTCTTTCTGGTATGAACACTCTCGACATAAATTGGCAAACCCCAGATGCATTTTTGAAAGCACTTTACACCCTAGACTTAACAGTTTTGCCAACAACGCTCTCGTCTTCGCCAATGCTTTGGTTGAACATGCAAGCACATAGAGAAATGCAAACAGAACTGATTCATGAAGCAGTACTGGAAAACCCAAACATACAAACACTCGTTATTACAAGAAACAATATATAAAACTCGCTACTTTCCACTCAGTGGATGGTACAATCAAAGGAATTTATGAAATCACAAAACGATCAAGCACAATTACTGGAAGTCTTAAGCAGGGGAGTGAGTGAGGTGTTACCTTCTGTGAACACTTTGGCAAAACTCATGCAACAGAAAAAGATTAAGGTTTTTTTGGGCATCGACCCAACCGGCTCATTGCTCACTCTTGGTCACAGCGTGGTGTTAAAAAAACTACAACAATTCGCTGTGTTGGGACACGAAGTTATTTTGTTGATTGGTAACGGCACGGTGCGTATTGGTGACCCAACCGGCCGTGATAGTACTCGGCCAGTACTGACCGACGAGCAGATTGAGGAAAATTTTAGAAACTGGAAAAAACAGGCAGAAAAAATTCTTGATTTCTCCAAAATTAAAATCGTACACAATGGTGATTGGCTCGATAAGCTCAACTACGCTGATCTCATCAAACTCATGGCACAAACTACCGTCCAACAGCTCATCGAGCGGGATATGTTCCAGGATCGCATCAAGAAAAATCTGCCAATCTTTGGTCACGAGATCATGTACCCACTGATGCAAGGATACGACTCGGTGGCGATGAATGTAGACCTGGAGATTGGTGGCACAGACCAAACATTTAACATGATGATGGGCCGTCATTTGCAACGAGTGTACAACGACCACGAAAAATGGGTGCTCACCACCCCGATCATCAACGGCACCGATGGTCGCAAGATGAGTAAAAGCTACGGCAACTTCATCGCGCTAACCGAAGAACCAAACAACATGTACGGCAAACTGATGTCGATCGATGACTCGATGATCATCGAGTACTTCACGCTGCTCACTGATGAGCCGATGCACTCAATCGAGAAGATGAAGCTGGCCTTGGAGCAGGGCCAACATCCGCTGCCGTTCAAGAAACGCTTGGCGTTTGTGATCACCGAGTTTTACCACACCAAAGCCGATGCGCTGAGCGCCGAGAAACACTTTGAGTCAACGGTGCAGCGAAAGCAACTGCCTGACGATATTCCTACGCTTCGCATGAAAGATCAGACGCTCAATATCCTGGATATTTTAGTCAAAGCTGATAAAACCAAGAGTAAATCAGAGCTTCGCAGATTGATCACGCAAGGTGGAGTAGAGGTGATTTTGAAAAATCGCAATCGCCTCGTCCCAACTACTCCCTTCGATAAATTTGCACTGCTCAACATTGATGTGGTAAAAATTGGGAAGCGGAAGTTTGTGAAGATAGTGACTAGTTAGTAGTGGACCCTCCTTCGCTTGAGCTACGGAAGGGCGCGGCAGTGAAACAGTTAATAGTCAGCTACAAGTTGCAAGCTCCCCACCTTTGTACTTGAGATTTCAACTTGATCATCAGTCAGGTTTCCATTCAGGTTACTCCGGCGGGCGCAGCAAGTTACAAGCTTCAAGCGGCAAGCAGGCTAAAAAGATAAACTGACGAAGTTAAGCAGCCCAAGTTTTTTCGGAAGTGTATAATTGGTCGCCTATTAAGGAGATCCATGCTTGAAACTTTAAATGGCAGACCGGAAGACGATGACGAAACTGATGAACCCGAACCTGTAGATGATCCTCCTGTTGAAACAGAGCATCAAAGAATTGCCCCAGGCGAGAGAAGAGTGATACCACGAAGAGCTCCTAGTAAACCCAGTCATTTTTGGGAAGACTTTGACCCTAGAAGAGTTCAACTGCCACGAATTTTTGGTAGATCCCCAAGATGAGTTTAAGTAAACAAAACAACAGTTAATGTGAAAAAAACTTAAAAGTTGTCATCCTCGACCTGACTGTCAAGTCCTGGCCAACGGCAAAGAATTGACGATCAAGCATCGGGGATCCATTTCAACACATGTATTGAAACCGGTATTGATTTCATGTCTGCTTTATATTGCGAGCTCGCAATGTCATGTAAAAACAGGCAAAATAGCTGGAAGAATTTAAGAAAAGGAAAAACAATTGACTTGTTGTGAAATAAGCTTTATTGTCAATTTCGCATATAGTTGAGCAACTTTTGGACTTTTCTGATGCCGATACCCCGATGTACTTCGGGGTTGAGAAAGAAGAAAAAACTAAAATTGCCAAATAGATGTGAAAGTGCGGTGAATGTTATTTCGCAACAAGTCTAATACAAATCGATATTGTTTAGGGCTTTTTGATGGATCCCCGATGCTCGATGGCTTCATCCCGCAGTGCGGGACCGGGTTCATTCATCGGGTCGAGGATGACGACTTTTTATTTTTGTTTGCTCTCGAAAAAAACATTGACTTTAGATCTGCAGTTCGTCCGGCTCATTCCTTGCAAAACTATTCAGCCTGCCTGTCCGGTAGGCAGGCCTGCCAGCCGATGAGGCAGGGATGACGGGCGTTTTCTTTCTTTACTAGCCGATACCGATACTTTAATCTTATGGCTCTAGACTCTTTTTGAAAAACAGTATTAAATCTGAGCGAAGCTTGCAACCTGCCGCGCCCGCCGAAGTCACTTGAATGGGAACCTGACTAATGATCAAGTTGAAATCTCAAGTACGAAGGAGGGCAACTTGTAGCTACTCACCTATGACCAAAAAAACTCGCCGCCGCATTATTACCGTCTTCGCCATCTTGATGATGCTTGCCATGGTCGGCAGCGCCTTCAGCGGACTGTTGCTGTTTTTCCAATAATATCGCGCTTGGGAAGGGTTAGAGGACGTTTTGCTTAACTAAATATTTTGTAATTTCTTGCAAAAAGTGTTTCAGATCAGAAAGATTCTCGTCGTAGTGATCAGCGATCAGTTGAAAATCGACATCGCTGTACTCATGAATCAGGACATTTCGCATTGCTGGTGCTGAAACCAATTTTGCTGTTAGTTCTCCAGATAGCACATTTTCTTTACCCAATAATCGAAATACATCTGCAGCAGTTTCTTTGCCGCCAAGGTTTAAGCTACTGGCAATATGTGTGGCAATATCAATCATGATTTCAACAGCCGTATGCATCCGGTGACTGACTAAATCTTGAGTGTCAATGTCGGTAACAAACTGTTCTTTCATTGACCGCATCTTTTCCAATCGAGCAATATACTCTCGCAGCTGGTCAATTAACTTGGTAACAACAACGCTATCAATACTCATAGGCTCCTTGATCAATGGCTGCTAGTAAATATGGCTTATAGATTTTTTGTAAATGCTTCGCGCGTTGATATTTTTTTCGTGCACTCACTTCAAACGCATTTTTCTGCAACTGATCTTTTACAAAAATGGGCTGACCTTTGAGCACTTGTCCAACTAACAATCCAGAAGCCGATGAATCGAGTACTGATAAATCAAGCTCCTGACCTGACAACATATCTTGCAACTGCGTTGCGAGTTTTAAGCGATCTTGAAATGAAAACTGCTCCGTTGGCACTACCGCGATGTCAAGATCACTTTTTGCATGAGTACTCCCAACGACAGCAGATCCAAATGCATACGCACATACAATCGGGTACTGAGAAAACACTTGTTGGAAGGGTTGAGTGTTAAGCGTTGTCATATGAGTTATGACTGAATTATACACGGTTTCACTACTCAGAGTAGAGAATACAAGTTTGCCGCCGCATTATTACTGTCTTCGCCATCTTGATGATGCTTGCCATGGTCGGCAGCGCCTTTAGTGGACTGTTGCTGTTTTTTCAGTAGTTATTGAAATGTCTTTTAAAACACAAATGACCTCTTTTGATATATTATTTTAGCTGTATAATTTGTGTATCAAAGATGCTATTTGAATCCTCTCCCAAAGAAGTCATATTAAAGTCAAGGAAGACTCCTCTTCTTAAGGCTTACGAGTTATGTGACCTGGGACTGGATATCAACGAAGTCGCTCAATCATTAGATAGTGAAAAACTTGCTCACAAGGGGTACAAACTCTGGATGCTTGTGAATTTGATTGCTCTAGAGACAGGATTTTCTACAGTTCAGATATTTCGCAACTTTGAATACATTTGGATTTTTTTGGAATCATTATTGGTGATAAACCCAATTCGGATTCGTACACTCATCAGACAAAAAAGGCTCAATGCTCACAACGAAATGTTGTATGATACTGAGTGATTTTCTACTGCAATCTTTCTTTCCATTTGCTCTGCCGTTCTACACTCAATTTTTTGACAGTATATCCCGATTTCACCCTTACGGGCACAGGTCATCGGAATGACAAGCCATTCATTTTTAAAGAAT
>CAZOWX010000024.1:0-2386 GCA_964583795.1 uncultured Pseudomonadales bacterium | reverse complement strand
TGTCTGCAATTTTTTCTAAACTTTCAACAAATTTTGCTACAGCACTTTTATGTTGATCACCAGTAATATTTTTTACATCGTCATCATTTGAATCGTCTTTACTCGAATCATCATTAGAATCATCAACATACCTTTTTAAAGAATCACTTGTAACTTGAATCGTGAAACTTGTATTTTTAGTTTTGCTTTTATTTCAGCACAGCAAATAAAGAACACTTTTGAACTTTCCAGCCCTAGGCTGGTCTGCCTTGGGCAGAGAGCTTTGAATTTATTTGGAATTTGAAGTTTGTCTCTTTCAACTTATCACTTACAACTTTCAACTACCCTATTGCCAATTCCCTAATCCTACTCCTTGCAACTTGTAACGAACCATTAGGCGTTTTGAATTATGAGTTTTGAGTTCCTCCTTGCATCTTCCCTCATCTGATTTACACTCAAAACCATGTACTCTCTAGATGACTCGTTACTAAGCGTGAAGGGTATTGGACCCAAACTCTACGAACAGTTCCAAAATAAAGGCTTTGAGCGGGTGAGAGACCTACTTTTGCACCTACCATTTCGTTACGAAGATCGCAGCGTTCGCTATACTATCGATCAGATCAAACAGTTGGCCCACTCTCCAGAAAAGAAACTCTTTACGCTCCAGGCCTTCGTGAAGTCCGCTCGAAGTAGTTTTTTGCGTGGACGTAGTATGCAAAGTGCCACTTTAGTTGATGAAACTGGGACACTCAGCGCGAGTTGGTTTAATAATCCGTACATTGTCAAACGGCTCAAAAAAGATGAAGAGTACTTGTTTAGCGGCCAAGTTGGCGTATCCAAACGAGGGCAAGTTTTTCTGACTCAACCCGTCGTTGAAGACATCCATAAAGAGTCGATTCACACCGATCGCTTGGTCCCGGTGTACTCGAACATTCCGGGAATACTGCCAACGACGGTAAGGAAGCTACAGAAAGAAATGTTGGATGGGTTGTCAGTTGTCAGTGATCAGTTATTAGACGTCAGTCGTCAGTCTTCAGTCGTCAGTGACCTACACTTAAAGGTCTCCTCAAATACGAATACATCACCATCCTCCGTGCTTTCATTAAGTAAAGCGTTGCAGGTCATTCATTTCCCTGATGAAATTGATCATGTGATTGCTGCACGGGAGCGATTTGCGCTCGAAGAGTTGGTACTGCTGATCGAACATTCACGTGAACTCAAAGCACAGTGGAAACTGCATAAACAGACGGTAACTATTGCCAATAACGATCTGACAATTCCTACCACCATTCCCTTTGAATTAACCAGTTCACAACTGCGAAGCGCTCAGGAAATCATCACTGATTTAACCATTGATGAACCGATGAATCGATTACTCATCGGTGATGTGGGCTCGGGAAAAACCATCGTTGCAGGTCTAGCCATGCAAAAGGTCGTCGAAGCTGGCTACTTCGCGGCATTGATCGCTCCGACTCAAATCTTGGCCGAGCAACATTCCAAAACACTGCAGAAGTTTTTCCCTGATGTTCCAATCTATCTCGTGACCAGTAAATCAAAAGTTGAGCTAGAGAGTCCTGGGTTTATTGTCGGAACGCACGCGGTGCTGAATGTCTTAAAGAGGTTTCAGGTGTCTGGTGTCAGGTTTCAGGGAGTCGAAAAGTCAAAGGTCAAAAGTCTCCACCAAAGGCGGACCAGCCTCGGGATGGAAAAGTCAAAACCGCTCAACCACCTAACAACGCAACAACACAACAACTCGCGATCGATGAACTTGAGCAAGGCAAACCAACCTACCAAGCAACCCGCTTTCGCTGCGCTACAGCGAGGCAAGCCAACCAACCAACGAACAAATTCTCCACATTCCACACTCCACATTCTACCCTCCATCGCTTTAGTCGTCTTTGACGAACAGCATCGTTTTGGCGTCACACAGCGCTCCGAACTGGAACACAACGGCATTCACCCTCATATTTTGACCATGACTGCCACACCCATTCCACGCAGTTTGATGCTGACCATTTTTTCACATTTAAGTTTGTCCACCATTGATGAGCTGCCGAAAAATCGCATTCCCACTAAGACCTGGGTCCTGCCAGAGAGTAAGCGGGATGATATGTATGGGTGGTTGAGAGAGCAGATAACAAAGGCAAAAGGCAGTAGGCGGCAGGCAATAGGGGTAACTCAAAACTCAAAATTCAAAGCTCAAAATGGTTCGCTACAAGCTGCAAGCCTCCCTCCTTCGTCCTTGAAATTGCAACTTGATCATCAGTCAGGTTTTCATTCAAGTGACTTCGGTGGGCAAAGCAAGCTACAAGCAACTCGAAATCTCTCAGTTCAATCAAAGATACCGGTCAGTAAACACCACCAAAAAACCCTCACTCCACATTCTACTCTCCACAATCCACAACCC
>CAZOWX010000023.1:0-30632 GCA_964583795.1 uncultured Pseudomonadales bacterium | reverse complement strand
AAACCTCAACTATAGTTATTTTTTGATACCAGAGATTAGGTGAGAAAGTTTTACTTTTGTTCTCAAGAATGCCCATCGAAAGTTATCAGCTAGATTAAATAACTGATACATTGCGGGGTTTATCACTAAATCGTATGTCCCCAAGAACTCACAAAGTTCTCCGCCATATCCTTGCTTAAATCGATGAAAACCAAACCAGGGATCCTCTCTATCGGGAAATGGTCCTAACGCCCCCCACATATCAAAAGTTTTGAGACCCAACGATTTTCCAAACAAAATCATCTCCCACATCATAAGGTTGCTTGCCATCAACTCTCTATTTTCAGAACTTGATGCACCATATGGGTAATAGAGTTTGTCATGATAAATAAACATTATCCAAGAAGTCAGTACTTTTCCCTCATATCGCGCTTCAAAAATCCGCATCATACCTGAACTTCCTAACACTTTCCACATCGTCTCGAAATACTCCCGAGAATGGGCAAAAAAACCTTGCCTTTTGGTTGTTTCTTCTTGGATATCAAGATGAGTCTTTACCCCTTCTTCAGTAGTATTTTCAATTATTTGAACACCTTTTTTTTGAGCAAGATGAACATTGTACCGCGTTTTAGACTTTAACTGAGCGAGTAGTCGATTCTTGTCTTCAGTCAACGAAAGAGTGAACGTGTATCGAGTGAACAAGGGCTTACCAGAGACACATCCTTCACCTTCCAAAAAGCGAACTATCTGATCAAATCCAGTTCCACCCTCAACTTTTTGACATATATTGGGTTCCATTTTCACGGCCACAGCATTGTACTGTTTGGACAGTTGTCTGAGTGCAGAAATTTGATCGTCATCAGGCATGATCCCTTTTGGAAAGTATCCCATGGTATAAGAAGTGTGAGGGATTTTATGAAAAAAAACTTGAATTGCTTTCTTTAACTGGTTACCTTCAAAAAAACCAACGCGCTCAACAGCAACTCCTTCTTTCTCTTTGAAATCACCCCACTCCCACGACTGCAGTGGATGTGTGACCACAGAGTTAAACAGTTGTTTCTCGTTGTCTAAAATTGGTCGAAGAATCATAGGTTTAGGTTCTAGGTTCTAGGTTCTAGGTTCTAGGTTCTAGAAAAAATGATTTACTGCTCTCAATGACTAAACAAGTCCAAATTTTCTCTTTGACTTGTGTTAACTTACTTCGCTACTATTGTAACAAGAAATAAGCAATTCGTAAGACAAACTTCAGAAGTAACGTATTACTTTACGAGCTTTGAGTAGTTTTTCATTAATTTTTGAATTTTGGGATCAATCACTACCTGGCAGTAACCTTGACCGCGGTTAGAGTTGTAGTAGTTTTGATGGTACTTTTCAGCAGAAAAAAATGCTGTAAAGGGTGCTAGTTCGGTCACAATTGGGTTTTTGTAAGCTTTCTCTTGTGTAAGCTGTTCAATTTTCTTACTGGCTACTTGTTTTTGCATCTCGTCATGATAAAAGATAGCACTACGGTACTGTGTACCGATATCTGCCCCTTGGCTGTTTATCGTAGTTGGGTCATGCAGATGGAAAAACACGTCAAGCAGTTGTTCATAATTAATAACAGTGGCATCAAACACTATTTGAATTGCTTCTGCATGTCCAGAACTTCCTGAAGAGACTGTTTCATAATCCGGTTTATCAACCACACCTCCTGTGTATCCAGGTAAAACTGACTGTACTCCTTTGAGGCGTTGAAAGATCGCTTCGGTGCACCAGAAGCATCCACTCGCAAGAGTGGCTTTTTGTAGGTTAGAACCCGACATAAAATCTTCTTTCTTCATTTCAGAATCTGATTATCTTAGAAAAAAATAAACCAAAAAAATTAATCCCAACACAATTCGATAGTACCCAAACACACTAAAGCCATGTTTGGCCACAAATTGAGTGAATAACTTCACTGCTACCCAAGCAGTAACAAAAGCAATTACACTCCCTACAAACAGAAAGATCATTTGGTCTTGAGTAAAATCAATAGGTGTTTTAATCAGATCTAAGGTTGTAGCTGCTAACATGGTCGGCACCGCCAACAAAAACGAATACTCTGTGGCTTGCTGTCGAGTTAACCCTTGAGACATCCCACCAACAATGGTTGCAGCAGCTCGCGAAACGCCAGGGACAACTGATAAACTCTGCGCCAAACCTATATATGAGGCTTTTTTAAGCGAAAGCTTTTCTATTTTTTCATTGTTTTCTTTTTGAAAGAGTTTAAGTTTATCAATAACTATCAAAATAATTCCACCAACAATTAATGAAACTGAAACAACGAGCGGACCAAATAAAAATGATTTAATGATTTTATACAGAATAAACCCTACCACTGCAGTTGGTACAAATGCCGCAATCACCCGCTGATAAATGCCAAAGTCAGTGATGTATTTCTTGGCATACAACACCACAATTGCCAAAATAGCTCCGAGTTGAATAAAAATTTCGAAGGTTTTGACAAACTCAACATCAGAAATCCCCATCACTGATGATGCCAAGATCATATGGCCGGTTGATGAAATAGGCAAAAATTCGGTGAGACCTTCAATGATACCAAGGATAATTGCGTGCAGAAGTGTCATAGCAGGTATTTAACAACGATGTTGATAAGTCGACAAGTGTACAACATTGAAAGAAGCTGGTCTCCACAAAACACTCTCACCTTAGGCCAACAACATACCCATCGAGATTGCTCGAATCATCACTTGCAGAGTTGCAATTCTTTCGTGAATCTCTAATTGTGTATATGGCAATACGATATCCATTTGTGGGAATTCCAGTTCATATTGTTCAAAAAGTAAAAGCTGACCTAAAACCTGCAATTCTAACACAAGTTTTCCAACTTGATTCGATGTTAGAGAGTCCAAGGCCTTTACCGCCTTGCACAAAAAGTCACTTATTGCATTTGAGTTCCAGATAATATCTCCTGGTGATGGATTCACCTTTGAGCGCAAGTTTTCTAAAAAAAACCAAGCTGATTTCATGTAGTATGTAACCAGATATATTTCACCATTTGGTATTGCTATCAGATTCTTTTTAAGCTGACCATATATTCCTTCGGCTTTGAGCCGTTCTTGATTTACCTCCGCGATCAAACTTTCACTTGGTTTCTCTTCTGGGGGGAAAACTCTACTTTGAAATAGTTTTTGATCAAAAACATGCGACAAGGCAACCAATTGCATTCCTTGTACCTCAAGTAAGTATCCTTTCATTCTTTCGGTTTGAGAGTTAAAATCGATTAGAGAGTATTGATCACAAACCCCGTAAACTTCTTGAATGAACGTGTTAAATCCTTCTCCATTTCCTGCATCAAGCTCAACGAGAGCTTGAGTTAATACAGCTTGCAACAGATATCTATCGGGAACAATTGTTTGCAGCAGATCACCAAGATCAGCTACTTTCCTCTTTTCAATTTCAGCTTGTTCTCTTAACTCTTTAGCTTTTGCTCTCCTTTTGTATATTTCACCATCACCAGTGCTCACAGTCATTGACAAGATTTCTGCAATTCGCTGATCCACTTGAACATCAATTATTATGTGTTGTGGTAGCTGATCACCATCAGCGTTCTCAGGAACTGTATACACTCGCTTGCGCAACATGTCGAAACTAGATAGATACTGAAGCACTTCAGGAACTGAGCCTTGCTTGCTGGTCCGTACAAGCTCTTGAAATAGTTCATATGCCTTCAGCAAGTTTTGCGCTTGTAACAGTTGATAAACAAAGTCACTAGATTGTTCATTCACTTCACGATACAAACAACCGACTTGAAAGTATAACTTTGCCAATGAAAATCGAATCGCATCTGATTTGTCTGCTTCATCAGAAAAAATCGTCTCTGCATATGCTAATGCTTCACTTGCTTTATCTCTGGCTTCGCCCAAAAAATCCTGATCCGTAGTTTGACTGTTATTCTGTTTTGTTCGTACATGCTGTAAGCGATATGTGTGAATCAAAGTACTAAACTCATCAAGTTTGCACTGAACCAATGTGACGCCTTCAACCACTGGTAATTGATTTAATTGTTCAAGTGAATTCGTAAAATCATTTAAGCGGTTGTACGCATTCGCTAAAGTAATTCTCAATAAATGCTGATAGGAGGCCGAAAGGCCATCAACTAACAGTTGTTGCTGTATACACTCAATACCCCGTAGAACTTGTGTGGGATCAGCAAATCGAACTACTTCACTTGAAAAGTACTTGACAGAAAAAAACTCGCCAGTACTGAAAACTGGACCCATTGCATGTGTATTTTCAAGAACCATAGTGTTGGATTTTATCACACTTCTTCAGACATAACCAAGCTACTTTAAAAGATATTATCACGATCTGGCACAATTCATGCTATACTTTTCGCCATGTTTTTCTCTCCTCCCAACGTCCCTTCCATTGATGTCCAAGACGCGTATGAAAAAATTTCAAAGGGTGAGGTTGAGTATTTGCTTGATGTTCGAACTCCTGGTGAGTTCGAGCGTGGGGCACTCAAAAACAGTGTTAACATTCCCCTTGACGCCTTTGAAGGACAAATCGAGAAAGTTGTACAGAATAAAGATGCAACAGTTCTAGTGTACTGTCTGAGCGGATCACGTAGTGTGTTTGCGGTACAAATAATGCAGCAGATGGGCTACACAAATGTTTTTGACATCTCCAATGGATTACTTGCCTGGAGAACAAAAAAGCTCCCACTATAATGATGGAAACTTCAATTAACAAAAATGCAACTACCCGGCCTTTTTTTGTTGATAAAATAACTCTTCAATGTACGGTAAATCATCTTTTGGCTCTTCATTTGTAATCGATTCAATTGTTTCCACTTTTTGTTTATCTTCAAAAAGAATAGTCCATTGACCTTTATGCTGATTGTACTGGCAGTCAGGAAACAACATGTGGTGATGCCAGGCAATGCCAACGGTATTCAACTCTTTCGCGCGTGAAAGTATTTTTGGGACTTGTTCGGAGACAAGGCTTTTCGCTTTTCTTTCATGACTCTCACCCAATACGACTGATTTATGCAGGAGCTGAACCAGTTCTTTCCCAACATTCATAAAAGGCTCATTCGAACGACATACAAAGCATTCCTGATCGGTGGTATTTTCCATGACTAATGCAAAATCATCTTGATCATTCAAAAGGCATTCTGGAGTTAAGATATGAAAGTGCCATTTCTTTTTATTTGCGGCACATTCTTTAGCTTTTTGAATGATTTGATCGATCGTTGCAGTTTTCATTTCAAGCTATATCCCCCATCAACGACCAACACTTCTCCTGTGATGTAACTCGAGTCATCTGAGGCTAAAAATAGTATTGGTTTGGCAAGCTCAGTTGGGTCAGCAATTCGCTTGAGTGGTGTTTGCTGCCGGACTAGGATTCGAACCTAGAAAAACGGATTCAGAGTCCGTTGTGATACCATTTCACCATCCGGCAAATGTTCAATTGTTAAAATAATTTGTCAATTTTTTCCGTAGCATCTCTCGACCACTTCCAGACTTCAAATAGTTTTCTTGAACTAAAGCATCTGTTTTTGACAACATCGCTTCATAGTAAATAAGTTTGTAAGGAATAAAAGGCTTTGTCGACGACACTAAGCCAGCATTATGCCTTTTAAGCCTACTCACTAAATCACTCGTACTGCCAACATACAACCGTTTATTTACTTCACTTTCTATAACATAAACATAGTAAAATTGTATTGTATTGAGTTATTTTCCTGTTCACCGAACCTAGAAAAACGGATTCAGCCAGCCTCTCCGGCTGGTCGGCCGTTGAGGCCGAAGTCCGTTGTGATACCATTTCACCATCCGGCAAAGAGAGTACTATTATAGCAAACCCAAAAACAAAAAACACCAAGGTAGCTAGGCAACCTTGGTGTTTTTACTTCGATACAATTATGCCGCCATCGGCTGAGAATCCTGAGCGCTTGAATCATCCATACCTTGAGTAGCATCAACGCGTTTCACATTAATCGCATTCAACCCTTTTGGAGATTGCTCACTCTCAAAACTCACTTTGTCTCCCTCTCGAAGATCCTCGTAGGCAACTCCTACTAAAGATTTGCTGTGAAAAAACAGGTCTTTCCCCATCTCTTCAGAGGCAATAAAGCCATAGCCTTTATCTGTCAATTTCTTAATTACACCAGTCATATCTCTATACCTTTCTAAAAATCGTAATATTTAACAAAATGCTAAATAATTGTCGTGCCACGTCCCTTCTGTCCCATTTTGTTTGATTTCATTATACCAGGTTTATATCTTTACACCTAATGACTTGGGAACACACAACGTTCAAAAGCATCATTGAGTCACGAAACATTTCACAGCATAATAGACAAACGTATGCGAAAAAAGGTGAAGCAAAACGCGATCGTTCTCAGACAACTGATCCAAACATCCAGACAGTCTGCGGTATTACTCTTAGAGATGTTATACGGAGTCTTTTTGACGCTCAGTGCGCTACTTTTATTTCTCAAAATACATGATGAAGTGCTCGAAAATGAGTTTATGAATTTCGACATGTTTATTCTGAGATTGTTGCACTCTTGGCATACTCCAATACTTAATGGAGTTATGATCGTTATTTCAGCGCTCGGCCATCAACTTCTGCTCACTGCAGCTATTCTTATCAGTATTTTTCTGCTGCGAAAACATCATAAACGTGAAGCGTTTTTGATGTTTTTTATTATCGGCATGACTTTTTTAATCAATATTTCAATAAAAAATCTCGTTCAGCGTCCTCGCCCCCAATACTTTCCACTGTACACATTAACTGATTACAGTTTCCCCTCCGGTCATTCAATGGAGTCATTTGTATTTTACTCAACCATTGGTTACTTCATATTTCACTTCACAAAACGAAAGTACTTTTCACTGTTCATTGCCGTTGTTTGTCTTATTATTATTGGTCTTGTTGGACTCAGTCGAGTGTACCTTGGTGTCCATTACCCAAGCGATGTCATCGCTGGATACTTTGGAGGATTAGCTTGGTTTAGTAGCGTCCTACTCATTGAAAAAACACTTGCTTTTTACAAATTATTTCTAGAACATAAACAAAAACATGCAGTACTTCGTGTACATAGTTCAGTGCGCGGATAACACGCTCTATACTGGTTTTACCATTAATCTGCACAAGCGCCTTCACGCTCACAACCATTTGAAATCAGGCGCACAATACACAAAAAGCCGTCGACCAGTCCAATTCGTATTTACCCAAGCATGTGAGAGTGAACACGATGCAAAAGTGCGAGAAGCTCAAATAAAAAAACTAACCAAAAAACAAAAATTAGAACTATGCGCAACATACGCGAAGTTACACGTACACTAATTAGCTATTTTAGGGGTTTTTCCTCTTGGAAGACGTACGACGAAAGTGGTTCCTTCACCAACTGTACTTTTCACAGTGATACTCCCGTTGTGCGAATCAACAATTTTTTTGGCAATGGCTAATCCCAATCCGTATCCACCCACAAACTGTTTACAACGTGCTTCATCAGCTCGATAAAATCGCTCAAAAATATGCGGTAGATCTTTTTGTGCGATACCAATGCCAGCATCAGCAATAACTAACTCCCCATAATTTCGAGCGCTTAACAAGCGCACTCGAACTGTTGTGCTTTGTTTACTGTATTTCACAGCATTATCAACTAAAATCGTTACCAAATCTGACAGCGCGAACTTATTCGCTCTCACCGTCACCGGTTGCAACTGAGTTTCAATAATAACTGACTTCTTTTTGGCTAAGGGCGCTATTGTCTTCACAACAGACTTCACTGTCTGATCAAACGCAACGCTGGTCATTGCTGACCGACCATTTGGTGTTTGATACTGAGCCAGCTGCAGCAAGTGTTCGGACAGTGACTGCAATTTATCAACTTCCTCAACACTTTCAGTTATCAGCTCTTTGGCTTCTCCTAAAGTTGAGTGTGCATCTCGCAAAAATACTTCAAATGCTGTGCGCAGTGAAGTGAGTGGGGTTTTAAGCTCATGTGATGCATCTGAGATAAAGCGGTGCTGTTCAGCCACCATGAGTTGAATCGGTCGCAATGTCTTACCAGCTAATAGATACGCCAAACCACTTGAGATAAACCAAATTGTTGCATTAATGATAAACAGCAGTAATAACAACCGATGTTTAATCTCTACGATTGAATCAGGGTCATACACCTCAAAACTAATTAATGGACCCTCAGAGGGAATAATCACTCCAGTCATCATTCGTCGTTCAAATCGCAACTGTTGTGCTCGAGCAAAACGGTCAACCTCATTACTCATTAATCGATAAATCACCGCACTAAAACAGACACTGATGAATATGAGTATCATCATGTACCATAATGTGAGCTTAAGTCTGGTATTCTGAAACATTCCTGGTTTTCACAGAGCGAAATTTTTTGCCTATGCAAAAATTACTCGCCCAACTTATAGCCAAAACCTCGAACAGTATGAATCAGTTCAGGTTCAGATGCAAATGGTTCATCCACTTTTTTCCGAAGATTGCGAATATAGACCTCTACCGTATTTGGCAAGATATCAGCATCGTAATCCCAAACATGACGAATAATTTGATCTTTGGTTAAAATCTTTTTTTGGTTACGCAGTAAGTATTCAAGTAACGCAAATTCCTTGCTTGAAACTGCAATTTTTTTACCACTGCGCTCAACTGAAAAATGATGAACATCAAGGCTTAGCGTTTCACACGTTAAAACTGAATCAAGTAGTTGTTTCGGCCGTCTCGTCAAAGCCCGCAAGCGAGCCAAGAGTTCCTCAAACGAAAACGGTTTGGTTAGGTAATCATCAGCTCCAGAGTCCAACCCAGCGACTTTTTCCTCAGTCTGACTCTTCGCTGTTAACATTAAAATGGGCGAGCGATTTTTTTCTGCTCTCAGTTTTTTGCAAACTTCTTCACCATTCATTTCCGGCAACATTAAATCAAGAACAATCACATCGTACTCTTCCGTTGATGCTTTTGCATATCCTTCACTACCAGTAAATGCCAAGTCAACCGCATAATGCTCAAGTTCAAGGCCTTTTTTGATTGACCTGGCAATGCGCTGCTCGTCTTCGACTACAAGGACTCTCATATACAAGATATTGTACACTCTTGCCTGAAAAACCGCTGAAATGAGTAAAAAGGTGTTGGGTTGTTGAGTAGTTGTGATGTTGCAATCACCGGCACAACAACCCAACAACCTAACCACACAACAACATATTTCCTTCTTCC
The DNA here is from genome assembly GCA_964583795.1 of uncultured Pseudomonadales bacterium. Taxonomy (GTDB): domain Bacteria; phylum Patescibacteriota; class Microgenomatia; order UBA1400; family PJMF01; genus JBDTME01. The sequence goes on along the minus strand of CAZOWX010000023.1, from coordinate 21,419 downwards.
TTTGTCCCACTACTCAGCTACAATAAAAGGCATGCCTGCCACTTCTATCTTGTCGCTCAATATTGAGGGCGATAATCACTTAAATCGAGTCACCAAGTTACTGCAAAATAAGAAACCGGATATTTTTTGTGTTCAGGAAATTTTTAAAGATGATTTACATATTTTTGAACAATTGCTTCATGTTCGAGCTCAGTTTGTACCACTCTTTCGAGTTGAATTCCCAAATGATTTCCGATTAAGCACCAGAGGTGAGTGGGGCATTGCTCTATTTTCTAAAAAAAATGTTGCAAGTCTGAGTATGCATGCGTACGCAGGCAGTTTAAATCATGTTCCCGTCTGTGAATCAGATCCAAATCACACCAATCGAGTTGTTCTTGTGGCAAAAATAGGCACTGATCAACAGTTTTTTTATGTTGCCACAACTCATTTTACTTGGACCAATCACGGCGCTGTTTCTGAACTCCAACACCAACACATGGATGGCATGTTAAAAGCACTTTGGCCGTACACACCACTGGTCTTGACCGGTGACTTTAATGCACCCAGAGGAAAGTCAGTGTTTTCGCGCCTAGCAAATCGATACAAAGATAATATTCCACCTGAAATCACTACTACTATCGATCAGAAACTACACAGATCACCAGGAATTCAGTTTGTGGTTGATGGACTGTTTACCACTCCACAGTTAACAGTAAACCATGTTGAGGTGATTGACTCAGTTAGTGATCACCAAGCGGTCTTTTCAATTGTTGAAACCCCGCTATAGTCCAAAAACGTGAATTTTCTGCTGTTTGCCCTTGACCATCACTAAGCCTAGGTCTTTGACATCAAACTCGCTTTTTTCTGCGTGTACTTTCTTCAAGACCGACTCGGAAACAACTATGCTTTGACCAAGTGACTTAGTCAAACTCTCGATCCTGGAAGCAGTGTTTACGGTATCGCCAATTGCGGTGTAGTCAAACCGCTTACTGGACCCAATATTTCCAATAATAGCTTTCCCGTAATTAATGCCAACACCGACTTTAAAATCGGTATCTGACTCAATCTTTCGGCGAATTTCAATTGCTGCTTTGATCGCTTTCGTGGCTTGCTTTTTATCAGCCGCTGGAGCCCCCCACATTGCCATGACCGCGTCACCAATATACTTATCGACAGTGCCATCGTGATTCACAATAACTTGAGTTACTATTTCGAGTAGTTCATTGAGGCGATTTACCACAATTGCTGGCGACTTTTTCTCACTAAATGCTGTAAATCCCCGGATATCCAGAAATAACACTGTAATATCGTGTTCTTTACCAGTCAATCGCAACTTATCAGGATTACGAAGCAACTCTTTGAGCATATCTTCAGAAACAAATTGAGAAAAAGCCTGACGTAAAAAATCTTTCTCAGCTGAAGAAAAAATCATTTTCAAAAAAACTCCCATTATCGTTCCAATTCCAAAACTCCCTAGACTATACACCAGCGGATATATTACGTGAGTTTGCTGTAGTGCCCACCACCAAGAACCTGCTCCCAGAAGAAGTGAAATGATTAAAAGAAACAATGCAGTTCGGTTTTTAAAACTGAGTAAAATGAAAGAAGGAACAAGTGCAAAGAAAAAGGATACCCCCATCACACCCCAAACTGGCAATGTGACAAGTTCACCTGAACGTAATTGAATAAAATTAGAAATTGCATTCTCAAAAAGTTGCGACTGTGCGCCAAAAACATTATAAAAAACGCTCAACCCGATTAGGATTAATACAATGGCGTAGTAGAAAATAAAAATTTGAAAGCGTTTGTTGAAAGGCATAAAACCGCATGGGTAAATCAAACTGGTATATGATGTAACATATCAGAAGGAATGTGGAGTGTACAGAGCAGGTCACTGAGTTGTTATGTAATTGAGTGGTTATGTTGTTGGGTCTGTCTGCTGGGTAGATAAGTTGTTGTTAACCCATAACCTTCACTTCTTAGTGATGGTTGTTATAATAGCTTTCATTCATTAATTTATGAAATCACTTCCACTTACTCCTACGGCAAATGAATTTCTCAAACGGTACATTGAACTGGATACTTCACGAGAAGATGGCAAGTACTATCCCAAAGCCATTGAATTGATTCAGGATTATTTGTCAGACATTGGTTTTGATTGTGAGACGGTACCAATGCCTTCTTCAGTCACAAAATTACCAAACCGGATTCACTTAATCGCCAAGAAAGCTGCTAAAAGAGACTTGCCAACATTAGTCATTTACAATCACATCGACGTTGTTCCTGCAACGTATGATGGAGCGTTTACATTTTCTCATGACGAGAACAAAGTTTATGGTCGAGGAGCTTGTGACCACAAGGGTTCTACTGCGGTTGTTCTATCAGCCTTGGAAAGATTACACCGTGAACGTTTGCGATTCAACATTATTTTTCTTGCTACGACTGATGAAGAAACTGATCAAAGAGCTCAGCTAGAATTTCTCAGCTCCAAATTGGATTTGCCCAAAGACACAATCATTTTTGATCCTGATACGTTTGCTGGAGGAATCACCGTTGCACATTTAGGTTGCATGCAGCTGAATGTCACTATCCACGGGAAGTCTGCCCATAGCGCTGCTAGTCACCTGGGCGTGAACTCCATCGAACAAGCGCAGTTACTCTTACAGTTTTTTGCTAATGAAAAAAAGAAGCAAGAACGAGTGAAAAGTGCGATTGCTCCCTTTCCCTCGTCTCAAACGGATTCAATCACTGCCCGCTGCAACGTCAATATGATCAATGGCGGCACAGCTGCAAACGTCATTCCCGATATTTGCCATCTGAGCGTTGATTACCGGTTTATTCCTGAACAAGACGTCAAAGCGGAAAAGTTGGAAATTTTTAAACGTTTTGAGCAGTTTAGTCATACACACCAGTTAAATACTAAACTTGAAGTGAAAGTTGAGTTTGAAGGGTACGTCTCTGATCATCCCGAAGCAAATACTCTTAACACTATTTATAAAAAATTCTCAAAACATTCAGGGAAATTTGGTGTCATGGGGTCAACCCCAGCCGCACACTGGGCAAAACAGCTTAATCTACCACATTTTGGCATTGGAATTGCTCGTGGTGATACGCTGATGCACGCTGTTGGTGAGTTTGCCTATATTGAAGATATGGTGAGCTTAGAAAAAACACTTATTGAGTTTTTAAAAGCATAAATGTGATATGCTAAAATTCATTTCCTAACAATAATACCCCAACAACAATACCTATGAACTTCAATCAATTCTCATTCATCACCGATAAAACCGAGGCCAAACTAGCACTAGTTGATTTTATTGCCGAAAAAAACTGGGGTATTGCTGAAGAAGACTTTAACAAACCTTGGGGTGGTTACTTTCGCATAGCAGATGAAAACCTCAATGAATTTATTGATTTGTTTTTTCCTGAACACTCTAGCTTAAAAACCTCCGAACAAAAATTGCGCCCAAAGTTTTTGCTTGTCGCTCCCAATGCTCGTTTATCTTGGCAGTATCACCACCGCAGAGCCGAAGTCTGGAAAGTGCTTTTCGGACCAATTGGCGTGATGCAAAATACTAGTGACGATCAAACCAAGCCAACTTGGCACCAAACTGGCGAGCTGATTGAACATGACAAAGAAATTCGACACCGACTCATGGGTGCTGACAACTGGGGATTGGTTGCCGAGATATGGAAGCATACAGACCCTGAGTTGCCCTCTGAAGAGGATGACATTGTTAGGGTACAGGATGACTACGGACGATAAAGCAGCCACTTCGCAAAATTTTCAAGAATTTCTGTTATAACGTTTCGTTATAACAAAAATCTTGGTAGTTCAGGGAAAAAAGAAAGCAGACTACAGATCCTGAAACGAGTTCAGGATGACGACTTTTTAGTTTTTATTGCTTTGAAAGATGAGCAAAACAACAAAAGGGTACGGAAGTACAAATTTGACCGAAACACATAACAACTTAACCACACAACAACCCAACAACTGTTCACAAAAACTTAAAGTTTGAAAAAACAATTAACCAACCAACAAACGAAACAACGAATTACTTCCCCTTTTCAAACCCCAACGAACACGAATTAATGCAAAATCTTTTGCCAGTCGTACTAGGACCATCATCAAACACATGCCCTAAATGACCTCCACAATTGCTACAGCGCACTTCAACTCGATGCATCCCATGAGAGTCATCTTCAAATAACTCAACTTTATTTTGATCGACGGCTTGGTCAAAACTGGGCCATCCACTACCAGAATGAAATTTGTGTTTTGATGAAAATAACTCTGCCCCACATGCTGCACAGGTATACATTCCCTTTTCGTCATGGGCCTCGAACTTTCCCGTGAATGGAGCTTCTGTGCCTTGTTCACGAAGAACGTGATACTGCTGCGGGGTGAGTTTTTGTTTCCAATAGCCTTCTGGTTTTTGCTTCATGTCATTCATATTTTCGTTTCTGGTTTATAGTTGAGTAGTTTATAGAAAATTTCCTGTTTGAGCACACATCAGTCCAACATTCTACCCTGCACCACCACCGCCGCCGCCACCGCCTCCTCCACCCCCACCTGATGAGCTACCGGATGAACTGACACCAGCAGCTCCGTATCCAGCGGTAGAAGCTGCAGACAACGATGAAATTGCAGTACTCATTGAAGCAATGCCTTGTGAAAAAGAACTTGAACTCATAGCAGAACCGGCCCAGTAGGTACTTGCTAATCGTTGATCTTCAGGCGAAAACTTCACTGGAAACTGTGATAACGCTTTGGCCGATATACCAAAGAGAGTCCCATATACGAGGTACTTTTCCCACAAAATAACCGAGTCAATCGGATACTTTTTGGTTTGCTCGTAATCTTTCATATGCTTCTTGAATGCTAGCCACTCTGCCGCTTCTTTAGCGCCTTTTTCAGTTCGTTTCTCACCAAACGACTGAAACAAAGCCGTCGCTACCATACTCATCACCCCAATACCCAACCCTGCAAAGGTGATCAAGGGCAACGCTGCGCCTACTCCTTGAGTCAAAGGGACTGCATAAATCAATACAGCGCCCATGATTCCTTCTAACACTACCATCCTACTAATGCCAAAAGCTTTTTTAGCACGCTCATGAGAAACGCTGTCAAAAAACCCATCCTGAACATTTCGCTCCAAACCATATTTTTTGAGTGCTTGAAATTTGCGGTATGCAGTTTGCTTATAGCGCTGACAGTACGAGATAATGTCTTTAAGTTGTAAAGCTTTTACAGCTCCATCGACCGATTCAAATTGTCTTTTGGGAATGGTCTCCAAGAACCTCCACACAGCAGCCTCAACCGTAGTTGTCAACAGAGCACTCCCTTGTTTGGTTCCTGCTGCAAGCGCATAAGTATACTCTTTTCTGAAAAAACCCGATTTCTCTCTACTTTGGACCATTTTGTACACTCGTTTTTGAACGAGTGACAGCACTGTAGCGGTAAATGACTGCGGACTCACAATCTCTTTCCCAGCAATAAGCTGTTCTACTTGCACAGGATTGGTGTCACTAGGGGGCTCCCAAAGCGTCCCCGCTAAATTGACTTCTGGTAATGGAATATCTTTTCCATACTGCACGAACGTATCGTATGATTTCTTGAATAGGAAAAGCATGTATCCTGAACATGCAAGCACTACACCAATAGCACCATAATACAGTGCCGTATTCCCCACTTTTTTTGCTTTCGTTTCTAAAATAAAACCAGTTTCTTGATCAATAATTTCCTGCTTAGACAAGCTGCCACTTGCTCCACCAACAAACGTCTCCTTGGGTACAATCACTCGACCTTCCACAAATTGGCTGGAACGCACCAGAGGAGTCACAAAAGTGACCGTTGTCGCGGTAGGGATCGCTACTGTACCGTTGAGGACTCCATGCATCCATGCTTGAATTTGCGTCCCATCAATCCCTTCAGGCAAAGTTAACTCAACAGAAACATTACTTTGCACTAGATCCCAGTCAGTTCCAATAAATTTCCAGTACAACTCATCTACATCCGAATGCTTGGTCACGGCATTATCGACAGTGTAGCGTACATGAAATGTTTTTTTCTGATCACTCACCAAATAAAACCATTTAATATAGTATCGGCTTGCCTCATCAGACACATAAAATTGTTTAATACGCTCCCATTTTGCTTGATCATCAGCTGATTGCGATGTTTCCTGATACTCTGAAGTTTCATCGCTTACTTGAAAGTTTGATAATTTGTAACTTTCCGTTCTACCTGGCTTTTTGGACTGATCCGGATGTTTATCGATATACTCATACGCATACGAAAAATCTCCATGAAAGTTGTACACACGCTCCTCATCGACACTCATCGAACCATCAGGGTGAAGCTCTGCCTTAATCTTAACGCTATCGATAGTGTAGGATTTCTCCGCCTTGGCTTGCGAAGGGAAAATAATTGCCCCAACTACACCCAGAAAACAAGCAGCTATCTTGATGTAACTCTTTTTTAAATTCATACTTGTGTTGCTCCTACCATTCTCTATCAGGTATAGCCCCCGATATTCCAGTGCCAACTACTAACTACCAATAAGTCTGTTCCAATCCTCTACAAACTTCGCTAACCCTGCCTGAGTTAATTGATGCTCAATTGCGTACTCCTGCCAAGGACGATTGAGATCAATCTGGGAAAATTCAATCGGGTGCAAAACACTACTCTTAGCAACTTGACGCTGTAACACCAGGGGCATCTGCATTGCATTCCATTGGTGTAATACCGCAGCTGATACTGTCACGGCATCGACCTCAAGCTCGATGACTCTCACCAAGTGTTCAACTGAGCGAATACTGGCTGCCAACACTCGAACATGATGATCACTATCAGCGAACATCTCCAAAATATTCGCTACCACTTCCACACCATCGTAACCAATATCATCAAGTCTGCCAACAAAGGGAGAAATAAATACTTGGTCTTTTTTTGCGCCCTTAGTCGCTGCATAGACCGCTGCCGCCTGTTCCTGAGAAAAACACAGCGTCATGTTCACTCGAATCCCATCTGCTACTGCTTGCCGCGCTGCTTGTAAACCGCTTTGAGTGATTGGTAACTTAATATATGGCTTATCCATCCAAGAACAAAACTCATCAGCTTGAGTCAACATTTCCTGAGCAGTGGTCGTGTGATCAGCATACACTTCAATTGAAATGGGTTTATCAGACAACTCGTCGGCAATTTCGGCAATGATTTGCTTATAAAAACCCAGTGCTTCATTAGCAGTAAATAGTTGCCCCGATTGCAATCGCTCTTGGGCAGTAGGGTTTTTGGAAATTAGGGACGGATTAGTTGTTTGACCATCAAGAAACCCCAACAACTTTTTTATTTGTTTGGTTTCAGCTGGATCACCGCTATCGAGGAAAATGTTTGAATGTAGGTTTTTTGGTCTCATGATGACATTCAAGCTATGATTGATTTCACTTTTTCTATAATAGCTGCTGCATCAATCATTTCATAGTGCAGTAAATCTTCAGGTGTTCCACTTCTTGGCATTTTTCTGACACATAACGAATGTACTTTCCCTGCATCTTTCCCCAAGGCTGTTCGCACTGCTTCGGCCACTCCACCAGCTTCATAATGGTCTTCTACAACAAGCAGCGCTTTGGTTTGAAACGCCATTTTCCGGAGTGTTTCCCGATCAATTGGGCTAATACTATACAAGTCAAGCACACGAATTTTAATTCCCTCAACAGATAACTGATCATGTGCTTTCAATGCCTCATGCACTGTGATTCCAGAAGCAATCACTGTGAGTCGATCACGATTGCTTAATCGCAAAATTTTGCTTCCACCGATAGGAAATTGCTCATCGAGTGCATAGAGTTGCTCAACTGGCTCGCGAAAGGTGCGCAGGTATACATTCCCGTTATGATCGATTGCTTGCCGCGCTAATGAAGCTGCCGCGACAGCATCGGCAGGTTGGAGTACCACACAATGTTGCACACTGCGAAACATGGCCATATCTTCGAGCCCCATTTGTGAGCTCCCATCTTTACCAAGCGACACGCCAGCATATGAACCGATGAATTTAATATTTGGGTTCGAGTACTGACTCATCCGAATTTGATCAAATGCTCGAGATAAAAATGCACTAAAGGTAAACACACAGGGAATTTTGCCTCGACGCGAAAAACCAAGAGCAGCTCCCACCATATTTTGCTCAGCGATAAACATCTCAAAAAAACGGTTTGGAAAACGCTTTTGAAACACATCGCTGTGTGTAGAGTTACTCACTTCTGCATCGAGCACTACAACGCTCTCGTTCGCATACCCAGCGTTGGCAACCCCTATTCCAACCCCCTCTTTTGTTGAGTACTTTTTATACTCAATTATAGTTATCGCCTGATCGACAATTGTATCGGCACCACCAATTCCTTTTGGCTCCAGTTCTTCTGGCAAAGCAATTGTCGCCATCAAGTTATCATCAACCGCACCAATCTCTGCCAGACACTGCTGTAACTGCTCACCGTGTAATTGCTTACTATGCCAGTTCTCTTGATCCTCCCAGATACTACAACCTTTGCCTTTCATGGTTTTGGCAATAATCATGATTGGAGTACCAGTGTGCGATAAAGCAAAACGATAAGCGGCTTTGATTTGTTCAAAGTCATGTCCGTCATGGACCAAGTATGTTTGCCAACCGAACGCTTTGACTCGCTCTTCATATTCAGCTGTGTCATGCCCATACATCGTCACACCTCGTTGCCCTAACCGATTCACATCAATTATCCCAATCAGATTATCCAAATGATAGTGTGCTGCCAGAGCGAGCGCTTCATAATTTGAACCTTCGGCCATTTCACTGTCACCAAGCAGAACAAATGTCCGGTACGACAGCTTATCGAGTTTTGCATTGAGTGCCATTCCCATGCCAATCGATAAGCCTTGCCCCAGTGATCCTGTAGCAGCTTCAGTAAAAGGGAATCGCATTGTCGGATGCCCCTCTAATGGACTTTCGAACTGGCGCAACCTGAGCATTTCATCTTTCGGAATAACTCCAGCCACGCTATACAAAGCATAGAACAACGGCGCGGCGTGACCTTTGGAAAAAATAAGCCGATCATTATTGGGATACTTTGGATCATCAAGTTTAGCTTTGAAAAAACCATCAAACACCAGCGTACTCATTAACTCAACAGCACTAAAACAGGAGGTTGGATGTCCTGACTGAGCCTGTGAAGTTGATTCAAGGACCAAATGTCGAATCATCTGAGTTATTGCTTGAAATTGCGAGACAGAAAGTTCGGGCATACAAGTAGTATACCGCATATTAGACTTGTCACGAAATAACATTCATCGCACTTTCACATCTATTTGGTAACAAGTCTAAAGTTGCTCAAACTATACGCAAAATTGACAATAAAGCTTATTTCGCGACAGGTCTATTTACTCAACGCTTAGGCAGATTTTGAAATAACTAAAAACTCATCAGGTAGTAAACACCACTGCGTGTTTGTGGTAGCACCGACGAAACTTGAGCAAATGGATTTATGTTCTGAAGACTACTTCCAAGTAAGGTACTCAAAAAACCACCGCCAGTAAACTCAATAATTGTTGGATTTTTCAAATGCGCTTTCACTTTGGCATGATCGAGCGCCAACGCTTCAGTTCCTAATTCATCAACAAGTCCATTTTCTTTGGCTTGCTTGCCAGTGTAAATTCGACCATCCGCCAACCGTCGAACTGTGGCTTCGTCCATATTTCGCCCCTTCACAATCGCCCCTATAAACTGATCATATGATTCATTGATCATGGTTTGAAAAATCACCTTCTCTGAGTCAGTCATTTCCCGATCAGGTGAACCAATATCCTTAAACTCACCTGATTTAATTGTTCTCATTTGTACTCCCACCTTCGCAAGTAATTCATCATACTTTGGAAATTGAGCAATCACACCAATGGATCCAGTCAAAGTTGCTGGGTTGGCAATTATTTCTGAAGCACCAGAGCTAATATAGTACCCTCCTGATGCAGCGACATCACCAAAGCTAACAATAATGGGTTTTTTGGCGTTAACTTCTTTTACTTTTTGATAAATTTCATCTGACGCGACCACTGCTCCACCGGGGCTATTGATCCGCAGCACCACAGCCTTGATTTCATCTTGGAGAAGTACCTGGTCCAAAAGAGCAACGACTCGTTTAGCGGAAATCACTCCACTTGAAAACGCTAAAGGGTCATTATTGATATCCTCAGCCAAAATTTCTCCAGAGAGCGAAATAATGGCAATTTGCTCATCGTCACCTTCATGAACAACCCGAGTAGGGTAACGCAGTGACTCTTTGTGCGATGAAGCCAAAACTACAATAAGCATCATCAGTCCAAAAACCATCAAGGAGCCAATGACACTCGTAAGAGTTACCCATAATTTTGCAAATAACTTGAGCAGCGATTGAATCATGATCATAAGAATTATCTTACCACACACACAACTTGTTGGTATAATCCCTTCATGTCACAGCCAAGTATTAGAAATGTCGTACAGGAATTGCGCCTTGAACAGAATCTCACCCAAGAAGAGTTGGCTCATGCTGTCGGAGTAACTCGTCAAACTATCATTGCTATCGAAAAAAATAACTACATTCCCTCACTTCTGCTTGCACTAAAAATTGCTCACTTTTTTCACAAAAAGGTAGAGAGTATATTTACTTTAGATATTTCATCATGAAAAACATCTTTGCAACCACTATAAGTATCATCGTCATTAGTTTACTGCTCGTTTTCCTGAATCCAACGCATCTGCTCATGCCTGATACGCTCCACTCAATGCTCATCATCGGGTTCATCATCACGTTTCTTCTTTTGATTGCTATTTTGTGGAAAGAAAGAGCCAATGATGAGCGAGAAGCAATGCACATTCAAAAAGCTGGTCGTTTTTCGTTCATTGCCGGAGCAACAATTTTATTCACAGGAATCGTAATCCAGACAAGCATGCATAACATTGATCCCTGGCTTATTCGAGCACTCTTGTTGATGATTCTGGTCAAAATTCTTTCTCGCGTATACTTCTCACACAAAAATTAGTAATTCTCAATGTAAAGTAAACTTGACATCCTTTTTTAAATCATTTAGGATGATGTTGTTACTTGTTAAACCTCTAAAGGAGTTCTCATGAACCGTTCTCTTATTTTCAAAACTTTTCTTGTTGGAGTAAGTTGTTTAACATTTGCTGGCTGCACTGCTTCAAACATCCCCGCCGACACCTCAATGAAAAAAACCGACGAAGCAAAAATGCAACAGGAACCAACTGCAACTCAAAGCCAAGATGAATCAATGGTCAAAGAAGAATCCATGGAAAAAAAGGACTCGATGGAAAAAGAAGACTCTATAGTTAAGGATGATACTATGACCAAAGAAAGTGATAGTATGGAGAAAACCCAATAAACTAGCATTACTTGGTAAGGACCTCAGATATGAAACTCACTTTCACTCAAACAATAACACTTGGATTTGCTTCACTATTTCTCGTTGGTTGTACACCTGATCAAACAGCCACGCAACCTTCTAACCAAGATACTTCGATGATAAACACTGGTGACACCGAAAATAAAGATTCAGCTCAAGTGAATCCAGTGATGGAAAGTGAAACTGCATCTGATCAATCCCAACAAACACGCTATCAACAATACTCTCCGGCAGTACTTGCAAACGCGGCAAATACTCGAAGAGTACTGTTTTTTTATGCCAATTGGTGTCCGACCTGCAAACCCGCCGATGCTGATTTTAGTTCTAACTCTATTCAAATTCCTAGTGATGTAACGCTAATACGAGTGAATTATAACGACAACGAAACCGATGCAGATGAAAAAGCCCTCGCAAAACAGTACAACATAACCTACCAGCATACGTATGTACAGATTGATCAAAATGGAAAAGAAATTACTAAATGGAATGGTGGACAACTCAAGGAGTTGTTAAAAAACGTTCAGTAACTCTTGAAACTCTTGGAGGATCTATGTTTCTTTTAGCCGCATTCGCTTTCTTAGCTGGAGTAGTAACGATTCTCTCGCCTTGCATTTTACCCATCCTTCCAATCATTCTCTCTGGCTCACTGACTGGAGGGAAGCGCAAACCACTGGGAATTGTGACTGGTTTCATCGCCAGTTTCACTTTTTTCACCCTATTTTTATCAAGTCTTGTCTCAGCACTTCATATCAACGCTGATTCTTTACGAGCTTTTTCCATCATCATCATACTTGGTTTTGGTTTGAGCCTAATGATTCCTCAGATTCAAGCATATTTAGAGATTTTGTTCTCAAAATTGAGTAGCAAACTCAGCCCCAAACAACAAAAAGACGGCTTTTTAGCCGGTGTGATCGTGGGACTGAGTCTTGGCCTGCTATGGACACCATGTGTCGGACCAATTTTAGCTTCAGTGATCACTCTCGCTCTCACTGGAACAGTTACTTCAACAGCATTCATTATTACTCTCGCATACTCGATGGGGACCGCAGTTCCAATGCTCATCATTACTTACACCGGCCGAACTCTTTTTCAAAAAGTGCCATGGTTACTTAAGAATACAAAGCAAATTCAACAAGTTTTTGGTGGAGTCATGGTGCTCACTGCACTTGCGCTGTTTTTCAACATTGATCGACAATTTCAATCTTGGATCCTTAAAACCTTTCCCAATTACGGGGCAAACTTGACTCAATTCGAACAAAATCAAGCGGTAGAATCACAATTAGAAAAACTTGATAAGGATTCATCAGAAAAAAACAAGCAAGCAATTCGCCCCAATCTTCGCGACTTCGGTAAAGCGCCGGAAATCATTCCAGGAGGACAGTGGTTCAATTTACCAGACGGGAAAAACTCGTTAACGCTGAAAGAACTCCAAGGCAAAGTCGTATTAGTCGACTTCTGGACGTATAGCTGCATTAACTGTATTCGCACGTTCCCATATCTGAAAGATTGGTATCAAAAATATCATGATAAAGGGTTTGAAATTATCGGTGTTCACTCACCTGAGTTTGAGTTTGAAAAAAACGCCAAGAACGTTGGCAAAGCCATTGATGATTTTGAATTACCCTACCCAGTTATTCAAGATAATGATTTTGCAACATGGAAGGCTTTTGGGGATAATTCTTGGCCTCGTCATTACTTAATTGATAAAACAGGCACTATTCGAGAGTTTCACTCAGGTGAAGGAAAGTATGCAGAAACTGAAGCTGCTATTCAGAAATTACTGGAAGAAACAGGCAACGATGTCTCTGGGATCGAACTCAACACTCAAACGTATGCAATTAACACACGATCTCTTGAAACGTATCTTGGGTATGACCGGATGGAAGGACTGTCATCAATTGAACGAGTCATTCCAGACCAAACAATGCAGTTTTCTCGACCATCACGCTTATCTCTCAATACCTTTGCCTTTGAAGGATCGTGGACTGTTCACTCTGAATTTGCCCAAGCAACTAAAGGCTCACAGCTCCATTACCATTTTAAAGCCCAAAACGTATTTTTAGTGATGAAACCAAAGCGCGAAGGAGTAGCTGGAAAAGTTGAGGTACTGCTGGATGGTCAAAAAATTGGCGCCTCAGCGTACGAAACTGACGTTGATGAAAACAGTATGATTACCGTTGATCAAGACCGTCTCTATACTATCGTGAAGTTTGACAATATGAGCGAATCAACTGTAACTTTGCAATTTCTTGATGACAATGTTGAAGTATTTGCCTTTACGTTTGGGTAAAAAACAAAAAAAATTTCCAGCTTTTACCAAAAGATTAATAGGGTCGCTCTAGCTCTGGCTCTGATTGCAAAAACCGGCCGATTTTTTCGATGATGTGCTCACCCCATAAACGTCGTGCTCGATCATACTCAGCCGACTCTCCGGGGATATTGGAAATAATAAGTTCAACATAGACTACATCTGACTGATCACCGGTAATCAAAGTAGTTTGTGCAAAATGCTCTTCTGGCCAAATATCTCTCAACTCAAGCTCATCAAACCGCCAATGAAATACCAATCGTGTTGAGGAAGTGTTCGCAAGTTCAACCTCTGCAACTTTTCCTTTTACCCGATGTCCATTAATTTCCCAAATAAACTCGTGACCGACTCTTGGGTGCATTCCGTTCCGACTATCAAGGTTGAGTGCTTTCTCTAAATTGCGCTCATTATATAAAGTGTCCCAAAACTGCTGTTCAGTTCCTTGTATATGATAAATTTTGCGAAAGTCACTGGCCATTATTACCCTCTACTATTTTTTTAACAGTTGAACCACATGCTCAAGTTCGTCAATTCTCCCTTGTTGTAACACTGCTTGATTCTCTAGTGCTCTGACATAACGCGATTCAAGCCGGTACGCAAACAGTGACAATAACAACATGAGACAAAATCCGGCGGAAAGTGCAACTGACATCCAGAGTAAGGAAGATGTTTGTTTCTTTTTTACGAAGAATTTCATGACTACTGCCTTCGTTTCACTAAAAAGTACACAATAACTCCAGCTATAATGACCGGACTATAGACTGCTCCCCAAATCATAACGCTACCAATTCTTTGAGCATTGACCAGTAAAGAACGAACTGCTGTCTTGAAAATGACATCTGGTCGCCATGGGTCTGATGGACTGTACGGGAGTGAGAGCTCGTCGGTTGATAAATAAATGGTGACTAAACTACTCTGTGAGGTTTTTTCCATGTACTGAAGTTGTCCTTGCAACGCATCGAGCTGATCTTGAATTTGAAAAATAGACCGCTGCACTTTTAAGATTTCATCCACCGTTTGTGCCCGTTCCATCATCGCTTCAAATGTGCGCTTTGTTTGAGTCAGTGTGGCAATTCTAGCCTGCGTATCTGAATATTGATCAGTAATATCGGTTCCCATTACGTTTTCTGACACGACTCTCACTGATAAAGATCGTAAAAACTCTAAAGTGCTCTTGAGTTTGTCAGAAGGTACTCGAATTGACATGTTCCCGGAACCACCTTGCTCTGGAGTGGACAGCGAAGAGTTAACTAAAAATCCACCAGCACTTACCGCATACTGCTCAATCTTGTTCTCGCTTTCGCGTACATCTTTGACCAATAGTGACACATTTGAGTTTCTCACAACTTTCCGGTTTGACACTCCAAGATCAACACTTTCCTCGGGTAAAACTGATGGGAACATCGATCCAACTGAATCCTTAGCCTCACTCATATTTGATATCGATGGAGACACAATTGATCCAAATGTCCCGGCCCCTTCGTAGCTTTGCATACGATACGAACTCGGTTGTGACATCGTTACACCAAAATACGGTTGGATAACCACGACATAAAGCACCACAAGACTTAACACACTGAGCAAAAAGTTCGATTTAATCCAGTGGAGGAGTCGGCTAGGAAGATTGGCGAGCATCTTGACCTCTTTTCTCTAATAGTTGTTTGATCGGTTTAAAGTAAAATTGTTCCCAACCGGACTCAAAATTGTTCTTCTCTTTATCAGGTAAATTATCCTGTGTCACCATAATTGTCGTTTGAGTACTATCACCAGCTAAGTCAAAAGTCACAATCGATGGCTGTTCCCAATCTCCAGTATACCACTCTTGCTTGAGCTGCTTATAGGGGATCACTCCAATATTTTTCCCCCACACTTCTGCCCCCCATAACTCAAAATCAAAATCCAACCTTGGCTTCATCACAGCAGGGCCAGCTCCCCACTGTTCAATCAAATCAGGATCAGTTAATGCTCGCCACACTTCCTTGACCGGTGCTTGAATAATAAAGGTTTGGGTTATGCTTACCATACGCTGATTGTATGAGATCTTGAGGGAAGAAGCAAGGCTGTAGGGATTGTTTATTGGTTGCTTTGTTTCATAGCTGATTGGTTTCTACTTTTAAGGATATAGCAGTAATAACCAGTTGTTATGTTGTTGGGTTGTTGGGTTGTTGAGTACTCTGACAAAACGACATCAACTAAATATTCTTGTAAGTTTCATGGGCGATTAAGCATGTTTTACGAAAGCAAAAAAAATAAAAGGCGTCATCCTTGACTTAAGAGATAGACTGTTTAATCGAGTAAGTCAGTTCGTGAAATTCTGGCATTCGTCAGGAGCCAGATTGAAGCGAACAATACAATTGTTACAGGATCTGTATCTAGAAAATCTTTTTCGACAATTTGCAACTTGCATCTTGCAACCTGCAACCAACCCTCAGAGTGCCAAATCACCAAATTCCTTGTATAATGGTCTCTCGCGTGCCACGAAACAGCATTGTCCCAAAGTACTTCGGGAAGCGGCTAAAGACATTTAGTCAACAAGGCAATTGTGGATGACAACAAGCGAAACGAATGCCACGGTACCAGAGCGGCTAATGGCCAGGTCTGCAAAACCTCGGATTCGCGGGTTCGAATCCCGCCCGTGGCTCAATTTCTTGAAAAAGAGTTACTTTAACCAACAATTATAATGAACCTGTGGTTGGTTTTTGCCGTAATGAACAACAAGTTGTTCATTAATATCTTCTATTATTTTGCCATCCACCATACACTCCCAATGCTCCGGATCTTGCTGTTCTTCAGAAAGCGGTAATTTGTTTAGCTGCCATTGCATTGATTCCTTCAGTGTTGAAGGGAAATACTTCCAGTTCGACAGGACACTACCACCGTAGTTTCCACAGTTTTCTTGAAATTTAGGACAATCGTTGGTAATAAATGTGAGCTGTGGTCCATACTCAACAAAGTTTGGGTCTACTAACGACCAAATATTAAGAAAAATTATAAATGTCACTAGTGATGCGAAAACAATAAGTCCCCATTTAAGTACTTTTAGAAGCAGATTTTGAAAGCTCTTATTTTTTTTGTTGGTTTTCACTGTTTTTGTCACAAGAAAATAAAAAATGTGAAATTTTTAATCACTTCTCCCGCACCATCAGAAACCCTGACAACGAATTCAGCTTAATTGAATCTACTGATACGGCTCCATTTCTCGGTGGGACCTCCATGCTTATTTGAGAAACATAGAACTGATATTGAAAGTTCTCGTCTTCGCCAGCTACAACTCTATTAACATAACTGGGGAATTTTTCCCGCTGATATGCCTGAGCATTACTTGCGGCTGTTAATGACGGCAACAGCGCTTGATACAATGGGTCAAGTAAAAGGTGCGTTGAACGACCTTGATTGGTTACCAAGATATTTTTTGAATCAGACATTGAAACAGACAAATAGATTAATCGTCCATCCTTTGTTTTAAAATTCCGCAATTGAGAAGTTGCTTTACTATAAAGCTCGAGGGGGTCAGTGAACAACGTCATTGAGCCATCTGGTTGAAACGTGTCATTGTTTTGATCAGCTTCAAAAGTACGACTAAGCACAACGGGTTGTTGAACCCCCGTTTTCGCAAATGTTTTCGAATATTCAGAGTAGTTCGTTAGTACCTTGAGATATGGACGCTGATCAACGAGTTTTTGGTTCAAATGATTACGCTTCAAATACTGCACTGCAGAAAAGTCGACAACATTCATGGTATCTTTACTCAATGATTGATCAGCATTAAAGGCTGTAGCAACAAACATTTTGTTTGAATTGAGTAGTTTCGCTTCAGTAAGTTTTTTTTCTAATCGACCAACCTGTGATCGCAGTGAAAGATCATACATGTTCAAAAATGGAGTAAGCACGCTAACAGCTGTTAACAATACAACTAATGCGGGAATTATGATGAGTCTCTGTTTTTTTACCATTCCCCAATACAGATTAAATACTAACAACCATACACCAAAAATCATTGTTAAGTATCTAGGGATAGTGAATCCGTATTGATTAATTCTCAAGCCAATTGAGAACAAGTACATCATAACCATGGGAACTGACAACAAATTCACTCCCCTTTGAAGCAAGAAATCATACTTCGAATGGATCTCTTTGTAACGATCTGGAAACACCAAGATGTTTAGTAAGACAACCGGAATGAGTAAGCCCAATATTGAAAGGACAATACTATATCGTGGCCATTGCCAAATTATCATTTGTTGCGCTGCAAAAACATACAGTAGCACTAGATAAAACAAAACGATGATCGCAGCAATCTTATGCGTAAAAAAGTTATAGAGAGTGCTCACTTTTAAATCTGCAGCCAACATTTTTTCACTTTCAGGCAGCAAACTTAACCCCTTTAGGGGCGCAAATAACAAAGTCGTTGAAGCAAAAATATATGGCAAGAAGCGAAAAGCATCGACCATGAAAAACAAGTGAATTGCTCCCATCGCAATCGAAAAGCCTGCAATGATAACCATCGAAAAAAACCACATCATAATCACAATTGACAACAAGTTCCCCCACAAGAAAAGAATGCGTTTCGAACGCTTGAAATCAAGTAGCCCGACACTGCTCAACATAAAACAAACCACAAAAATCACATAACTCACTAAGTACACAACGTTGTGCCAAACAACGCTTGCAAACTCTCCTTTGATAAGCGCTTGAAGCTGACTATGTTCTAGCGGGAACAACCACAACAACACAGCCGCATTGATCACAATACTCCCAACAACGAAAACTACCTTCTTTTGGGTACTCATCAAGAAGCCAGATTTTTCCTTTAATTCAAAAATGAACTCTAGGACACTCACCATCACACAGTTAAGAAGAAACCAGCCTCCCAGTTTCCATAAGGTGTACATCACCTGCTCTGCAGCTCTTGGGTCTTTGATAGGGTGTTTATCAGCAATAAAGCTAATGGCCATACCCACAATCCACAACGCCACAATCATCATCGTCCCCATGGGAAAACGTTTTGTCACGCTGTGCAGTTGTCTCGATAGGTTTTGAAGGGAGAAAGGGTTGTGAAGCTGCAAGGAATTGGTCATCTTGCAGTTCATTGTAGCACAACAAGGAAGTTGTTGGGTTGTTATGTTGTTGAGTAGTTGGGTTGAAAACTTTAAATTTCTTGCAGATTTACATTCTCATTTCTTAGTCAAAAAGGATTTTGATCCCCTCTCTTAGCAAAACCCCACCCGCCCCTTCCATTTTTTCCCAATGTAAAAGATAATACCGACTTCTTAATTTTCGAAATTGGAGAAATATGTCATCTCAAGATGTTCGACTACTTATTGCTGCTGAAAACCCTACCTACAGACACTTTGCAACAAGAAGCACAACTTCTTCCGGTTTCACAGTTAGAGACATGCATATTAGTGCAGATACGCTAAACATTTTTATTCAAGATATGAGGGAATTTAATCCCCACGCAATTTTGTTGTCATTAGTAAATAGAAATGATGCAGAAGTGGTTAATTACGCTGATCAGTTAGTCAGAATCGGGCATCAGCTGTTACAACAGAATCGAGTTATAGTAATGACTGCTCCACTAAAAAATGAGGGACTAATTCCTGCTGAGCTTGGTTTTGTAGAGTATCCAGACAAGATTAATGATAAAAGCTTTGTAACAACTACAGCCCAATTGGTTACGTTATGGAATCAGCGTTACTCAGGAGATTTTGCCCGTATTGGAGGACGGAGACTAAATTCCGGTCAATAGACTAAAAGAACATCGTTTCTTGATTTAAGTAATTTTGAATTCCAGCAAAAAATTCCTGTGATTAGCATCCTCAAGTCTACATCTCGTAATCCGCTTTCCAATATCCATAATCCACATTCTACAATCCACAATCTATTCATCCCATGCTAAAATACTCGAGTGAACAAAGCTCCCAAAACCTACTATATCCATACCTTTGGCTGTCAGGCCAATAAAAGCGACTCCGAGAGAATTGCAGGGGACTATCAAGCACGCGGATACCTCGAAGCCAATGACTGGAGAACTGCTGATGAGATCGTGGTCAACACCTGTGCTGTACGCAAACGTGCAGAGGATCGGGCAGTTGGGTTTTTGCTCAATGTGGTCGAGTACTTCAAACAACAACAACTTCCAAAACCCAAAATTATCCTCACGGGCTGCATGACCCACCACGGCAATCAAAAAATTTACGAGATGCTCCCCATGCTTGATGAAATTTTGCCCATCAATGAAGTCGGCTTCAATCAAGCAGCTATCCGTAAAGACGCTCCTGATGTCAACGGTTCTAAACACGCTTGGGTGCCGATCAGTGCCGGCTGTAACTCTTTTTGTACCTTCTGTATCGTGCCATATTCTCGAGGTAGAGAACAATCGCGCTCATTTGAGTCAATCATGGATGAAGTAAATCGCTTAGTTAAACAAGGCTACACAGAAATCACACTCCTAGGCCAAAATGTCAACTCTTGGGGGCTTGAAAAAGTTGGGGTATCCTTGCGTAAACGAATGTTGGAAACAGAAACCTTCTCACTCAAAGATGTCCCCTCAAACAGCTCTCAATACCAAAAACCTAATGGCACTCCTCCATTTGTGCAACTGCTTCAAGCCATCAGCGCACTGCCCCAAATTACCACGCTTCGTTTTATCAGTGCTAACCCTTGGGACTTTCATGATGAGCTGATCAAAGAAATAGGAAAAAATAAAAAAATCGATCGATTCATTCACCTTCCAGTTCAGTCAGGCAGTAACTCAATGCTCAAACGCATGAACCGTGGGTATACCCGCGAGAACTATCTTGAGTTAATACGCAAACTCAAAGCTGTCGATTCTGATATCGTCTTTGGCACTGATATTATCGTGGGCTTTCCTGGTGAAACAGAGGAGGAGTTTCAAGATACACTCAATCTGGTCAAACAAGTAGGGTATAGGGCTGGATTCGTTGCTCAGTACTCACCCCGCCCTGGAACCGCAGCCTGGAAACTGTACAAAGATGACATCAGCGCTCAAGTGAAAAAACTGCGATGGGAGATTTTAGACCAACTGATTAATAAAGATAATTTAACAATTCGACCCAAAATAGTGTGACATGCATTATTTTGAGTAAATTTTGTACTCATTTTATCGTGACAACTGCAAAGCTCTTCTCCACTCCACCCTCCCCCACCACCATTACTTTTATCGTGGGACCAACCGCCACCAACAAAACCAGTATAGCCATCGCTCTCGCAAAAAAAATAGGTGCTACCATTTTAAGTGCAGATTCTCGCCAAATTTTTAGTGAACTGGCAATCACCTCAGGGGCTGATTTGCCAACTGAGTTTTTACTTTCTCCTAAAAAAGTAGGTGGCTATCAATTTTTTAGTAACGGCAACACAAATATCTTTGGAGTAAATTTTTTACCACTCAATGCCAGTTGGTCTATTGCCCAGTTTCGTGAGCTGGCCGAAAGTGTTTATACCTATAGTGCCAATCATCACAAATCGTTAATTATTGTCGGTGGTTCTGGCCTCTATCACCGATCGCTCTTTCTCGATAAACAGCAGTTAAACATCAAACCATCTGAACAGTTACGATCCGCGCTTGAAGCAGCAACAATTTCTGATCTACAAAAAAAACTGCTCAAACTTTTACCCAAAGCTGATTCCTTTTTAAATCAATCGGACTGGAACAATCCCCGCCGCTTGATTCGTTGGATC
>CAZOWX010000022.1:0-32517 GCA_964583795.1 uncultured Pseudomonadales bacterium | reverse complement strand
AACTAAAGCGTCCAGTAATGATGTACGCTTCAATCTCTCCAGCATCGACCAGTTCTTTGATTTCCTTTATATTCACAGCCGGAAAGAGAGACGATTGATGAAGTAACCAAAACAGTGCTTTTTGCCAAGGTTTTTTGGGAATAAAGAACTCCAGCTCTTTGCGTCGAACGAAGATTTTTTTCCGTTTGAAAAACGAGACAATGGGTCGGATTACTCTAGCCGGGTTGTACATGATTACACCATCAAAATCGAAACCTACCTTGAGTGGACGTTTTCGCGCCTTAGCTGATGGAGTTTTACTTTGAAGCATAGAGAAAGCCAATGCTGTTGTGAACAGGATTAGAAAATTCCTTGAGTGTGAAACCTGCAGATGTTAATAATTGTTTGAGTTTGGGATAATCGCTGCGCATTTGCTGCGTGAAAAAATGCACTTCAAAACTAATGTTCTGAATCTGTGAGAGAATCGAAATTGGTGTTCCCAAGAATATTTGGTACTCGGCACCTTCGCAGTCTACTTTCATAAATTCGCAATGAGTCAGGTGACATTCTTTGAAGACCGTTCGCAGTGAGAGGGCAGGTTTTTCATGCAGAATAACCTGGTCAACACTGTTGAGAGCGACATTTTTTTTAAATAGAGCGATACGCTCTTGATCGAGCTCGTAGGCATGTACTTGTTTGGCATGACGAATTTTTCGAGCGAAAATGCTAAAATCGCCAATTGATCCGCCAATATCCAGAACGATCGCGTTTTTAGGAATGCGAAATACCCGTTCATAATGCTGGTCGACAATAACCTCTTGCAAGGTCCAGATGTCCATCAAATTAGAGACAAAAAATTTCAGTTGTAACGGTAGGTTATAGATAAGCTCGTTTTTAAAAGGGAGCTGAAAAACTTTCCACCACGATGTAAAAAGGAGAATCGAGCCAATCATGTGAACGTAATAGGTGAGTGAGGAAAGTTTGATCATTAGACTTGTTGCGAAATAAGAAATTGTAGCCGGACGATGTATACTTGAGTATTTTTCGAGACTTTTTTAACGATTACCCCGAAGTACTTCGGGGCTTGAGGAGAAAGTAACATAGAAAATGCCAAAGTGGCGCGTTTGGGACAAGATTGTTATTACGCGACAAATCTATTGGCTCTTTTGGGGCGGCAGTGTCAGTATAATGAAAAAATGCGGCTCAAGCAAGTAACTCTTTATGAAATATCTTGAGGGATGAGGCTATTTTAAAACAGGACAGTTATCAGCAACTTTAAAAATATACTCATCACTCTCTGTGGTGTAAGTGGGGGTGAATTGAGTAAACAGCGTGCTAAATTGCACGTCGTACTCTTGTTTACCATGCGTGTTCGCAAAGTGAACGTAGTTTATCTGATTATCTGTCAAGAGAGTACACAACTCTAGGCGAGCAATCGTAGGACTATAAAACTGTTTGAGTAACTGTCTGCGCTCACCATCCTTATATCCCATTGACCAGTTAAAGTACCCATAATCCAAGAACAGTTTGCGACCAACAACAGAGGCCGGGTTAAAAATATATAAGTTACTTAAAAAAATACTATTGGGTGCTGTATGTGTCATAATCCACTGTTGTGTTTTGGATTGGGGATAATCTTGTTGATAGAGAAAATGATTGTGAATCACTGGGAAGACATCAGCGATACCTGACGCCGTGAGACAAACAACCAGAATAATGACCAATGGCTTGACGCTCCAATGCACTTTCCATACTCGAATCAGAATCCCTGCAGTCAAGATGTTGACTGCGATCATAAAAAAGTTGATCAACTTATGATTATTGATCATGTCTGTTGAGAGTTGCATCACATTGGCAAGTACGAAAAAACCGATAAACGGGACCAAAAACAGTTTGGATCTGCGTTTTGAAAAGACCCAAAAAATGGGTAGGAGTAGAAAATAGAATCCAAGATTAAATAACCAGTATTTGGTGATGCCAAAAGGAGTACCTTCTTGAGTTAAGTATCCCAAAGCGACAGCAGTTTGTTGTTTGGTGTTTTGAGATAACCCAAACTGGGTAATGAGCGAAAAAACAAAACTCCAAAAATAGAGAAAGAGAATTCTTTTGGGTATTTTCCGACAGTACAGTGCTCCCCACCACAGACACCAGCCAACTGCCATGATATATGCAGCTTGATGAAACAGGGGGAATAAAACAAATCCGCCATAAATCAGTGGGTACCAATAGGTTTTGAGTTTAAAAGTTTTGTCTTGAGAGTAGCGCAGTAGTGGGTAACATAGCGCTAAGGCAATGCCAAAACTGGCTGCCAAGTGACGCTGATTAAGATAAATATTCCAGTTCCAAAAGGCACTGACAATATGTCCATCCCATGGGCCAAAGCTAGCATACTCTTTGGCGGCAACTATTTTATGCAATAAATCAGGAATCGAACTTGATTGCTTGATTGTTTCCCAGATCGACCAAGTTCCGTTAAACAAGAAAAGTACGATTGCTAAGATGGCAGCTTTGCGAGAACGAAGCAAAGAAACGCTTGTGTAATAAATCATTACGAGTAAAAGCCATAAGCCTAGGGCACTGGGTAAGTCAAAGGCAAAAGCGATATTAAAGCCAAGCTTTTCTAAACCAGCCGCGATCAAGAAAAAAAGATAATGATAGCGAATTGGTTCACCAGGAAATGTGGGGTACTCAGGAGGAAAGTTGTGCCCCATCGAGAACGAGCGAATCAGTGGGATATGGGCAGCAAAATCACTCCACACTCGACCGAGCATCACGAACTGTCCGTCATGATACTGAAAAGTCCAAAACATCAGCCAAAAACTAAAGGCAAACGTTGACAAAATAACAACTGAGTCAGTGAGCTGAAATCGATAGCGTTTAAAAAAACCGCTGCGAAGTCTTTTTCTGTGCTTATCCCAAAAGTCGCCATGAATAATTGCCTTGAAAAACGGTTTTGGTGATCGCCGATGATGTCGAGCAAAGTCAAACCGAACGTGACTAGTCTTCGCTTTTGATAAGTGAGATTGCTGCTTTCGCTTCATCATACTGAGGAATCCATCATGATGTTTGCGGCCTGTCGACCAAAAGCAACCGCGTAGTTCGTGCCTCGATCAAACGGATACACGTGTTGCATGCTACACCAGTATACGTTTGGAAATGGTGTGGTAACAGATGGAACTTGTTTGCGGTGGTTTTTTTCAACAATGGGTTGAGCGAAAGGAGTTTTGAACACAAATGAGCGAATGATATGTTTGTCAAAATGTGGTGACAGCTGATCTAAAAATGGTTGGTACAGTTTGAGCAGCTCCTCTTTATTCATGTCGTATTGTGAATCAGTTTTTTCCAAGTACTTGCCAACGTAGACAATAGTATGATCGTTGTACGGATGAGTGCCAGCGAACTGGGAATGTTCAACGACAGCTAAAAATGGCCAGTTGGGTTCATTGATATTCAGCCAGTAGGTTTTGTCGGCAAAAAACGGAGTGTCGAGTTCAAGGACCAATGTGGTTGCTGCCAAACTTTTGAGGTTGGTAATGGTATTGCGATACTCTGTCGGGAGCTGAGAAGTCATTCGCGCAAAGATCTCAGCGGGAGTGGTCACCAGAACTTGATCAAATGTCGCGGTTTTTCCTTCTGTCGTTGTAATCGCAATCAAGTTGTTTTTTTTGTCAGTTTTTATGGTTTTAACAGGAGTTTCAAATTTAAAGGTACTGCCTTCGGTTTCCAGTTTTTTAACCATGGCTTGAGCAAGTTGTAAAAATCCACCACGAAAGTATCCCAGTTCACTTGAGCGCACGTGGATGCGCGACCAAAACCAAGCAGCATTGATCGTTGAGGCGTACTTGCCAAACTTTCCGATGAATAATGGCTCCCACAGCATCTTCCAGGCTGCTTTCCCCATAGTGCTTTTGATAAATTGCTCAGCTGTCATGCTATCAAGTGGTTGTGAGAGTGGGAACAGCTTTAAAAAAGCGAGCGCTGCTGCGGTTCTGAGTTTGGCAGTGAGTGATAACTCTGGTGCAGCAAGGAGACTCATCGGCGAATCAAGTCGAAATTGGTGACCATGATATCGCGTTGATGTTTTGACCGGAGAGAAAAAGAGCAGCTCTTCCAGATCCATTGCTTTAACTAATTCAATAATATCTTTATCACTGCGAAAAATATGATGGTAATGGTGCTCCAGTGACCATTCCCACTCTTTTTCTTGAAAACCAGCCGCGAGTCCACCAGGATAGGAATTTGCTTCGAAAAAAGTAATAGTATGACCAAATTTACGAAGCTCATGCGCCGCCGCAATTCCAGTAAAACCAGCACCAATAATTGCAATGTTCATGAGAGTTAGTGTAGCAGAAGAGGTGAAGGCAGTTAATAGTGGACAGTGAAACAGTTAACAGTTGGCTGCAAGATGCAAGATCCAAGTTGTAGGTAATTGGCGGAATAATGACTTTAACAGCATAGAATTTTGGGGCGACTACGAGAAAAAAAGGCTTATCTCCCGAAGGACGTCGGTGGATTTTCTTCCTCAAATATAAAGATGCGAAACTTCAAGTCACTATAAAAGTTATATGGAATTTTGGTGCTGCTGGGAAAAAAGAAAAAGCTCGTCATCCCGGCGGATGCCGGGATCCATTTCCTTAATTTCCATACAATTACTACATGATGGATGACAACAAAACTTTTCGAATAAATAAAATATTTTGAGTTTTTCAATAAACGATCAAAACCACTATTTTTGATGGATCCCGTTTTTCAACGGGATGACGGAGGTCGTAATGGACAAATAACATTATGCTGATCAGTGATATTTACTGATCTACTAACAGTTTGTTCTACTTAAAGAAACATGTATAAGTGGATCCACGATGTTCGAATCCGCCCAGCGTGGACCAGGTCGAGGATGACGGACGTTTTTTTGAATAAAAGAGTGTTGAGACTTTCTGTCCGGTAGGCAAGCCTACCCGCCAGCGAGGAGGGGATGACGACTTTTCTGCCTCATCTTTGTTACAATACCATCGTGTCAATCAATTCTGCTTTCAATAAACCACTTGTTTTCAAAAAAATATTGTCAGTGTTGAGCATCTTCGTCACTGCATTTTTGCTTCGAGACTTCATAATTTTGTATGTCTTTACCATGAATCGAGCACTGGCAAATTTCATTTTTATTTTGTCTGTTTTACTCTTCGCAGTGTGGTATTTCAGATCATACTTGGTGTTTTCTAAAACAATAGTTGTTCAATTCACTAGGTACGGAGGATTTGTATTGCTACATCTCACTATTTGTCTGATTTGTTTACAATATTTATCGCCTCCAATCGGACCATTTGATAACTCTCAAATTTCTTTTTTATCCATTAATCCCTTCTTTATATTTGTAAAGCCAGTTGATGTATTGTTACAACACGTTTTTATTTTGGTATTAGTGAAAAAGCTAAGAGAGTATGGTCTTAGTTTCTGGCGGACGGTGGGTGTGATGGCCGTAGTATTTGGAGGTGTCCATTTGTTACAGACTTTTCGAACCACTGTGTTGATTAGTCTGCCATTTTTCATTTTTTCACTTATTGTTGCGTATGTTTTCCCAAAGTTAATTTTTGTGCGAAAAAATGGATTTGTGTTCAACGCAATGATTCATTTGCTTGCCTATGATGTGATAACCCTTTATTTTTGGGGAGTGTACTGATTCTGGTACAATACCCTCAATGTCCAAGCACTTTCCTCAGTTTTTTTTCATTGTCGTTGGTAGTCTAGTCGTGATAGTGGTGTCATTGTTTGCCAGACAGTACTTGAGCGGACAGCGATTTTCTGCTGGGGCGCTACTGAATTATCCGTTTGTTTCCAAAACAATCGATGAGGTTGAGTCGCTGGTAGAGAATGAACCAAAACGAGTGCTTGACCGCTCCACCATTTTTGCGGATAAACCGAGGGAGATTCTAAAATGCAAAGGCTGCATGACACTCTTGGTTACTGGTGATGTATTACCGGCCCGATCAGTGAATCAAAAAACAACGAGTTCTAAAGATTTTACTTGGCCGTTTGCCAAAACCGCAGATTTTTTGCGATCGGCAGATTTGACCATGATTAACTTGGAAACTCCGTTAGTCCCAAACTGTAACGTCCGAACTGATGGCATGGTGTTTTGTGGAGATCAGCGTAATGTCGAAGGGCTGAAATTTGCAGGAGTTGATGTGGTCAATTATGCCAATAATCATGCTGGGAACGCTGGCAAAAACGGAGTGACAGAGACGGTGAAATTGCTGGAAGGCGCTGGATTTGTGGTAAGTGGGGTGAACCAACCAGTGTATAAGACTGTCAATGGTGTTCGCTATGCCTTTTTAGGATACAACGATGTGGAAAAGTATGGATTTATCGATGATGTTGATAAAGAAAAAATGAGTACAAAAATTACTCAAACCAGACAAAACGCCGATGTGGTAATTGTGCAGTTTCACTGGGGAGAGGAGTATCGATATCAACCGACCAGCAGACAAAAAGATTTGGCACGATTTGTGATTGATCAAGGCGCAGATCTGGTAGTTGGTAATCACCCACACTGGATTGAGCCATTGGAGTGGTACAAAGATAAACTGATTGTCTATTCGCATGGCAATTTTGTCTTTGATCAGATGTGGTCAACTGAAACACGACTCGGGATGGTCGGTCGTTACACGTTTCAAGATAAACAACTGGTTGATGTAGCCTTTTTTCCGATCAAAATCGAAGAGTATGGCCAGCCAAGGTGGTTGGAGGGAAAAGAGAAGCGAGAAAGGTTGGAGGTGTTGGAAAGGGAGAGTGGGAGATTAGTAAAGTAGTTTATTGGTTGCTTAGTTCGTTAGTTGGGTGATTTTCATCCCCGAAGAGCTCTATGAATTTTAATTCGTTCTTTTGAGTTCTTAATATAAATGCCTCGATTGCTTGCTCTTGCGTAAATGAGTGATGGCGTAGATTCGATTGGAAATCAAGAATTGAACTTACAATTTCATTGAAGAACCAAAAATATGATGTGAGTGGCCAATTAGTTCTTTCTGCTTCAGCACGGGCCTCTTTTTCTTGCCGATCTCGATTAATTTGTGGAAACCTTCGTCCGTCATCTTGCTTTTCCAGATCCAAAAGTTCCGGGATATTATCTTGCTCAGCTGTAAATGCCTTCACTTTTTTTAAAGACCTGACTATGGTCTCTAACTTAGCAGCCTCATTTTCAAAGTTAACTAAAAACTGTTGTAATTCTAATGTAGTGAAACGAGCATTTTTCTGAACGAGTGAAGCAAGATCGTTGGTGAGTGTAAATATTTTTCTCGCAATTTTGTATGCTTGATTAATTTGTTTCGTGTTACTCGCTTCAGTTGACTGATGATCTCTTGTTTTTATTATAAGAACGCTTTCTTGATCTTGAAGAGGATAAGAATTGGTTTCTTCGTGTACTACAGTATCTATCATGTCATTAACTCTAATATGCAGAGTGCCTATTGGCTACATCTACTTTTTCAACCAAGCATCCACATCAATCTCGCCGCTTAAAATATCATCAAGCTCGCTGTCATCGATGACCAAGCGTCGCACTGGTTGTCGCTTTTGTGCTGGTTTTTGCCCAGTGGAAAACTGATATTTTCGTGCAAGTTTAGGATTTAATCGTGAAGTATATTGGTATGGTGATGGTTCTTCTTCTTCAATACTGAGTAAATCTTCAGGAATTTCACCTAAAAATCGTGATGTTGAGGATGGGGAAACATTGCCATAAAAAAATCGTTCTCGAGCATACGTTAAGTACAAATGTTGTTTGGCGCGAGTGATACCCACATAACATAAACGGCGCTCTTCTTCCATCTGATCAGGGTCCATTAGCGAGCGCGAATGCGGGAACAAGCCTTCTTCCATGCCGACCAAGAATACTGTCTCGTACTCGAGTCCCTTGGCGCTGTGCAAACTCATCAGAGTAACCATTTCAGTCTTTTGCGATGAATAGGTCATGTCGGCAGTATCGCGAGCACTGGTTGCAGAGTTATCAACCAGTGCCACATTTTCCAGTAATTGATCAAGATCAGCAAACGCACTAGCAACTGAGCGCAATTCCTCAATATTTTCCAATCGAGAAATGTCATCAGGATCATTGGCATCAAAAAAATCTTTATACTTTGTGGCTTCGATAATTTGGTCCAGCATTTCAAGGGGAGTGAGTGTGACTGCGAGTTGGAGCAAGCTCGCTCGCCAGCGATCGAACTGTTCATACCTGCGCTTACCGACCTTACTCACTCGCTCCAAACTGACCGAGTCATTGGGATTGAGGACTAGTCGTAAATAACTCAATAAGTCCTTGATTTCTTTACGGGCATAAAACTTGACTCCACCGACAATTTTATACGGAATACTTTCACGCAAAAATGCTTCTTCAAAACTGCGGCTTTGCGCATTGGTTCGATACAGGATTGCAACATCATTGTACTGATCGAAACGAAAACGGTTGCGAATTTCTCTTGCAACTTTTCGTGCTTCTGCCTGATTATCTTTGACACCGAAAACCTGAATTGGCTGTGCAGAACGAGTATTTTCAGTCCATAGTCTCAAAACGGGGTGAGTAGTGTTGTTTTGAATCACATTTGAGGCAGCATCGAGAATGGTTTGAGTTGAACGGTAATTTTGTTCGAGTCGGTACTCTACTAAATCAGGATAATCAATTTGAAGTTGTGATAAATTTCGATAATCAGCTCCACGCCAACTATAAATTGCTTGAGCCGCATCACCCACCACAAATAAATTATGTTGGGGAGCAGCTAATAATTTAGTTAACAAATACTGAGCTTTGTTGGTATCTTGATATTCATCAACCAAGACAAACTCAAACTGCCGCTGATACTTTGCTAATACATCAGGATGTGAATGAAATAACTCCAAGGTTTTGAGTAACATATCATCAAAATCAACCGCGTTATTTTTTTTCAGTTCAAATTGATACACCTTATAAACACGGGCTGCAGCTTCTTGATACTTTCCGTGGACTAGCTGTTGATACTGCTCGACGCTGAGCATCTCATTCTTTGCATTCGAAATCATGCCGAGGATGGCACCTGGTTTATATTCCTTGTGATCGTAGCCGAGTTGTTTGAGAATGCTTTTGATCAGTTGTTGCTGATCATCAGAATCATAGATCACAAAACTATTGGTGAGTCCAATGTGATGTCCATCACGACGCAAAATTCTGGCACAGATCCGGTGAAATGTCCCGGAGAAGGGGAGTGAGTAACCAGTCAGCTTTTCCACGCGCTCATTCATCTCTCCTGCAGCTTTGTTGGTAAAGGTTACCAGTAGAATTCGCTCCGGTGCGACTTTGTGCTTGTGCATCAACCATGCGACTCGAGTAGTGAGCACTCTAGTTTTGCCACTTCCAGCTCCAGCAAGCACCATTGCCGGACCCTGAGCATGTTTGACAGCTGTTTCTTGAGCGGGATTGAGAGTGTGTAAAAGTTCTTGTTCGGTCGTTTGTTGCAAAGTTCCATTCATAATGTAAAAACTGATTTTACGTGTTTTTTGTGTCTACTACCATAGCACAATACAGTGAGCTACAAGCTACAAGTTGTAAGTTGTTTGAACCGTAGATAAGACTACGTTTCTTTTCAAAAAAGTAATGCGTTGTTTATTGTCTCATAACTTTTCAGCGGTCGATCCAAAGATTGTTATTTTACGATAACTCAAATATACTTGTGGGTATGAAAAAAACCGTCATAGCTAACTGGAAGTCAAATATGAATACTCATCAAGTTGATGAGTGGCTGGTTGAGTTTCGCAAAGAGTACGAGTCGGTCGTTGCTTTGGGAAACCAACGGTACGATGTGGTGTTGTGTCCAGCCTTCCCGTTTGTTATGCAAGTAGGTGACTGGATTGAAAAAACGGATCTGCAGTGGCGGGTCTCCTTGGGTCTACAAAATGTGAGCCCGTACGGTGCAGGATCATATACTGGTGAAGTTTCAGGAGAAAATTTAGTGGATTTACATGTGAAGTATGCGATTGTGGGACACAGCGAGCGAAGAAAGTACTTCAAAGAAAGTTCGCTTGATGTTTCAAAGCGAGTTGAAAGTTGTTTGGAAGAAGGTATTACTCCAATTGTTTGTGTCGATCGGTTTGAAATAGAGCAGCAAGCGGATTTTATTGATCGCAAACATTACAGTCAGATCATAGTTGCATACGAACCGGTTGAACACATTGGTACTGGAATAGCTGAAGATGTGAATGAAGTGCTCAAAGCAATGGATGAAGTTCGAAAAGCATTTCCTAAAGCACAAGTTATCTATGGCGGGAGCGTTAATCCTGAAAATGTCGATCAATTTGCACCGCACGATGAGATTGAAGGATTTTTGGTTGGTGGCGCAAGTTTATCAGTGCAACAATTTGTACAGATATTAAAAAGTTAGGAGCAGCAGTCCTGACATTCGTGCTATAATATCCCTCATGAAAACTCTTCGCTTAACCCCAGTTAAAGGCTTAAAAGTATTGGTTCGACTTGATCTCGATTTACCTGAAATTAAAGGAAAGTGGGATGACACTCGGCTTGAGCATGGAATTCCAACACTGCTGTATCTCTACAAAAATGAGGCAAAGCATGTCAAAGTGATTGCACATTTGGGACGTCCAAAGGGAAAAGTGGTTAGAAAACTGTCACTCAAACCCATTGCCAAATTATTGTATCAACGACTACTTCAAGAAAAATCCGTGAAAAAGTTAAACCAAAAAGAACTTGAGGCTTGGTTGGAAGTTGCAGAAAATTTGCGCTTTGATGAGCGTGAAGAGAAACCAAGTACTAAATTCGCCCGAGAATTAGCCAAAGGCTATGACTTGTATGTCTTTGATGCCTTTGCTAACTCTCATCGCGATCATACTTCGGTTACGCGTCTGACTGAAATTATGCCCACGGTAACTGGAATTCAATTTTATAAAGAAATTACTATTTTGAAAAAGTTGCTTAAAAAACCGAAATTGCCGTTTGTTGTGATACTTGGTGGAGGAAAACCTGAGACCAAGATCCCACTGATCGACCCTATTAGCGAGCGTGCGAGTGTGGTGCTTACCGGCGGAATGATCCCCCATGAAATTAATTATGAGAATCACCCGAATCGCAAATTAATCATTGGTGAGTTGCGTGAAGATGGCCTCGATTTGAGCGATGAAGCCTGTGAGCAGTTCGAGCGATTTATTGTGCAGGCAGAAACGATTGTGTGGAACGGTCCAATGGGCAAGTATGAAGATCCCAAATCGCGAAAAGGCACTCAGTACATTGCCGATGTAGTGGCACGAACGCGAGGTTTTAAGGTGATCGGTGGGGGTGATACTGAAGCTGCTGTGACATTGCTGAAAATAGACCAAACGAAAGCATTTACTCATGTCAGTACTGGTGGAGGAGCGATGCTGGATTACTTAGCAAAGGGAACGCTACCTTTTCTTCAAGCATTAGAGCATAGTGAGATGGAGCAGAAGAAGTAGGTTTCAGGTGTCAGGTATCAGGTTTTAGTCTCAAATACGCTTGTCATCCTTGCGAAAGCGAGGATCTGACTTCAAATAGGATTGGAGTCAGATCCTCGATACTTGGCCGTTGGCCAGGTTCAAGGATGACGGGCGTTTTTTTTCTTTCAATTTGAAAACACTTTATTCAACAACAAAACATCACAACAACTTAACTACATTAACTTCTAAGGACTACATCTTGTTTTACCACTGTGTGTTCTTACGAGTGCATTTGTAGAGTGGGGATGATTGGAATTCAAACTCCAACTAGAGTTTCTTATCACGACTGCTATAGTAGTTTTGTTGTGCAAGAAAATTGTTGCAACTTATCAACTCTATTACTGTTTCGTCCGAAAAGACTAAGGAGAAATTATGAAAACATTTGCCATCAATGGATTTGGACGAATTGGACGAACGGCTTTTCGGGTGTGGTGGGCCTATCATAGGGATTCACTTGATCTCAAAGCAGTAAATACTTCTGGTTCAATGGAGATTGACGATTGGGCACATTTATTGAAGTACGACACGAACTATGGTGTCTGGAATCAAGAAGTCCGCGTGGAACGAGTAAAGTCGACCAAAGAACTCAGTGACGAAGATCCAGTGCTTGGGTACTTTCATCTCGGTGACCGCAAAGTTGTGGTGACTGCACAGCGTGATCCGAGCAAGTTGCCATGGGCAAGTTTGGGAGTGGATACCGTGGTGGAATCGACAGGGGTTTTTCTCACTCAAGAAAAAGCTGGATTGCATCTGACTGCAGGTGCAAAAAGAGTTATTTTGTCTGGTCCAGCCAAAGGTGATGGAATTGCTACAGGAGTGATTGGTGTCAACCAAGTAGCGGGCGATGTTATTTCCAATGCTTCGTGTACCACGAACTGTGTTGCGCCGGTTACTGCGGTAATGATGGAGCAGTTTGGGATTGCTAAAGCAACAATGTCCACGATTCATGCTTTTACCGATGATCAAAATATTCAGGACAACTCACATCGCGATCTGCGTCGTGCCCGTACTGCGGGGAGGAGTATCATCCCGACATCGACCGGAGCCGCGATTGCTGTGACCGAGACACTTCCGGAGATTAAAGGCTTATTCGATGGAGTAGCATTTCGGGTACCTGTTTCGGTGGGATCTATTGCTGACATGGTATTTGTGACAAAGCGACCTACAAGTGTTGAGGAAGTCAATCAAAAACTGACTGAGGCTTCTCAAACTGATCGTTGGAAAGGGATATTGGCTGTAACGAACGACCCCATCGTTTCATCCGATATTGTTGGACGACGAGAATCATCAATCGTCGATTTAGCCCTGACGCAAGTGATCGGGGGTGATTTGGTGAAGGTAGTGAGTTGGTATGATAATGAGTTTGGATACTGTAATCGATTGATTGAACAAGTAGTTCATGTATGAATTTTTTAATTGGGATTGCTATCTTCATGCTGCTTGCTGGATTTGTTTTGTTTGAGTTGGTAGGAATTACGAATCAGTTCATGTATCTTCCAGAAGAAAGAAAGCAGAGAAAATTGTTTGAGCAGTTTTTTAGCACTTTGTATGTGTGGGACATGAATGGGAATCTCGAACTAGCTGCTTTTCAAAATGTTGGAGGAAAATTAATGTTTCGGGTTACTTTTTATGATAAATTTTTGGTGATTTCTAGTTCAGGAGGATACAGAGTTCAACCAGAGCTTTATTATTGGTCACAAATTAACTCGTTTGCTGAGAAACGATTCTTGTGGCATCGCTTTGTTGAGTTCACCTATCAGTCTGCAGATACATCAAGATTGGTGCGTTTATACTTTCGTAGTTATGCAAAAGCGGTCAACATTTTATCGTCAAAAATACATAGCAAACTGAAATAGAGAAGGACACCTCATATGCCTGTGAACTTGGATGTCGAACAAGTCAAAAAGCTCCATCACCAAGGGCAAGCCATGAAGATTCATGGGAATCTCAATAACGGTTTACTAAAGGCGGCAGTGTTTGGTGCAAATGATGGGATTGTGACCACGTTTGCAGTAGTTGCGGGTGTGGCGGGAGCTGGGTTATCTCCGGCTGTTATTTTGGTTATGGGAGTGGCTAACCTCGTTGCTGACGGAATTTCAATGGGTATGGGGGATTATTTGGGTGAGCGCTCGGAACAAAAACAAACACGTCGTCAGCTTGAAATCGAGCGTTGGGAAGTTGAGAATATCCCGGTTGAAGAAAGAACCGAGTTGTGTGAGTCGTTCATGTCTCGTGGAGTGAGTAGCGCTGATGCGAAACAGTTGGCAGATACGATTGTGAAGTATCCCGATTTGTGGGTAGAGATGGGGTATGTAGATGAGATGGGAGTCCGGCCTGATTTTGATAAGGGGCTGTGGAAAACTGGTGTGATGACCTTTATTGCTTTTATGATTGCTGGGTCATTACCGCTACTGCCGTACTTTTTACAAAACTTTGGAGTGCCTGTGCCCAGTGAACACCAATTTAGTTTATCCATTATTTCTACAGCGAGCACTCTGTTTTTCGTCGGAAGTTTGCGAACGTTGATTACTAAAGGACGATGGTGGATGAATGGGTTAGAGATGTTGTTAATTGGGACCGTAGCTGCGGGAAGTGCGTACCTGGTGGGTGCAGGGGTGGAATCGATGATTAAATAGAAAAGCGACTTCTGACTAGTTGGACAAATCCAGCCCTGTCGTTGTTACTTGCAACAAGGTTGAGTTCTGTTGTATCCACAGTCAAAACTTGTGTAGGTACTGTTGTAGCTAGTTTAACGTTGAGGGAATGAAGTTTAGCGAGATATTCAGGATCGATATCTTTTTCAAATTTTCTGCCACGACCTTTTATTCTACTTAGAACTAATTCTGGAGTTGCTGTTAAGTGGACAATCCCTACTGTTGGAGGCAATAGTGGCCTAAATGTCTCAAAGATAGAGTGATAAAGTTCCCAATGATCTGGGGACATTATTCCTAATTCCTTAAGAGCCTGGGCATAACCGTAAACGTCTTGATACACCGAAGTGTCGACTAAATTTAATCCAGAATTTGTTCTGGCGTGTTGTAGTAAATGACGAATCTTCGCGTTTAAGAAAAAAAGTTGTGAGGGAAAAGCATGTTTTTTGGGGTTTTTGTAAAATCTTGCTAAGAAAGGATTCTCATTAACGTCTTCAGGGACAACAGGGTACCCTGTTTCTTGGCCTAACAATTTTGCAGCGGTTGACTTTCCTACTCCAATTACTCCGATAATATCTAGTGTTGTTAAACATTCGCTCTCTTGATTCATGAGAGCATTAAACTATTTTGCTTGTGTTGATGCAACGGTCATTTTTCGCTCTTTCATTTTCATCAATTTGTTTTACACTTAAGAGGCTAGGGTGGCTCTCTAGTGTAGCTCGGGTTAAACTGGGCACCTTTTGAGCTACCCTATGCCTTGAAAAATTTCTTTCACTTTTTTCTTCCGTTGAAAATTTGTAAGACTTGTTCGAGTAATGTTGCTCAATTATTGATTTTGTATTTCTGGATGCAAATATAAAAAATGAACAACTGAACTTAATTTGTTGTTGCTTGATTAACAATAAAAGGTCGGCATCCCTTTGGAAAACAGGATCCATTTCGAAATTCTACGACAATAATCAAAAGTTAAAACAGATTCCAACTTTTTGCTTCTTTCAAATAGATGCCTTTCTGACTTGATCGATGGATCCCGGCTTTCGTCGGGATGACGATCTTTTTTTAAACAACCAATCGAGAATAGATCCCCTTGTTTACAAAATTCTCGAAGTCGGTCAATCATTTTTTCAACCACGACACTTGTTTGATCCATGAAAACTCTCCATAATGTGTGGTGTCATGATTTTTGAGACGCTGGCTCATCTACTCCATCCGCGGATGTCGAACAACCATCGACCACGGATTTTGCACCCAGAAGGGTTTTTGTTGTTGTTTCTCATTGTGGTAAGTGCCACTCTGGGAATTCATGAATTACTTCCCGGTGTTTTCTCGTTAACCAACAAAGGGACGGTGCTTGGCTATTCCACTACTATCTCCCAGGCAAAGGTAGTAGAACAAACAAACACTCAACGAGAAAAACTGGGGTTGCCTGACTTAGTTCCCAACCAACAACTCAACGAAGCGGCTCTAGCAAAAGCTCGTGACATGTTTGAACACCAGTATTGGGCTCATTACTCTCCAACTGGTAAGAGTCCATGGGAGTTTGTCAAAGCGGCCCATTATACGTACTACGTTGCTGGGGAAAATTTAGCTCGGGACTTTTTACAAACTGATGACATGGTGAGTGCCTGGATGAACTCTCCCACTCATCGGGAAAACATCGTGAATCCCAAGTATCACGATATCGGTGTTGCAGTGGTTAATGGAAAACTCAATGGTGTAGAGACAACACTAGTTGTGCAGATGTTTGGTCAACAGTTAAGTGGCCGCACAGTTGCAACTGATACCAAGCTTAATCAGATAGAGCTTGAGCAAGTTCCAGTTCCAGATGTTGAAAGCCGGGAAATGAGCACAAAAAGTGCTCAATCTGATACGCTTCAAAATTCTCAAGGGGTGTTAGCACTTTCGATGCAGCGTTTGACACTTCCTGTCGAGTCACATGCGATCTCTCCACTTTATTTGCTCAAAGCAGTGTTTTTAGCGGTGATTATGCTTGTAGTCAGTGTGCTCATCTATGATCATGTCATCATTACCAATCGCAACACGGTTCGGTTTGTCGGAAAAAACTTAGCGCATATCATGTTATTTTTAGCCGTTGGTTTTTTGGTGTTATTCTTTAAAAGTGGGAGTATCGAGTAATGTTTGATGAAATTCGAAAACATTTTCTAGCTTACATCATTTTAACCTTCCTTATTATTGTTCATGTGGGATTTTTTTTGGTGATGTGGCCAGATTCGATGAGTTTGAGAGTCATCTCGGTTTCGTTTGCACTCTCATATTTTTGCTGGGGAATATTCGCTCATGTGAAAGCAAATCATATTAATAGGCGAATTATCCGTGAGTATTTTTTCACAGCGCTTTTGGCTGGTGGTATGCTGTTTTTTCTGATATGAGTTTGATAGAATGAGAGCCTATGACAAAAATCCCGTTGCTTGGTACTGGTTTAACTGGGCTCGTTGGCTCCAAATTTGTTGAGCTATTTTCCGACTCGTATGAGTGTCTAAATCTTGATCTGACAACAGGAGTTGATATTACCGATGCGAACACCGTCAACAAAGCGATTGCGAATCACAGTGCTGATGTTGTGGTCCACTTTGCCGCGTTTACGGACGTCTCCAGAGCACATCAAGAAAAAGGTGACAAATCGGGGATTGTGTATAAAGTCAATGTTGATGGCACAAAAAATATTGCCGAGGCGGCCAAGGAAAGTGGAAAACATTTGATTCACATTTCAACAGCATATGTATTTGATGGCGAAAAAGAAGGTATGTATACCGAAGATGATGCGATGCATCCCATCGAGTGGTATGGCCAAACAAAAGCGTGGGCGGAGGATGTGGTTCAAGAGTCTGGTGTGTCCCACACCATTTTGCGGATTGATCAGCCTTATCGGCAAGATGAATTCGCCAAGCTTGATATTTTGCACCGAATTAAAAAAGGCTTAGAGACTGGTTCACTGCCACCAATGTTTACTAATCATACTTTTACGGCTACTAAAATTGAGGAGTTTGCCAAGATCCTTCATTTTATGATTGAACACAAATTGTCGGGGATTTTTCATGCCACGACCGACCCCGTGACCAGTGACTATAAGTTTGCTTTGAATGTACAGAAGCAGTTTGGTTTACCTGGAGAGATTCGAAAAGGTGATTTGCTGGAGTACTTAAAAACAGTTGACCGACCGTATCAAAAGAATACGGCGTTGAGTACGAAGAAGTTGAAAGCTGCGATGGGAGTGAAGTAGTTGGTTGGTTCAAATAGCGACAAGTTGCAAGCTTCAAGCCTCAAGCGACACCATCCATTCCTTTCCAAATATTTTAACCTGTCTGTAAGTATTGCGGCATGATCTGGATAGGTTGTAAGTCTGAGAAGTCATTGGTTAAGTGGTTACTTAGTCGATTAGTAGTGTTTCCTCTCTTATCCTGGAAATCCAGCTGAGCTGGACTTTCCAGATGTTCTCTTCGTATAACAGAGAGAAAACCACTTTTTAGATTACTTGCTTTCGATTTAGTTTTCTTAGTTTTTGGGGTCTTTAGTTTTGGTCTTTTAAACTTTGGTATGTAGGAGAGTACTAACATCTACTGACAGTTAACACTTATTGAAAAGGGACAGGGCCGTGTCACTTGCGGTGCCCGCCGAAGTTACTAGAATGAAAACCTGACAAATGATCAAGTTGAAATTTCAAGTACGAAGGAGGGTAGCCTGTAGCTTGAAGCTTGCAACTTGTAGCTATTCAAATCTCAATACTTATTACTCCCTACTATTTTCCTCTTGCCACTTCTTAATGAGTGCATGATTCCCGCCTAGCAGAATCTCTGGTACTTTCCAGCCGCGATACTCTTCTGGTCGTGTATATTGAGGATGTTCAAAGTATCCAGGAGTTGAGTGTGACTCATTGAGTGGACTTTCGTCATTGCCAAGCACGCCAGGAAGTAATCGAGCAGTAGCATCGACAATGACTCCCGCCGCAGGCTCGCCGCCTGTCATCACAAAATCACCGATGCGGATTTCTTCATCAACCAAATGCTGAGCTACTCGTTCATCAACGCCTTCGTAATGGCCACAAATGATAATGAGTTCATCAAGTTGTGAGTACTCTGTGGCAGTTTGTTGAGTAAATAACTTGCCTTTAGCGGAAGTCAAGATGATTTTGGATAAGTCTTTCGAAGTTTTGGGTAAACTTTGTAGTGCTTTATCAATTGGCTCAACCTTCATCACCATGCCTGGACCACCGCCATACGGATGATCATCTGTTACTTTGTGCTTATCTGTGGCAAAATCACGAATGTTCACAATGCTGATTTCGATCGGACTGCCAAG
Organism: uncultured Pseudomonadales bacterium; assembly: GCA_964583795.1. Taxonomy (GTDB): domain Bacteria; phylum Patescibacteriota; class Microgenomatia; order UBA1400; family PJMF01; genus JBDTME01. The sequence continues at coordinate 14,086 of CAZOWX010000022.1, read as the reverse complement.
TTTGGGTTGCTCTCTCTGGGCGCGTTTCAGAATCGAGCTGTCAAAAACAGATGTGAAATAGTCCGGAAAGAGTGTTAGGATGGTGAATTTCATGATAAGATTATAACCTAAGAATCTCAAGAAAGATGATATGACACTTACTTTTATTGGTACCAGTTTTGTCGGAGTAGTCAGCGCTGGAGTGTTTGCCTCGTTTGGACACACAGTGTATGGGCTAGATATCGATGAGAAAAAAATCAAAAATTTGCAAAAAGGGAAAGTTCCGTTTTATGAGCCGAAACTGGATGATTTAGTTAAAGGCCAAGTTAAAGCTGGTCGGTTACACTTTACGACTTCATATCAAGAGGCTATTTCAAAGTCAGATGTGGTTTTTATTATCGTGGGTACTCCTTCAGCTCCTGACGGTCAAGCGGATTTGCGATTTGTGATGGCTGCAGCAGAGAGTTTAGCCCCGCATCTCAAACCAGAAGCAATTGTTGTGGTAAAAAGTACCGTACCACCTGGGACCAATGCAAAAGTGAAAGCAAAGATTGATCCATTAGCCAAGCATACGTATTATGTGGCTTCAGTGCCTGAATTTTTGCGTGAAGGGAGTGCTGTTGATGATACGTTTCATCCCGATCGCGTGATTATTGGGGCAAATGAAGCTTTTGTTCGAAAAACACTGAAAAAGTTACACGAGCCGTTTAATGCTCCGGTAATTGAGATGTCACCCGAATCAGCTCAGATGAGCAAGTACTCTGCCAACTCGTACTTAGCTACGCGAATTACCTTTATCAACCAAATTGCGGATTTGTGCGAAAAGAATGGCGCAGACGTGATGGAGGTAGTGAAAGGTATTGGAGGGGATAAGAGGATAGGCGAGCATTACTGGTATCCAGGTTTGGGATATGGTGGATCATGTTTTCCAAAAGACGTCAAAGAGCTGGCGGCATACTCACGAAGTGTTGGTGAAGCGAATAATTTGCTCAATAAAGTGAACGAACTCAACGAGCATCGCATTTTTCGCTTACTTCGGGAGTTCGAGTCAATGGTTGACGGATGGGAAGGAAAGAATGTGGCAGTTTTGGGATTATCGTTCAAGCCCAATACTGACGATACAAGAGAAGCACCGGCAATGAAAGTCATTCCACACCTGATTAGTAGTGGAGCAACCGTAACAGGATATGATCCGATGGTAGAGCCGGGTCACTTCCCAATTGAAGATCAACACTTTTCACACAAAGAAAGTCTTACAATAGCCGTCAAAGGTGTTGATGTGATTTTTGTACTCGTTGAGTGGCCAGAGCTGATAAAGTTTGACTATTCGAGCGTGAAAGAGGACCATAAACAATGGCTGATTGATGTTCGCAATCAGCTTTCAAAGCAAGCGATTAAAAAATGGGGCTATGAGTATAAAGGAGTCGGACGATGACTGATGAAACAATACTGATAACAGGCGGAACAGGATTTGTCGGTTCTCATTTAGTCGAAGAGTTGCTGTCAAAAGGATTTACCAAGATTTTTGTGACCAACTATGGCTCAACCAACTCCTATGTGCATTCGATATTACCGGAGTCTCAAATCATCAGTGTTAATCTGACTGATCAAGCCGAAACGTTTCACTTAATTGAGACACTCAAACCAAAGTGGATCTTTCACTTGGCGTCTATCGCAATTGCGAGTAACAGCTTTGAAAAGGCTGCAACTATTTTTCAAAATAACATTGGATTGCAGTTGAACTTACTCGAAGCGGTTAAAGTACACTCACCGCAAAGTAGAATTCTGGTGGTGGGAAGTGGGATGGAGTATGGCATGATTGCCCATGATGAGAGTGAGCCGGTGGATTTGGAAAAATACCCGGGGGTAAACGAGTTGACTGAGTTAAAACCGACCAACCCGTATGCTGTGTCGAAAATCACCCAAGACTTACTCGGATTGTCGTATCATTATTCCTATCAGCTTGACGTGGTGCGAGCGCGACCATTTAATCACATTGGCGAGCGACAAACGACAGATTTTGCGATACCGGCATTTGCGAGTCAAATTGCACAAATAGAAAAGGGTCAACAAGAGAAAATATTAGTTGGCAATCTTGATGCGGTTCGGGATTTTTCAGATGTGAAAGATATTGTAAAAGGATACATTCTGTTGTTGGAAAAAGGCCAAAGTGGTGAGGTGTATAACTTGGGCGGTGGGAGAGGATATGTGATGAGAAATGTGTTAGATATGCTGTGTCGCATGGCAAATGTGCCGATCACCGTTGAGATTGATCCAGCACGGTATCGACCAGTTGATGTCCCCATTGCTGTAGCAAACATTAAAAAAATGAAAGCGATTGGCTGGATGCCGACAATAGCACTAGAACAAACTCTGCAGCGAGTGTTAAATGAATGGCGTACTCGTTCACTATAAAAATATAAATTACTTGCGATAGGTAAAGAAAAAGTTATGCAAAAAACAGCCTTTATAACCGGAATTACCGGGCAAGACGGATCATATTTAGCGGAATTATTGCTTGAAAAAGGATATAAGGTCTATGGACTGAGTCGCCGAACCAGTACTCAGAATTTTGCTCGTATTGAGCACATTATGCATAACATTGAGATCATCTCTGGAGATCTTATCGATCAGCACTCGCTGACTAATGCGATCCACTCAATTAAGCCTGATGAGGTGTACAACTTAGCTGCACAATCGTTTGTTCAAGCCAGTTGGGAGCAACCGGTATTAACTGGAGAGTTTACGGCTATTGGGGTGACGAGGATGTTGGAAGCCATTAAGCTGGCTCACCCAAAAGCGAGATTTTATCAGGCTTCGAGTTCGGAAATGTTCGGTAAAGTCCTTGAAACGCCCCAACGAGAAACCACCCCATTTTATCCACGCTCTCCCTATGGTGTGGCTAAAGTGTATGGGCACTGGATTACTGTTAATTATCGAGAATCATTTGGAATGTATGCGGTGTCAGGTATCTTGTTTAATCATGAGTCACCACGAAGAGGTCTCGAATTCGTAACACGGAAAATTGCCAATGGTATTGCTCGAGTTAAATTAGGGAAACAAGCTCAGGTTGAGTTGGGAAATCTTGAAGCAAAGCGTGACTGGGGGTTTGCGAAAGATTATGTTGATGCGATGTGGCGAATGCTCCAGCAAGATAAACCGGATGACTTTGTTGTGGCGACGGGCGAAACGCACTCGGTCAGAGAGTTTTTACAAAAAGCGTGTGAAGTTGCTGGGATTGATGATTGGCAAGCTGTGTACAAACACAATCCAAAATACGATCGTCCAGCTGAAGTCGATTTATTGGTTGGAGATGCGAGTAAAGCCAAAGAAAAATTGGGTTGGCAACCAAGTACAAGCTTTGAGCAATTAGTTCGCATTATGGTCGAGGCCGAGATCGAGCTGGAAAGGTCTCTAAAGTAACATGAAAACCGCAATTATTATCATTCCTACCTACAATGAAGCTAAAACAATTGAAAAAACTCTCTTCGCTGTTGATGAAGTCGTAAAGACAATCAAAAACTGGCAGATGCTAGTATTGATTGTTGATGATAGTTCTCCCGATGGAACTGGTAAAGTTGTAACGAGCATTGGTAAGAAGTTGTCGTATGTTCATTTACTGACCAATCCACAAAAAGCTGGGCTTGGTGGAGCCTATTTAAAAGGAATGGCAAAAGCGTTTGGAGAGATGAAGGCCGATGTGGTGTTTGAGTTCGACGCTGATTTATCGCACGACCCCAAAAAATTACCTGAATTGTTAGCCAAAATCGATGAGGGGTGCGATATGGTGCTTGGTTCACGTTATATTCCTGGGGGAAGTATCCCGCAGAATTGGGGAATTCACCGGAAAATTTTAAGTGGTTTTGGCAACTTGTTGATTGCATCAGTGTTGTTTGATTTTTCTATTAGGGATTGGTCAGCAGGGTATCGGGCAATAACTAAAAAAGTGTATGAAGCGGTAAAAGGTGAGATGACTCAAGAGTCGTTTGCTGGGTACACCTTCCAAATTGGTTTTTTGCATAAGGCAAAGAAAAAAGGATTCAAGGTGGCGGAGATTCCAATTCACTTTGTCGATCGAGAAGTTGGAGAGTCGAAGTTGGGCGTTGAGTATATCAAAAACACCTTGTTTTATATCTTGAAAGTCCGATTACAAGAAATCATTCAGCATCGAATTTTTAAGTTTGTTATTGTCGGTGGCATTGGCGCAGTAGTTCAGCTGGGAAGCTTGCAACTGATTCGCCGCGTTTTCCCGTATCAGGTTTCATACTTTTTATCTGTTGAAATGGCTGTCTTATCAAATTTTATTTTTAGTAATATTTGGACTTTTGCGGATAAAGCTATTTCAGTAGTACATATTCCTGGTAAGTTCCTGCAATTTAATCTCGCTTCGTTTGGGTCAATTGCTATACAGCAAGTGCTGGCCTTTTTTGTAGAAAACTTTTTAGGTATTTTCCCGCTTTTTACTTTGCCGCTGCTTCACATAAGTGTGGACACGGGGTTAGTTTCAGCTGTTGTGGGCATTTTACTAGGGATGTTTTGGAACTTTTTTGCATATACTAGGATTGTTTGGAAGAAGAAGTAATATGCTTTTTGCTCAAAAAGCACCTATCCCAGCCGTCTGGATTACGCGATTTTTGTTGGTCCTCGTGGTACTGTTAGCGATGATAGCTGGGTATTTTTACACCGAAAGTCAGAAAATTCTTAAGGAATGCGTCAACAACACATCAAACAGTGTCAGTAAATAATGAGGAGAGACTATGTCTGAAACGATACAGCGAATGTTGGTCACTGGTGGTGCAGGATTCATTGGATCGAACTTCATTCGCTACTGGTTAGCGCACCACCCTGAAACACAACTGATTAATTTTGATGCACTCACATATGCAGGGACTCTGAGCTCACTTTCTGACGTAGAAAAAAATCCCAACTACACGTTCATTAAAGGAGACATTCGCAATTCTCAACAAGTTATTAGTGCAATGAATGATGTTACTCACGTGGTTCACTTTGCTGCTGAGTCGCATGTGGATCGCTCAATCACTGGCCCCGGTGTATTTTTGGAAACAAATGTCATTGGTACTCAAATATTGTTGGATGCAGCACTCAAAGCTGGTGTGAAGCGGTTTCATCATATTTCGACTGATGAAGTGTTTGGTTCTCTTGAGCTGGGAACTGAAGCAAAATTTTCTGAAACAACAGCGTATCAACCACGTAGTCCCTACTCTGCGAGCAAGGCAGGTTCTGATCACATTGTTCGTGCGTATGGTGAGACGTACGGTTTACCATACACATTAACCAATTGTTCAAATAACTATGGTCCCTATCATTTCCCAGAGAAGTTATTTCCATTAGCAATAACCAATCTACTTGAAGGGAAAAAAGTTCCAGTGTATGGAGATGGGTTGAATGTGCGCGATTGGTTGTTTGTTGAAGACCACTGTCGGGCGATAGCAACAGTGCTGTTAAACGGCCAAGAAGGAGATACTTATGTGGTTGGTGGTTTGCAAGATGATGTGAGTAATATCGATGTGGTGCGTTTGATCATTGAGATGATGGGTTGTGATGAATCAGCGATTGAGTTTGTTGAAGACCGTAAAGGTCATGATCGACGTTATGCTGTGGACTGGACGAAAATTCATACCGAATTGGGTTGGGAACCATCGGTCACTTTAGAAGAAGGACTCGAGAAAACGATTCAATGGTATCGAGAGAATGAGGTGTGGTGGAAACCATTGAAAATGAAAGCGATGTTGTAGTATTTCTTAATTTCCCCTTTTACAAAGAAATCCAAAAAAAAATAGTTGTTGTGTGGTTTGGTTGTTAGGTTGTTGTGTAGCAACTTCAAAGTATTGAACAACCCAACTACTTAACAACACAATAACCATTAACCTGTTTCGACACATTAATTTAAGGTAAGTTGAGTTTTGTTCGAAGGCAATGGAAGTCGTCCCACTATCGTGCTACTCGCTTCACTCGGTTTTGTCTGATCACTGTTACTTTAACGGTTCCAGGGTAAGCCATTTCGTTTTGAATTTGTTCTTTGATTGAGTGTGAGATGGCGATCACGTCATCGTCTTTTGATTGTTGTGGATTGAGAATAACTCGTACTTCTCGTCCGGCTTGAATTGCAAAGGCTTTCTCCACGGCTTCGTATGACAACGCGACGGCCTCGAGTTTTTCTAGTCGTGCAACATGTTCTTCAAAGTCTTTGTAACTTGCTCCCGGTCGGGAACTGGTGATTCGATCAGCAATATGAACGAGTACCGATTCACTGCTGGTAAAGGGCTCTTGATCTTCGTGTTGAGCGACACACTCAATGACTGACTGGGGAATATTGTTTTTCTTTAACGTACGAATTCCCAGCTCCACATGATCTGCTTCTGGATCCATAACGACTTTCCCGACATCTTGTAGTAAACAACCTAGACGAACAACGTCGACGTTGGCGCCAACCTCTTGAGCTAGTTTTACACCAATTTTTGTTTGTTCAACGGTGTGAGCTGACATTTGTTGACCATTGACGACATGATATTTATATTGACCAATGAGTGAGATAAGTTCGCTTGGCAGGTTGTAAATTCCGATTGAGTGGCACAGCTTTCTGCCTTCTTCGAAAATCACCTTTTCCATATCTTTTTTGACTTTGGCGACAATTTCTTCAATTCGTGTCGGCTGAATTCTGCCATCTTTAATCAAGTTCATCAAGGCAATCCGAGCGACCTCTCGACGTACTGGATCGAAACATGATAAACGGACTTCAGTGGGAGCACCGTCAAGATCGACATCAACCCCTGTAGAGCGTTCAAAGGTGTGAATGTTGCGGCCGCCTTTTCCAATAATTCGACCCTTCACTTCTTCATCCGGAAGTTTGACGACTGAAACTGTATATTCAGGAACAAAGTCAGTCGCTCCATGCTTCATTGCTTCGATGATTACTTCTCGCGATTTTAGATTGGCAGCCAGTTTGGTTTCTTCTTCCTTTTGGCGTACGATGACGGCCATTTCTTTGGAAAGTTTTGTCTCTAAGTTTTTAAACAGAAAGCTTTTCGCTTCTTCTGTGGTCATCTTGGCTACAGATTCGAGCTTTTTTAAGACACTTTCCTTACTTTTTTTCAGTTGATCCAACTCAGCTTGCAGGTTTTCTCGCAAATGCTCAGCATGCTCCTCCTTTGAGTCAAGGTTGCTGAGTTTTTGATCAAGACTATTCAGTTTCAGATCAAGCATTCTTTGTTGGTCAGTCAAACTTTGACGTGCTCGGCGAGCTTCTTCTTCTGCCTGTTCGCGAATCTTGAGTGCTTCTGCTCGAGCTTCAACAATAATTTCTCGTGCTTTTGCTTGTAGTTCCCGTTCCGATTCTTGAGAGATTACTGGAGTTCTTGTTGCCACAGCTTGTGGCTTTTGTTTGAGCGTTTTTGGTTGCAACGGTTCAACAGGTACAACTGGCACCCGTTTTTTTAATGACTCTACTGGCTTTTTCTGAGCAGATTGAGTTGGTGTGTTACCAAAGAACTGGGTTAATTTTCCAAAAAATGACATAGTACTCCTGTTGTTTAGTGAGGTGAATTTACACTACTGGTTCTTGCAAACCGGTGCTGAAGTACGTGAGGAACTACAGGATACTCTGTAACAAATGAAGAGTGCAAAACTGAGAATTGTCAGTCGATTGAATAATAAAAGTGTTCATTTTGTTTAATAGAGTTGCCGCTAAATCTACTTGATCTCTAGTCTCACGGACTACAAACAGTGACAATTGTACAGAAACTGAGCCCAAATTGCAATGAATAACTATGTTTACCAGTGAAGCGAGCTGAAACGGCTGCAGTTAGCACTCAATATCCTACTCGAGTGTTAAGTCCTGTCCAGAGACTTCTTTTTGAGTAATGTTCAGGTGTGAACAGATAGTTATGAACTGTATGTTTAGTTGGCTTCCTCCTCCTTGATCTTTTTCCAGATCTCTTTTTCGATTTCCTTCATTAAGGCGTGGTCTTCTAAGAACTTGTCTGTGACAGCTTGCTTCCCTTGAGCTAGAACTTCACCTTTATACTTGAAAAAACTGCCAGCTTTTTCAATAATTCCTTTTTCGACCCCGATATCAACAACTTCGCCTTCTCGAGAGACCCCATTTGCAAGCATATCAAACTCGGCAATGCGAAATGGAGGAGCGACTTTATTTTTAACTACCTTGGCCCGATGGCGACTGCCGATGACTTTTTCACCCTCGGTAATCGATCCAATTTTACGCATATCGACTCGAGCAGAGGCGTAAAACTTGAGAGCGTTTCCGCCTGTCGTTGTTTCTGGGTTACCGAACATGACCCCGATTTTCATACGCAGTTGATTGGTGAAAATGAGCAGTGTTTTTGACTTACTGATTGCGGCAGTAAGTTTACGCATTGCTTGCGACATGAGTCTAGCCTGAACTCCCATTTGGGAGTCACCCATCTCACCCTCAATTTCTGACTTTGGAACTAAAGCGGCGACTGAGTCAACCACGATAATATCGACCGCGCCTGATCGAATCAGCATCTCTGCGATCTCAAGTGCTTGCTCTCCATAGTCTGGCTGAGAGATGAGCAGTGAATCAAGATCAACCCCGATTTTGCGTGCTCTGATAGGGTCGAGGGCGTGCTCTGCATCGATGAAGGCAGCTGTTCCACCAGCTTTTTGAGCCTCCGCGATGGTATGAAGACAAACTGTGGTTTTTCCTGAGGCTTCAGGACCATAGATTTCCACTATACGTCCTCTAGGAAAGCCGCCAATACCTAAAGCTAAGTTGAGTGATAGTGATCCTGTTGAGATGCTGGGAATTCCGGCCATGAGATGGGCTTGATCGCCCATTTTCATGATTGAACCTTTGCCAAATTGCTTTTCAATTTGAGACATGGCTATTGTAAGGGCTTGGAGTTTGGGATTGAGTTCGACTCTTTCTTCTTTCTCAACTGTTGCTGCTGACGCTTTAGCCATAGTGATCCTTTTTCTTCTGTCTGAATTGCGCTACAATTCAGGCTGATTTTATATTTCGTTGCAACTCATTTTGGGTGTACTAACTATTAACATAAGCAATTATGATTTACAATCCTTACAAGAACATGACATCGGTGAGAGCAGTTTTTGTGAGTTATTAGTTGTCGGTTATCAGTTGTCAGTTATGGGTTAAAAGTGAAAAGCGAAGATGAATCGGGGGGTTGACTTGACTGGTACACTTTTTAAACCAGTCAAGTCAGATCGTAAATTTCTGGTCCCTCACTGCGGGAGGAGGAGCTAGGATGTACAAGATCATCGGCTTTTAATATAGAAAAAAATGTTTTAGGAGTACTCTTTTAACAAGTGAAAATTCGGGGTGTAGTTCAGTTGGCTAGAATACTCGCATGGGGTGCGAGTGGTCGCTGGTTCGAGTCCAGTCACCCCGACTGAGTGAAACGAAGGAAAGGGAAGACTGGGCGAGGAGTTTATCCAGCCAAAATAGCCAGATTTTCGATATGGCTGAATAATCCCAAAAGCGAAACATCTGGTATGAAGGCGGAAGTCCAGTCACCCCGACTTGAGTAATGTTTTGCTTACAGGCAGATCTTTGGAAGACGTGTTTGTAGCATGCAATGATTTGCGTAGTAAAAAAAATGATGACAAATCTGACAGATAAGGACAAACAACTAGTTGAAATAGCACGAAAGACAATTCAAAAACTTTTCACTAAAAAAAAGCACCACCTGGCAACTGCAATCAGAACGAAAAGTGGACATGTGATAACTGGTATTAATATGGAAGGGAGCTTTGGGTGCAACGACATTTGTGCTGAACAAATCACTCTTGGAAAAACACTGTCTGAGGGTTTCACTGACATAGAAACGATTGTGACCGTTCGACATCCAGAACCAAAAGATCACTTCCTACAACTCAAAGTAGCCAATCCATGTGGAAAATGTAGAGAACTCATCATTGATTACGCTCCAGAGTGTTATGTCATTATAAGAGATAAGCACGGTGAATTGAAAAAAGAAAGAGCTTCTAACTTAATTCCCAGTAGGTACAAAAAGTAATGGTAAAAAGATGTGATTTTGTTGTGCACCAAATAAGATACCTCATTCAATATTGGGAAACAGAATTAAACCTATTGCGTTTTTAGCTTGATACGGGAAAAGTTTTTGCCTTCTAAACCCTTCATACGAATCGTAATTGTGTCGAATTGAGTAGTTTGTATTTGAGAGGGGGACAAAACCAATTCTGTAAAAGAGTCACCTTTTTTTTCGAGTGCTCCAGCTCCGACCCAAAATTTGGCCACTGATGCTTTAGTAGTGCCAACGGCAATGGCGCCATTTACTGCAGTATTCACGACCATAATTTTATTGGAATTTCGATAGTAAGGGCGACGTTTTGAGGACATGCTATATGCATCATGAATAATTTGCACTTTTTGACGCCAGAAGAGATCAGATTGTTGTTTTTCATTTGGTATGACGTTCAGATCAATCATGGCAATTTGAGCAGTAGTGAGTGCAAAATTTTTTTCTCGCTCGTCGGTTAATGTTTGAATATTTTGATTAAGTTCAGCGAGAAAATGGTCGAAACTCTCATATCGATTAATGACCCGATGGAACTGAAAAGAGAAACCTTTTGGCAGGTAAGGCACAATGAACTTTAGTAGTGTCTTAAAGCTCTCAACATAAGCGGTCACGTCGTTTTGAGGTACATGATTCATGATGGGAATAATCACGTCATCCGAGAAAAAGTCAAAAATAATTCCAGGTTTGTGGAGTTGTACGATTGGTTTGAGCCAATCAACGAAGTACATCAAGCTAAAGAGTTCAGCCCAATCGACTGTTGGAGCTTCTTTTAAGCTCCAGAGTTTGTAACACCCAAACACCCAAACCAAGTTCATTGGTTGTTGGTTTTTCACCGCTTCATGAATGATATTCCGAATAACAGCATTATAGCCTTCTGGAAGGGCATACTTGCGAAATTTTTTAGTAGTGAGATGGTGATATAGTTGAATTTCAAGATCTACAGATTCTTTATTGAAAACAACCGGAGTAGATAGATGATCGAGTCGAGATTGTATGTAGTTTTGAATGGCAGACATAATGGTTGAACACACTTCTAATCAAGTGATTATATAACGAACCACAAAACATTTTTGCATAACCATTAACTAACTGCTTTCCGCTGTTGTTACAAAAGCTCGTAAGCTGTCGAGTTCGTCTTTTGACCAAATACCTCGATTTTTCGAATCCTCAAAAAAGTCTGTAATATGCAGCCTGTACTTATAGGCATGCTGAAGAATTGGTTCATCGTTTGATTGTAAGCTGCTTGTTTCATACTCACTTAGAATCTCTTTTGCGAGTCGCAAAAACGTGTGTGCTAGGTACTCGTACATAACTTGTTTGTTTTTCCGAAGCGAAGTATTAATTTGTTGCCAATGAAAATTATTTGAAAAGTAAAATGCTAGTAATTGGGTTATACTCAAGTGTATTGTCTGTCGGACCGCGCTTTCAAGATCGAATTTGAGTGTGACTCCTGCTCCTTCAACGGCTCTGACTAAAATTTTTAAATTTTCAATATACACACTTGAGTCAAATGCTTTTTTTGAAGCTGAATCAGTCAAGTGATAGACGGTTTTAAGTCCTTCTAATGCCCAGTTTTTCAAATCCAAATCTCTTTCTTGAAGAGCTGTTGCTTCGTTTTCCCACAGCTCAAAGCTTTGGGCGACGATATTACTCATTTGTTCAATATGATCCTCTTCCGGTTCTGAGGGATTAAGGATGTGTCTCACCTTTCTTTTTGTCATTTTATATTGGTCGGCTGAGACAATACCATTTCCCAATAGGTAATCAATGCTATCGCGAACTTTTTCTCGAATAGCGAGGTATTCATTTAAACCAGATCGATTTATGGGTAAAGCAGATATATCGGCTCGGAAATTTCCATTTTGTACATCGAGAATTGTTTGAAAATCAGAAGGAAGAGAAAGGAGATTTTGGAGATGCGGCATTGATGGTTTTGAAAAAAAATCTACTGCAACATAACGAAATAATGCCGCAATATATTGGCAAGCGTGTGAAGGATTACGTTTTAGTCGAGCTGCAAACTCTCTTGCAGTCATTTTTTCTTCGTAGAATGCGAGATTTTCGACGAATTGAATTTTGCTAGACTCAATGTTATTAACTAACTTGGTAATAAATGGTGCTATCTTTGAAAAAGAGAATTGATGTGGAGCGCTTAAAAAAATATCAAGAAGGATTAGTCCTTCCATACCCCAATGCCAGAGATCAATGTCTCGCTCTAAGAGAATGTGCGGATTGCTTTCTTGACTCATGTTTAGTGCTTAATTTTTACCAAAAATGGACACAATACTTTTTGACAGAGGGGGAATAACTCTTGTTTGTTTCAGTAAGGCGAACAAAGAATGCCTTTCTGTTCTCAGTTGGAATGCAGTTGATTCTTGAGAATTGCGAATACCTGGTATCAGGTAAATAATATCCTTAGTCTGAGGTCCTTGTTTGGGTGAAAATGCGTCAAGTTGTAGAGCGAAAAAACGTCCTACTATGGAAATAAAAGCTCCAACAATGTACTTGTTGGCGAAAGCAGGATCTGTACGAAGTAACCGAGAAATTTCAGTATGACTCATACTTCTTGTGAAAATTCCAAAACGTTTTCTTCTTAGTAGCTGATGAATTTCAACGATCTCGTAGCTGAGTAATTTATCCTTAATTTCCTGGATGCATTGTACATTGTACCAACTTTGATTTTCACTGTAATACATCAAAAAGTTATACATCTAAATTAAACCCATTAAAGCCTCTTCACTGAGTTTATCTGGGCGTTCTATCTGAGTTGCTATCACTGTTGGTTTTTGGGCAAATTCATTCAATAGTACATATATTATACCATTTTCATATTCCTCCGACTTCTTGCTATACTGAAGTGTTATACCAAAGAAAGTTATGGTTTTACCTGATACTGCTCCAGTTATAGAGGGACATTCATCTCAAGCGGTTCAAGAGCAATTGCCTGCCAAGGCTTCTCTTTCTGAACGTGATTCAATAGTTGCAGAACGGTATTTGCGTGGACTTTTTTCCCGGTTGGGTCTTCGAAAAAGAGAAAATGAAGCAGAGGGTGAAACCCAAGTAAATACGACTTCTGAACAAACTGTTTCATCAGAAGAGCTCGAAGGTGTATTTGATTTGATGGTCAGAATTGTCGAACTCATGGATGAACTGAAAGATCGTAATGCGATCTTAAATGAGAATGCACAGAAATTTCCCATGTTAAGTATTGAAGAGCGTCAAACCCTGATTTCTCAAGGGAAAATTGATCAAGTGCGAGCGAGCATGGCTCCGTCAGCAAGTCAGGAATTCACCCTAGCTCTGGAGCGGAAGCGACAAATACTACGGGATGAATTGGATGCCACAATCAATGCAAATAGAGCCATACTTCCTGCAATACAAGAGCAAGTGGGGCAAGAAGTCATCGTCAGACGTCTTGCTCGAGAAGTACAAAAGCTAAATAGGTTTATCGTGGATGTGCTGCGTTTAACTCGTGAGTTAAGGACTCAACCCAAATCAGAGGCAGTGAATGTGCAAGGAGTGGTGGCACAACAACTTCAAGAGTATCAACAACTGATACAAGCCTCTCGCGAGCGTATCAATGTCTTGCTTGCCAATCCCAAGGTACTCGCTCGCTACGAGCGAATGATGCAAATGAAGGTGAACGAGCCTGAAATTACTCGTCAAAGGGCAGCTGACTCTGTCTCACAAGGATCTGAACACAATGGAAATGTTAGTCAAGCGGCTGTCGATGCTGCTGTCACTGCTCAATCAACAGTACTTCAAGTAAGTCCTTCTTTATCTGGTGAGTTAAGTGCAGACGAACAAGCCTATTACAAGAAGGAATCATACGAGTTATCTGTGCAGCAAGCGAAAGAGATCTTGAAGGATAACTATATTGGACCGGAAGGATTAGAGCTGCTTGAAGCGCAGTACAAAGCGCTCAAAATTGATGTGGGATTTCCGATAGCAGAGGGAGAAATTCCGCCAGTTCCATTTTCAAAAGTTGCTCTTGAGTATGCTCGCGATCACAACATGGTACTTGTTTATCGGCCACATCGAATGAA
>CAZOWX010000021.1:0-33059 GCA_964583795.1 uncultured Pseudomonadales bacterium | reverse complement strand
TCTTTGCATAGTATTGACCTTCTTGGGTTAACCTGAAATATTTTTTTGCAGAAGTATTGGACTCAGTTCCACGCTCACCATTTTCAACCCAGTTTTCGAGCCAAAACTCACCTGACATTGCTGAAACGGGTTGTTGGTCTTTATTCATCAGTGTAACCAGTACGCTTTGCCAATTTTGTGCCGAAATTCCCGATGCTGCTTCGATTTCAATCCGATGTGCTCTGTTCACTTTTTCCAAACGAAATGGGCCTACTTGTATCTCTTCTGTACCACAGGCCGTTTTCGTGGAAGTGCAGGTAACAATACTTTGTTCGTAAACGGTTGTGCCGCTTACTAGACCCATGACAACAGCGACAATACAAACAGCAGCAACCATCCAACTTATTATTTCTACAAAGCGATTTCTTTTTTCCAGCTGTTGTGCCCATTCCCACTTATTGAGAGCTGACTGCAATTGGAGTGCTGTGAAGAGTTCTTTGGGGTGCATTTTCTCACCTTTAAACACTTCAACTTCATCAGAAACCTCTACTGTATAACTTTGCTGACGGCGAGTTGAGCTCTCGTAGTAGGTGAATTGAGTATTGAGTTCGTGACCTTCTGGCAAGTATCCAAGAGCAGCAATGATAGTGGCATCAGCCTTCTCAGTAACGTAAAAAGACTCACCAGAACTCAGTTGAATATTTCTACCCAACTGCCCATTATTATCTTGATTAGCTGTTACATCTGGAAGTTTCTTAAAAAGAGTGTACTCGCCACTTTCTTCATCAAATTCGATCCAAATTTCTTGATCATGTACTGTCCCACAGTACCACTCTTCCCAGTACCAAGTATCTTCATCGTCAGAGGCCATGTTTCGTATGTATCCTTGAAGATGTAAGTCAATGTCAGCGACTCTACCACGTGTGCCAATTTGAAGATGAGATCGTGGGGAAGTTTCCTCTGGGGAGACCATGCTTTTTATGGTACCATATCTCGATGAAAGTTTACACTGTGACTGTCGAGTTACGAGGTGTTTTTGCTGAGAGTGCCAATAACATGCTACTACTGAAAAAGTTGTGTCAAAGTACGGTTGAGAGTCTGAAATATCGATCGCTTCAATCATATTTTCATCAGTTTTCTCCACAAGGAATTACGCTGATCATTCTTCTTTCAGAGTCTCATTTAGCAATTCACACCTGGCCGGAGCGGGGATATGTTCAGCTCACTTTGGTGAGTTGTAAAAACTTTGGAGAGCCAGAAAAGCAACAGATGCAACAGATTTTTTCTGAATTAAGCACTGATCAACAGTGGAATATTGTGGAAAGTAAATTTTAAATTTACTTAAAAAAGTGAAAGAAGATGCTACTCTAATGTAAGGGCTGAACAGCACATCCTCACCGGTACGGTGATTTTCTCAGAACATATAAAATGAGTTGAACTCAAACCTATTGCATCACTTTATCGATCAGTTTTTTGATATAGGGTTCTTTGTGTAGGGCATAAAAACGTCGGTCATAGTTCCCAGCATCAGCTAAGCGTCTCTTTTGGGCATTGTACGCTTTCACTTCTTTTGGATGGTTCAATAAATAATCTCTGATCGGAATACTTACGAGATCGTGTCGGTTTGGAGTGTTTTTATACGCTAAGTGGAGGTGAATGCTTTCAATGAAACGGGTCGAACTGTCGTGTATGTCTTTATAGAAAAAAAGTTTTGTTTGTTTTCGGTTTAATTCCCCCTGAGAATACCCAAAGTTAACCAAGAGTGTAGCGATCGTTGTTTGATCCTTTGGTGTTTGTGCGACGAGTAAAATATCAAGAATTGGTTTGGTCAGTGATTGATGGAGGGCAGTGCTGCCGATATGTTCAATTTGAACTTGAAAAGAATTTAGGAGCTGTAAAAGTGAGGCTTTTTCGGCCGCAAAAACTATTTTGCTTTTATTGAGTTGGTTAGGAACCAGGTGTAACTTGGCCATTGTTGTATTATATAGCCAGATCTGAGTATTTCTTAGGTTTTGAGGAATTGTTTTGGTTCAAGTAAATCTTTCAAGAACAGCATGACTAAGTTAAAGTTTGAACATACTATATACTTGTTGAGTAACGCAACTTACCTTCTCTATGCCAACTTTTAATTCAAACAAAAAAGCTGCGCGCTATGCTCAAGAGCATTATGGTTGGTTTGTTGCATGGGCTTTTCATATCGGCAAAGGGAAGATTCCGCTGAGCATCATACTTTTTTTAGTGTTTGTAGGGGTGAGTTTTGTTGTGCAAGAGAAAGGAAGTGGTATTTTTATTGTTTCCTTTTTGACGCTTGGAATGATGTTTGACCAATTTATAGAAATATATGCATTAATTTTTCATAAAATTGTTATTTCTCGATCAAGTTCAAAGGAGACGGGGAGAGCTTTCATCTATACGGTTGAGGAGTATAAAAAGAAGCAGGGAAAGTTTGCAATTTACGAGTTTGTTCTTTTGAACTCTTTTTTTCACTTGTTCTTGTCATTGCTGATTTTGGCATCAATTTTAGAATATCTTCCAAATAACTTTTTACTGCTCTATAACAGTATCCGGCGGTTTTTGTTGAATGGGAATTGATTTATTCAACTTTTAAAAACTAGATACAGCGCTTAATTGTCAGGATAGTTTTGCTTGTCTCGGTTAGTCTGCGGTATAATTATTTCATGGGAGATCTCACTGACAACAAGCCATTTGAAACAGAAGTCCGATTTCGTATCGATGACATTGCTGAGTTTCATAAGACAGTTGCCAAGCTCAACGTAAAACTAATTAAAGAGTATGCATTCACGGATCATTACTTCAAACCTTTGGTGGGAGAGTGGAATAGTTTAGAAAAGACGCTGCGGATTCGAGATTGGCGAAAGCCAGATTTACCTACCGCTATTTATCTTACTAAAGATGAAGTGAGGCATGAAGGCGGATTTTCATTTAAGCGATCAGTGTATCCAGAAGGAAAGAAGACCATTTTTACTGGAACGTTTAATGAATGTCAGCAAATTCTTCACGACCTTGGTTTTCACGAAGTGTACTTTATTGAGAAAAAGCAAGGGTTTGTGTGGCAAGATACAGTGCAAGAATTAGAGTTTTGTGCGGAAGAGACTGATGTACTTGGTTGGACGGGTGAGATGGAAATTGATGGTAGTGATCTAGAGTATGTAAAGCAGCGAATTGCCTGGCATCAAGAGGTTTTACATCTATCTGATGAGCAACTGAGTTTTAAGCCACTAGCGGTGATGATAGAGGACAGGTTGGCCAGGAAATAGATTTCAAGTTTGTTTGTTATCTGAGTCCGAGAGTTGGACATGAGAGAAGTACTGAAAAAGTTGGTAAGAAAGGTTACTGTTGCAGTTTGAGCAATGAGTTATGAAACACAACACTTACTTCGACAAAACACTACAAAGCATTAATGCAGATGTCTACCCATTTCGTTTATTCGGGAAAAAGTTTTTTAGTGAGCGAGCATTGGCACATCCAACTCTAACCCAAACGCTTATTGAACTGCTCATCGTTCCATTTAAAACCATTTTCCTCTCAAGTTATATTTCCCAACCCTTACTCTTTTTTGGACTTTTTTTTGTATATTTGGCGGGGGATCATTGGAGTGATGTTCAGTATCTTTTGGGTATCACTGTTTTTAGTTTTATTCTGCAGAAGCTGTTTTTTAAGAACAAGAATTCTTTGTTGCAACTCAAGTTAGTGGCTGATTTTTCGTTTTCAATCATTGTGGCGTTGAACGCTTGGAATGCAATTGTTTTTGAGGGAATACGAAACGTGGTTCAGTTCAATGCTTTCGTTGCTTTTATGATCGTTCCGATTATGGTCGTGTTTTCACTGACCCGTATTGTCAACCTGCTTGTGATGCGACACTTTCCTAATCAGCTGCTTTTCTTTGTTTTTAAAGTAATGAACTTGTTTGGTATTGTCTTGGGAGTGCTAGTCGCTCTTTTTATCGCGCAAAGCGTGAATACCATATTTAGCGCATCAGAATATCGATTGATTCAGTGGTACTTTTTGATTGGGGATTGGGTGTTGTTGTAATGGTTGACATAATTAATTGTGTAATATAAAATGTAATTAATTATGAAAAATGTTAATCTTTCTCAGCTAAAGCCAATTTCAGCATTACCTCGGAAGTACTCTGATTTTGCTGATGCAGTACAAGATGGAGAAGAGCTGATTTTCCTCAGGCATAACACGCCATATGTGGTATTACTTGACTTTGAACGTTGGCAAAAGTTAGTAGATTTAGAGCAGCAGCAAGCTGAACAAGTAGCCCTAAAAGATATTCAACAAAGTGAATCTGAGTATCGATCCGGTCAGGCAAAACCACTGACATCTTTGGCTGATCTAACATAATGTCATATATTGTTTTCTTTACTCCGACGTTTGCGAAAAACTATCACAAGTTACCGATTCAAGTTCGTAAAAAAGCTGAAAAACGGGAAGAAATATTTCGAACAGATCCATTTTCGCCAACACTCAAAACACATAAACTTACGGGGAAACTTGAGCAATATTGGTCATTCTCAATTGATTACCACTATCGAATTATATTTCGTTTTACCAAAGAAGGCGAAGTGTTGTTTGTGGATGTAGGCACTCACAGCGTTTATCGATAAAGCGCGTACTGATAACTGATAACTGACCACTGCTTTGTCCCTCGTAGCTTTAGCGGAGTGGGGACTACTCCCTCCCCATCTTCCACGCCATTTCAAAAAACGCCTTTAGCATTGCTGTATATGCTCTACTCGTGATCTTGATCCCAACTTGCTCTGTGTCATTCAAACTATACAGATAGACGCTTTTGGGAGAGATAATCAATTCGTTTTCGATGGGTAAAATTGCCTGATCAATGTACCGGTCAGAGAAGTGTTCAAGGTAATGAGGCACTTTGGTCCAGGTTTCGTCACCATTTGATCGGTGCTGAGGGTTGAGAATTTCCCTGACTCGAATATTTCTATTAACTCTTTCTTGACGCATCTGTTCAGCAAACTCATGAGTCAAGTACTTCCACCACGTGTGATTACCAAAGATAAGTTCTTCTGAATTTGAGCAATCTCGAATATTTTGCCATTCCATTGATCTCAACCCGTGAATACCACGAAAAAAACTAACCTGAGTATCTTGAGTGTTAGTTGGGGTTGCACTGAGCAGTGGACCAAGTTTTTCTAATGCTTTTTGCATTGAGACAAGGTTGCGCTGTTGCTCTGCAATCGAGTTGCGGAATGCATCGGTTGGTGTAGTGGCAAAATAAGTGGTTTTGTAGTCGAGTTTGGATTGGATAATCCCTCTTTTGGACATCTCTTCCAGTGTGCGATACAGGGTGGGGCGGGGAATGTCGAGTGTGGCTGCGAGTTGGGTTACGGTTTGCCATGGGGAGCGGTAGAGGCAGCGGTAAATCTCAACTTCTCGAGAATCAAGTCCCAAAGTGGTGAGTAGTTGGTCGATTTGATTATTAGTGTCCATATGTTTGGACAACTATTTTACCAAATTCGAGAAGAGTTGTAAACTTTCTCGCATGATGTCCAAAAAAATGATAAAAATCCTGGTTGCCTCGGGGTTTGTCGAATTTAGCCAAGAGCAAAAACAACAGCTCTCTTCGCTCGGGGTGGTAACCTGGGCCAAGAATAACAAAGAGTACTCTGTTGACGAGTTCGTTGCTTTGGCCAAAGGTGCTGATTACGTTGCATTCAATCCAGAGGTACTGGGTGGATTTGAAGGGCTGTATCAAAAATTTGAGACCATCTTGCCTCAATTACCGGCGCTCAAAGGGATAGCTTTGGGAACGACTTCATTTGGTTACATTCCACTCGATTTGATCAAAAAACAAGGTATCAGTGTCTCTCATGTACCTGGGTACTCGCGTGAATCAGTCGCTGAACACACACTGTTGATGATGTTGGGCGCTGCGAAACGACTGTTTGTCACCGATCGCAAGACACAACTGGATCAGTTTCAGCTGGAAGAGGGTTTTGAGTTAGCTAATCGGACGCTTGGAGTCATTGGACTTGGCTCGATTGGTTCTCGGGTGGCGCAGTTAGGAAGGTCGATCGGAATGGATGTGATAGCGTGGGATCGCAAAGAGAAGTATCTGCCTGGAATGAAGCAGCTGCCATTGGATGAAGTGTTATCAAAAGCTGACGTTGTCTCGCTGCACTTGAGTGACAATAGAGAGACGCATCAGTTTTTATCAAAAAACAAAATCAAACTGCTAAAAAAAGGCGCGATTGTCGTCAACACTGCTAGCCGAGAGCTCGTTGATGAAATCGCCATGGCAAAAGCGCTACAGAAAAAACAAGTCGACTCTTATGTGTTTGAAGCAGAAGATCTCTCAACCGGACCACTTGCGAACTGTCCCAACGCGATCTTGTTCAAATGTTTTAGCTGGTACACCAGCGACTCGCTGGAGAGGAATAAGAAGATTTGGGTGGAGAATATGGTGGGGATGGTGGAGGGGAAGGTAGTTAATAGTGTACCCTCCTTCGCTGAAGCTACGGCGGGCACGGCAAGCTTCAAGCGACACAATCCGTTCCTTTTCCCAAGTTTTCTTATCAGGCAGTGATGTTAGCTTTATATTTCATGATTGAAAAAATCATAGCCAATCAACTTTAAATAAAGAATACTTCATCGAAAGCAAAACAACCTAAAAAGTTGTCATCCTCGACGCGACAGAGAAATCCTGACTGAAAGTCAAGAGAGCTCAGTCGAGCATCGGGGATCCATTTTTCACATTTTCTCAACGGGATGTCACTTTCTTGTCAGAATTGCATTGTATGCTCGCTTTGTTATGGCAAATAAAGAAAGCTACATCTATATCTTGGCAAATAAACCACATGGAACCTTATATATTGGAGTAACCTCAGACCTGTCTGGTTGAATCTTTAAACACAAAATTCACTTGTATAGAGGATTTACTGAAAAGTATGACGTCAGGAGGCTGGTATGGTATGAGCAGGGGCCTGATATTTCAGAAGCAATGTATCGAGAGAAACAATTAAAAAAGTGGAAACGACAATGGAAAATCCAATTGATTGAACGAATGAATCCAAACTGGATCGATCTCTATGAAGGGCTTTTTTGATGGATCCATGCCTCTGCCGGCAGGCAGGCCCGATGCTCGGATCCGCCCTGGGCGGACCGGGTCGAGGATGACGACTTTATAGGTTGTTTGTTCCCCCAACAAAGCTTTTCTGTTAAATGAAAGGATAGACCCAAAACATTTGGAAGAGAATTTTAAGTTATAATAGTGATAATCAGTACTTAATGGAGTGAAATATGTTTAAGGGCTCAGAAAGAGCATACCAGTTAGCTACTCAACAGTTAGAAAGCCTTCATTCAACTGTTCTGTCTCAAGATGTTGCTGGACTCTATACAGAAGCTGCTGGGCCATTAAGTATAGTATTGTCAACAGATACGATACAAAGTCTTGGACTAAATCAGGCAGGATTGTCAGAGCAACGTTCGTTTGTGATATCTACGTTTGATTTTGTTATTAAACTCAAAGCACTTTATGATACTGGTACCCCAGATCCTATATTGAAGCAGTGGTTAGAAGGGACACCTTCAGAAGTAGAAAGCAAAATATCAGCTGAATACGACAATTTATTAAAAGAACAAGGTGTTGCAGTATCCACGGGAAACTCGGACCGATTTAAAAGAACAGCTGGGAGTGGTTACGAGGGGTTTAAGCATTACTGTCAACTTTTATTTGGAGATCAATATCAGGAAGAGTCCGTAAAGATACTCATCAACAAGTTAAATTTTACATCTGCTTGGCAAGTAACTTGGAGATGTTTAACGGAGAAAAATGTTGGTAAAGATAAAGTTGCTGTTAAAGAAGAACCAAGTGAAAAAGATATTGCTGCAGCATTAAAAATTGTGGTTGAAGCACTAGAGAAAGCCGAGATTGACCCTCCACCGCTAAGACAATTTACTAGAGAGCAATTGATATATCAAGAAGGATCGGGACTTACCAGTTTACAACTGCATTTTGCGGAAATATCTGCAAGATTAACCCATGTTGCTTTTAATGTTGGTAGATTGAGCAGAGCTGTTGTCAGTAAAAATGCTGACTTAGTCGACCCTGGAATATCTGCAAACTTTGGTTCTTTTGACAAAATGATTCAAGCTGAAATGAAAGTATGGGATGATCATTATAGTGGGAAGGTGGATGATAAAATCCCTGAGCACATAAGAGTGTTACTTGGTCCAATTTTTGTAGCTCTTCAGGTTTTAAAAGAATTTGTGCAACTGCAAAAAATGATAGCATAACTAATAAATAGATATCGACTCGTATGTTTTTTGAACCTAATGGTGAAAGACCTGTTGACACAAGCAGTCCACGAATTGAAGCTCCACAACCAAATGCTCCTGAAACAGTAGAAACAGGTACAGAGAGTCAGCCAGATACTGCTCCAGATAAGGAGGCAGTTCAAACAGATACCAGTGTACAGGTAATAAAAAAGGTTTTTCATTTACCTGATCGTGGGGTAAGAGTTGAAATGGAGTTTAGTGAAAATTTCCAAGGGCATATCGATGTAGTTACCCGATATTATTTGGAAAGTGACAACACTTTACTAGCTGAAACTCGAGGAACAATGGAGCTACTAGGTAGTGGATCTGAAGCAGTTGAACAAAAGGCAATAGAAGTTGTTGAGAGGCGGCAGGTATGGAATGGCGTTCTTCAAGTAGAAAATCAAAGACAAGCAGAGCACATTCATGATTACGAGTTAGGAGCAGTAACCAAATTAGTAGATATTACTGCTGACTTTTTAACTCAAATCGATTTGTGGGCATTGGGAAAAGAGACTACCTTTCAAATTCAAGAATTTGGGTCAGGCTTCGAAAAAATCGTCTATCGTTGTTTCAACCCAAATACAAGAGAGATTTGTATACTCAAGATTAAAAATACCGGTTTGGGTGGAGGGAGTTTGGGAGGACATGATTTTACTCGTTTTGCGACCTATCGCACTATGTCTGGAAAAGAAGTGGCGATTTGTACCTATGTGTTGGGAACTCAGATCGGTGAAGGGTTTTTTATTGATCCCACACATTTTTCAAAAATGTCAGGTGTATTAAAAATGCTCATAGTGCCCGCACAAGCAGTATCAAGTTTTATTTCAAGTTTAATTTTTCAGACACATGGTCGTTGGACTTACCAACGAGGAAATTCGGAAGATCACGCTGATCCTTCAGCACATTTTTTACTGGAGGAAAGTGAACGACCATTTCCTTGGAAGGGATTGTTTGGTAAAGGGGTTCCCTTGCCATGTATAAGAGAAGGACGGCTTGTTTTGCATTGGTTTCTTCCAAAACAAATTGATAGCTAACTTTTCGGGCATGTTGTAATTGCTAGGTTATTTTTTCCCCAAATACCCCAACACCTTCCTATACAACCCCACCAACACTTCCTCTCCTTCATTCTTTACCAAGTGGTCGTAGGCTGGGTGGGTGTTGATCTCCAGCAGCCAAAGTTTTCCATCGGTATCAATGGCGACGTCAAGTCCGCCATATTCAAGATCAAGCGCTGAGAACAGTGGTTGGATGAAATGGTCAATTTTTTGATGTAGTGCGTGGTCGGTTTGCAAAATGGCTTTGGCCCCTTCCCAGTGCAAGGGACTGAGGTTACCTACAAACTGTGCACGACTATTATCTTTGAGGTAGATCAGCTCAATGCGACGATTGAGCACTGTGACGCGATACTCTTTGGCAATAGCGATGTGCTCTTGAGCCAGTGCAATGGAATCGTAATCAATGGAGTGTTGATCAAATATTGTTGTTAAAGCCTGTTTTGCTCCTTTGGCGTTGTCGATGCGAAAGACGTTCGTGCCTTGGCAGCCGGAGTTCTTTTTAATAACAAGCGGGTAGGGAAACGTTGACTCAATCGTCCTGATAATCTCCGCGAGTGATTTTTCTTTGACAAATGGTTGAAAGAGGTTCTTGGCAGCAGGATCAACAAAAGCTAGAGTTTGAGGCATAGCAATAACCTTGTGAAGTAGGCTGTAAGTGTGACCTTTATCATTGGCGATAATTGCGACCATTGAGGAATTGAGTGGCATTTGGTTGGCGATAAACAGCAGTTCTTTTCCATGAATCGTAACGGCCAAGAAGACTCCAGAGTTATCGACAGGACGATAGGGTAACTTCATCTGGGTGCAGGCTTGTTTAAGGGCGAGTGCATGAATACTCATGGGACGATTATTACTTTATAGTTTGATATATTAATTTGTATTTTGCAACAGTGATGTTTTAATCGAAATAAGGTCCACTGCAGTGAATTGTATGGGGTTATAACACAATTGTTGTATGATTAATTTTGTAGGCTAATTATTATGATGTTGCAAGAAATATATTTGAAAAGAAAACGATCGTCATCCCGGCGAAAGCCGGGATCCATATCCATAATTTATGTACACTTGTAACAGTTTTGACTTAGTCAATATGATTTTTCAACCAAAAGAATTAAGTTGAAGGCCATTTTTCTTTATTTGAAGTTATTATATATAGATCCCGGCTTTGCTCCGTCGCTAAAGCTAAGGCGGCACGCGGTCGCCGGGATGACGAACCCTGTGCTAAATAATGAAACTCACTATCACCGTCCACCCCAACTCCAAGCAGCAAAAAGTCATTGACCAAAATAACGAACTGCATGTGTATGTCCGTGCTCGAGCCAAAGAAGGTGAGGCGAACAAAGCCGTGATTGAGGTGTTGGCGCAGCATTTTCAAGTCAAAAAATCTGCGGTGCTGTTGTTAAGAGGTGAGAAAGGGAAGAAGAAGGTGGTGGAGGTAGTGTTAGGGGACAGGCCTTAGGGTTTAGGGCTTAGCTGTAAGCAGGAGTTGACAAAGATGATAGACTCATAAAATCATCTTTGTCATCCCGTACTGCCAAGTCCCGCATTGCGGGATCAGGAGCATGGTGATACGGGATCAAGATATTTATTTCAGGATCAGTATTAAGGAGACACCTTATGCCAAACCCCCGTCTTACCACCGCCCTCAAAGCAGTCCAACAGTCGAGTGAGTACTTGGTCGAGCAGTTTCACGCACGACATCAAGTGTCGTTGAAAAAAGATGACACAGTGCTTTTGGGAGAAGATCTCAAATCGGAGGAGATGTTGATGTCCGCCATTAGTAAAGCATTTCCCAGTGACACGTTTTTGACCGAAGAGACGGTCACCAAAAATGATGGTGAGATGGTGTGGGTGATTGATCCGATTTGTGGTTCGTACTCGTATCTGAGAGGAATTGATACCTGGTCGATCTCGGTCGCGTTGGTGTCTGGTGATACCTATTTATTGGGGGTAGTGGCGCAACCGCTGCTGGGGAACTTTTATCACTGTGAAAAAGGACACGGTGTGTTTCGAGGCAATGAAAAAGTAGCTTGTTCTGAAATTGACCAACTTAGCGATGCTTTTGTCTCAGTTGAGCATGCAGTGTTTCACAGTGGCAAGTATGATCTGATGGCACTGATTCGCCAGATCAAAAGAATTCGTGTCGGGCACGGTTCTGGTTCAGAGTTAGCCTACTTGGCTAGTGGTGTACTGGATGCGGTGATCAAGACCGATCAAGCGCTGATGCACTTTGCTGGTGGGAGAGCATTGGTGGAGGAAGCTGGCGGAACATTTGTTGATTTTTCTGGGAAAAGAGCCCCGACCTATCTCGATCGAGATAAAACGACTGATTACATCGCGTGTAATGCGAAGTTGGCTAAGCAGCTGTTGGAGTTTGTGGAGGGGTAGTTACGGGGGTGGCAGGTTTCTTTTTGGTGATTTTGGTGACAATAAACTCAATCACCATTCCTAAGAAAATGTCAAATCCTGCTGAAAAAAATACTTTTCCAATCAAATTAGCAGCATTTTCATGTCCAACGGACCGTTGATATTCGAAAAAGAAAGACAAGACAAAGACAACCGCATAGAAAATCATTCGCGACTTTTTCGAGGTGTTTTTCATCAGCCCCAAAAACCCGCTTGCGACAATCACTCCGATAATATAATCAAGGAAGCTCACCCCAATTAAAATTACGACCGCGATCGCGCCAATGGTGATCTCAGATTGTAGGATTGAGTGACCTTTTTGTGATGGAGCAGCGGGAGGTGTTGGTGGTGGTGTGACTAAAGGGGCTACGGGAGGCTGTTGCGCAACTGCTGGGGTGGGGGATGTTTCTTGCATGAGGTCAGTATAAACTGAGTTTTTCCTTTCAGCAAACAAAAAATGCATGATAGCATTACGCTATGACCCATTTTGTCACCGACCAGTATTCCTCTTGGCTCCAATTTGCCAAAACCATCACTCTTGAAGCGGGGGAGATAGTATCAACACTCTACTCGTCCAAGAAAGCCATTCACTTCAAGGAAGGGCTCGATGGGCGACCATCAACGGTGACCAAAGCGGATACGCAGTCCGAACAACACTTGGTCGCCGCATTGCAAAAACAATTTCCCGATCATGGTATCTATGGTGAAGAAGGGACCAACATTGCACTTGATCATGAGTATGTGTGGTATATTGATCCAATCGATGGCACCACCAACTTTTGGCGGCATATCCCCTTGTTTGGCATCTCTGTCGGATTAACGTACCAAAAGCAACCAGTGTTGGGGGTGTTGTACTTTCCAGCGTTGAAACTACTTGTCACTGGATACCAAGGTGGCGGAGCGTTTGCCAATGACAAACCAATTCATGTCTCGACTCGGTCACTCGCCAAAAGTTTATACTATGTCAGCTGTCAGGAATTGCGCAATGGACTACGTTTCCCATCGTTAGCGAAGGAAGTTGGTTGGATCAAAGCGATCGACGCAAGTAGTTTTGAGTTTGCTCAGATTGCTATGGGAGATGTTGAGCTGTACACCTTTTTTCAGAAAACACCGCAGGATATGGTGGCAGGGAGCATCATCATCCAAGAAGCTGGTGGCACAGTCACCAACGAACATGGTCAACCCTGGACCACCGACGATGCTATGATTGTTGCTTCAAATGGGGTGGAGCATCAGCGAGTGCTGGAGTTAGTGAAACAGGATCTGTAAGTTTGCCTATGACCAGAGTTTGAATGCCTTGGTCAACTCTTTGACTCGTTGATTTTCTCCAAAAATACCAACACCTAATAGTTCAACATCTTGATTTGACTTGTGTGATAACAACTCCACAATTTCTTGATCGTCAGTAGTTTCAATCATTTCTCGGATAAAAAACATCGCTTGAACATCTTGAGCTTCACGTACAGATTGTGCAAATATTGGCAATTGCTGTGCATTGGCCGACAGAGCGATGATAGGGTACTGAGAGTTTCTGGGAAACAAAATCCCATCTTGGCTTTCAAAATACTTACCAGTGCCAAAGTTTGCACCGAGTTGATTCCCAAAATAGGCACTAATGTGGGCGACCACATTGAGAACTTGCCAATTGGGTAAAGCGCTATCGATGGCAATAGAGATACGCTTGGAAAAGTCTTGAGGCATAGGTACTCCTAAAAACTAAGACGTAATAATAATGATACGAGAAATGGGACACACAGTGTGAGCACAAATCCTGAAACAAAAGCTGGTGAGACAAAGCGGTTTCCTGCATATTTTTGCACACTCGGTAAACAAACATCCATTGCAGTGGCTCCAGCAGAGGCAATGATAGCCGGACCGCCACCGACTTTTGACAACAGTGGAGCGAGCACAAGAGTGCTTGACTCGCGCATCACGTTGCTCAATAAGGCAATGGTGCCGATCAAACTACTATATTGTGTTGAGATCAAAACACTTGAAAGACTGTAGTATCCCAGTCCCGAAGCGATCAATAAGCTATCTTTGATTGCTAAAGAGGGAAACAGCAGTGTTGCTACGTAGGCACCGGTAAGTGAGCCAATCGTGATAATCATCGGAAGCAGTATGGTTTTCCAAGAAATCGTTTTAAGTGAGTTCAGTTGAGCGCGATCACTGCCAATGTTGATCCCGATGCTAAACATCAATCCATACAGGATGTACGAGACTATAGTGCTTGGAAAAACGAAGCTGGGTCCAAGTTTGCTGATAGTTACCCCGATACCGAATAAGAGTAAAAAAAGCAGTGTCTGTTTCATATGAGTTATTTCAACAGTTTGTAATATAGCTGCGTAGCGAGAACGCTGCCGGTGATACTGCAGAGTGTGACGACCAAAGCACTGGCTCCCACGGTAGTGATGGAGTTCCATACCTGGTTGTTTTGGCCCAGCTGAACTCCCATTGAAAATAAAAGCAGCGGCACAAGCAGCGCTAGTGTTTTGGCTGATAACTGAGAAAGGGGGTAGCGACGTAGAAGCCATCCGAGTCCGAGTCCAGCTATCAGGCTGAGTATGATTTCTAACATGCTGGTATTGTAGGTACTGATTGACAAAATGTAAAATTTTCATTAAAATTGGTATAAATTTATAAAAATGATAATTTTCTAACAAATATGATAAAAATTGCACAGGCAGTGGAAGAAATCATCAAACAAGACGATTTAGCCTTGGCAGCAGCTCAAAAGGGCTGGCTAAACTTTTCGGCCTATGCACGGTCAATTAAGCAGCAAGTAGAGGAGTTGACTTTTAAAGATGTCCAGGAAGGCTCCATCGTGACAGCGCTAACGCGTGTGGTTGATGAGTTGCCACCACTGAGAGATGTTCAGACTGATACGATTCAGAGTTTAGCTGTTCACTCCAATCTTGAGGGAATGACCTATGAGCGCAGTGATGCGGTGTCAGAGCAAATTAAGCAGATTTATCACCAGATTGCTGCAGACAATAAAACGTATCTCACGGTGACTCAAGGAATTAATGAGGTTACTGTTGTTGCTGAGAGTAGAGTGGCGAAAGTCTTTCGTGAACAGCTGCAATCTGCTAGCAAGATTTATGATAAGAAAAATTTAGTTGGGATCACTGTCAAGTTTGACTTGCGCTATTTAGAGATTCCCAACCTGATTTTTGCTTTAACCAAGCGTCTTGCATACAAGAGCGTCAACATTATTGAAATTGTTTCTACCGCCACAGAGTTAACCTACATTATTGATAAAAAAGATTTGCCGATCGCTCTGGAACAGTTGCAGAAGGACATATAGGAGTGGAAAGATTTTTGTAAGGGTCTTGTGACGTTAAGTGTTTAACGGACAAATTATTAACTCACTAATTAACGTCTTATATAAATTGTTTCTATGATTCCATCGAAACTCAGATTCTTTTAAGTGTAGCAAAAATTTATCCTTTCTTACACCGTTTTGTTTTGACATTCTTCTTTTTACATAACTCCAAAAACTTTCTATACCGTTGATGTGATTCTTTCCTCGAGCAAACTCATTCTTTGAGTGATAAATTCGATAGTGCTGATAGCCTTGATAAATCAACCCTTGATAGCTTTTCCATCCATCCGTATATACTGTCGATTCCTCGAGTATCTTCCCTTTTAAGATTGGTAAAATTTCTTCTCGTGAACAGTTTTTCACCACTCTGGTATAGACTTTACCTCCCCGCTTTAAAATCCCAATAACAGGTATTTTCCCGCCTGCACCGCGTCCTCGTTTTCCCCGAACTCTTCTCGATCCAAAGTAGCTCTCATCAACTTCCACCTCACCCAAAAAAGTCTCTTCTTCGTGTATTTTCGAGATCCTTTCTCGTAACTTTCCAAAATATCTTGTTACATGCTCACGAGACATGCCAACAATTTTTGCTGTCGTTTTCGCATCTAAGTCATCACAATAACAACCTAAAAGTGTCTTGAATTTTGCCTCGGTTAATTTAGCTCGCTTGCAATACCTGTTTTTCATTGATCCTGCTTCTAATTTAACACATTATGTCGTGTTAAACGTCACAAGACCCTTTGTAATTGAAAAATTTCATCGCTCATATCCGAGTTGCAGAGCAAATCAGGGACTGCTTTGTTTAGCTTTGCTTTGCTGTTTTCTATGTTGAACCATTTTTAATAGTTCATTCCGGTAAATAAGTTCATATTCAGGTTTGTACTTTTTTGCAAAGAAATACAATACCTTCAAAGCCTGAAACTCCCAATCTTCAGCATAATAAAACTCACCGCTGGGTGATTTTCTGTTCTCAAAGTAATTAGTAGTGTGATTTAAGTAAAGATTGTGAGAGGCTTCCTCAATTGCCGAAAATAAAAAAAGATCCTCTGGTGTGTCTAGATTTACAGCACCGATTCTTTTACCAGTCTTTTTGTACTCTTGGTACCATCTTTCTGGATATTGAGCCATATCAAGTAACCATTGCAACTGAACCGTAATTACTGAACCCCAAGGAATTCTTGGAGTATGATGGTATCTAAAAATATGCTCTATACTAGACGGTATGTTGGTTACAGAAAACTTTAATTCGTCATATTCTTTCGCTTCTGTTGGGTGATAGCGATTAAAAACAAGCTTTATTCCAAGTTCAGCATGTGCAAGTAACTCAGCCGCTTTTTTTTTAACTTCTGTAGAAGGAACTATGATTTTTATTCCATTATTTTTTTCAAAATCATCGATTGCAAAATCTATTTTTGTTTCCCAATAGTGAATTCGTGATGCTACAAATGCCTCTCTCTTTGTTTGAAATTGTTGTGAGTTTTCGGCAAAATCCACAGGTTCCCATCTTGGTGTTTGGGGAACTTTCCATAGTTCAGCATCATTTGTAGCAGAAAACCAATCATCTTCTTCACTGTTTACTGCACTTTCACCCTTTCTAGGCTAATGTTTTTCTTCTGTCATTTCAAGATTATATCAGAGGACTGAAGAGATATAGTATGTCAACATAGGATAAGTTACTTGAAGGTAAATGAAGTATGGCCAATCACAACAGCACTTCAACCGCAAAAAGCCACTTTCCTCAATGAAATTGGTCAACTTTTATTGATGAAATTCTCTCGAGAAAGTGGTATAATACTCCCGAAAAATTAGCGATAATTGTGTATGTCACTTTGTAATTCCGACACTCTTTTTTCTGCAAAACATCTTTGGCAGACGCTTCACGTTGAACAAGGGCGATCGGCTGATACGTCCGGTGCAGCGAAAGTCATATTGGATAGTTTGGAGACGGATGATTTTACAAATCCTGATACAAAAAAGGATCACTCTGAGTATGCACGCATTGCTGCAGTAACAGCTTTAGCCGCTTTTCGTAAAAGTAAAAGTTGGCAGGAAGCGAGTGATCACTTGTTGTGTGCTCTGTCTGTGGTTACAGACCACTATCCGATGGCGGACAGTGCGGTTGAAGCTGCAAAGCGAAGCAAGTATTGGCAAGGAGCTTACGGCGAACGTGAATCTACACAACTGATTTGTTTGCGTGATGTTTGGCAGCTGACACAAGTATTGACCATGATTTTACCCAGCGAAGAGTTGGTTCAGTGGAGTGCTGGACTGAGAGTGTTACTACAAGAATTCAGTGTTAAGCGAAGTGATGATCGATTCGCTATGATCCTTGCCATTGAAAATGAAACATATGACGAGGCTAAAAAGAACTATTCACAGTTTGTCGAAAAAATGACTCAAGACAAATCATTTGACGCGAACCAAATGATCACAGTGAGTGCTCGGATGATGGGGCGAGCGAATGATACGAGCGATGTTCGACAGGTCATCAGTTGTTTGAACCATTTACGCCAATGGGTAAAAGGCTCTCCAAAATTGATGGCATTCGCAATGAAAGAAATTGGCAGCAATATCTCAGCAAAAGGAAAAAAGTGGTTTTTGCAAAGAAAAATTCAAAAATGGCTATCTCAGGCAAACAATGACAGAAACTTTTTAAATGCTGTTGATGAGTTTCTAAAGATGGACTATGTCGGAGTAGGTGGAGAAGAAGTAATGCAGATTTAGCGTAAGGTGAGTTAGATATCATTATAAAGTTGGATGTGGTGCGATTTCTTTAACATGGATATCGGGTTTTTGGGTAGAAAAAGGTGATGGCAAATCAGGGAAAAGTATTGTGTAGAGATACGTAATTGTATCCAGTAAGATATTATCTCTTTGACTGTCTCTTTTATTGTTTTGTGTACTAACGAGTTCGACAGCTGTTAATTTTGGGCTATTGCTAGCATGATTATAATTTGTTGGGATGCTGACTACTTTGAGTTTCAAATAAAGCGCTTCAATAATTGGCATAAATAGAGGAGTACTGTACATGTTGAATTCTTTTTGACTGTACTTGACAGGAGTGGTTGGTGGAAGCAAATTTTTAATATTTGGAAATAGGGTTTCATCTGCGTTTGGCAATGGAGTATCAGCGGCAATAGTGGTTTCTTCTAAAAATAGCCAGGCAAGATCCTTCGTAAATAATCGATTACCCATAAAATCGATATCATCATCTTCATTGCTTCGTAATTGATAAAAACGCAGTAAAATATTTACAATTCTATTGAAATATGCTTCAGAACGAGCTTGATACGGTGGCAATCCTGCTAGTTTTTCATCATTGCCTACTGGACTATCTGTAACTTTACCGTTGCTAATAATGCCTCTATCTGAGATTGCTATGTCAGCACCGTTGTCGATGGCTTCCATTAGCGAGGGCAGTTGTTCGTGTAATGGTTTTTCAAACTCACATTGGAACACAGTGCGAACATTTTCAAGTTTGACTGCTTCTCTTAGTGCCTGTCGTCGAGCATTTCCGTAGCCTTTTCCTGGTGATGGATCATTGTTGGGTAATTCGTGGACAATGTGAACCCTATCTGGAGCTTTTGCTGCTAAAGCCATTAAGTGTTGTACAAACTTTGGAGGATTACCACCTTCTACTATGACAACCGTATATCCTTCTTCAATATAACGCCTTACATTTTTTAGAATTTCATTACCCCTCACTCGGTCAAGCGGAGTTTCATTCTCTTTGCCCCAGGTTCCGTGTGAAACAATTCCGGTAATACTCACTTCGCTTGGTTGAAGTTTCTCATGGGAAGGTAGAGCCTCTGGAGCTAGCTGAGGTGGTGGAGCAGATTCGGCAAGATTCAAGACCTATAATTATATCATTTTTTATGTGTTTTGTCAGAGAAGCGAATCAGCGGAGAGACTAAGCCAATTCCGATTAGGACATACTCAAAGACATTATTAAGTTGTTGCGATCGTAAAAGTTGATTCGTAAAATTCCCTGGTGCGTAGACGACGAACATCGTTGTAAAAAAAGCAACAGCAACGTACAGAGTTGAAGCTGTTTTGATAAAAGAGTCGTGGATAAATCGGAAGGTATGAGGTTTCATAGGAATCAGATAGAGCAATTCAATGATCAAAAAAAGCATTGCTCGAAATAGTGGAAATAAAAAGTAGGGAGTCATGATAAAAATTCCAATCGCAAAGAAGAAATTTTTGCCAAGTGATGCAAAAAGTGCTTGATGCTGAGGAAAAAAGAAATGAGTGAGTAACTGAGTGCTCGCATAAAGCACACCGACAACAAATCCGCCTGCATGAGCAAACGATTGCCAGCGATGAAATCGCTGCAATAGCATATACACCACCACAACTGAAACAAAAAAGACACTTATCCCCAGTATTGGGAAAACATACGTGTATGCTCCTATCAGGATAATCCACAGCAGAAATAAAAAAACATCAGATAAAAAAGTAACACCCCAAAAACTAACTAATAAAAATGAACGTGTGATTTGTATACGAGTCATTGACTCGAGTTCAAGCGAAATGCCAAGAATAGCAAAATCGCCACCAAAAAATTGTGTTAACCGGCGGAGGATGAGACTACGTTTTGCATCAGTTTGTTGTTGCGTTTTTTCGAGAATCACATCTCAATTGTAGCAAGATTGCTTGAATGCATTAGCACTACTCATTCTGGCAAGTTG
The DNA here is from genome assembly GCA_964583795.1 of uncultured Pseudomonadales bacterium. Classification (GTDB taxonomy): domain Bacteria; phylum Patescibacteriota; class Microgenomatia; order UBA1400; family PJMF01; genus JBDTME01. The sequence continues at coordinate 13,296 of CAZOWX010000021.1, read as the reverse complement.
ATGACTTTATGCAATAATACTGTTATATGCAAGACACCTCTCCCAACCCAATGCATACTCTCCCTGCTGATCAACAGGCGTCCGTTTTACCGGAGCAACGATCAGCTTCGAAAAAAGGAATGTGGGTTGTTATTGTCATCGTTTTACTTATTGCAGTGGGAGTTGGTGGATACTGGTTTGGAGTTGAAAGTTCTAAACTAGAACAAGATCCCGAACCACCAGCAGTTGCAGTCGAACCAACAGCTATTCCGGGGACCAACAATGTCGCTTGTACTGAAGATGCTCGAGTGTGCCCTGATGGGAGTAGTGTGGGTCGAATTCCACCAGCCTGTGAGTTTGCAGCGTGTCCTACAACCCCAGAAATAACTCCGAATCAGCCAAGTAATACAACGGGAAAGCGAGTGTATAAGTTAACGCTGAAAAGTGACAAGACTGATGAAAACAAGCAACCACAATTTCTGACAGAGTATTTACCGAAATTGCTTGACATATCACTATCATCAGAGCAACAAAGTGATAACTTTATTTTATCAACGGATACGAAAAATAGTTCAACAGTCCACAAAAACAAACTGAATAATGAATATTATTTAGCAACTGATTTGAGTATCAAAGTGGGGGAAACCTCTGCTGATGGAGTGAATATACGTGTTAAAGAACTGTCGTCTTCATTAGTTCCATACCTTCTGGATGCGAAATACTGTCAGGTTGATCGAGATTGTGGAGTGAGAAGTAATTTTTGTGAAATAGGGGCATTTAATGCGTATCATCGCTACTATGACGTTTGGGGATGCGAAGCTCCGAATTACGAAGGTTTTGAAGATGAAAACAACCCCGAGGTCCAAGCCAGTGAAGGTAAGATTTGTGCCAATTATGACGTACAGTATTCTGGAGTAAAGTGTGTGAGTAACTCGTGTGTGGCACTGAAACCTACTATTACCTGTAAGTGAGTAACAGTAAGTACTATTCGTTTTTTTTCTAGGTCCGTAAATAACAGAGTTTTATTGGAGGAATAACACTATGTCAGAGTCAAAACCCATTATGATCGTTGGGTACTTTTCACCAACATTAATAGGAACTGTGCCAATGACCCCGATTTTGGCAAATAAAGAAGATAAAGATTTTTGGTTTACTCCAGAGGATCGCAACACCAATATTAAGAGAAAAGTCCAAGAGATACTTACCACACCACTAGTTGAACTACCGTTGGGGGTTCTGATGCCGGTCATTTTGCGTACTCCAGTTTTGTGGAAGGGTGGCGAAAAGTTAGTGAGGGTAAATGAAAAAGTTGATCGAAACAACAAGTATCAATTTGTAGTTGATTTTGGCAAAAATTTCACCGTGTTTCAGTTTGATAAAGAAAAGGTATTTACTTCAGAGCAAACATTCGTTGCTGGCTAACCGCACGAACTATTTCTGCAGTTAACTCGAAACACCATCTTTATTCGTGTTATGCTTATTTTATGCACACAGGTATTAATCACGTCACTGTTGTAGTAACTAATAAGGCGAAAGCGGCGGAGTTTTATTTTGATGTGTTAGGGCTAGAAAAGGTGATAAAAGGAAGTTCACTGTGGGCGAAAGTAGGAGAGCAGTACATTCATATCAACGAAAATCCAAGTCATACGAGAGTTGAAAGCTTTGCTCATTTTGCCATTACTGTGTCAGACTTGATCCCATATTTGCAAAATCTTATAGCAAAAGGTGTAGATGTATTTGATTTTGATCAGAATGGAAATGTATGCGAAGTGAACCAAGACTTGCAAAAAGAAAAACGAAACTACTTCATCAGAGATCCATTTGGAAATTTAGTGGAGTTTGTGGATCGAGAGAATGAGTTTTTCAAATGAAATCAAGGTAATGCTGTAATTTAGCAGCATTGTATTGTTCTCTGGAAGTCAAGTTTACGCGGCATTCGAAGCACTGTTTTCACTAAAAAGATTTAGAAGCTCCTCAACTGCTTTGATCACACGGGTTGGAGTTGAACCGTCAGGACAGAATGGCTCAATTTCATCGTTCTTATCTCTTCTAACTCTAAGTCTTTTTCTTATTTGAGCTAAGGTTGTTTTATTCACTGCTGATTCAACTGTGATGTTTGATAGGTCAAGAAGATGTCTGAGAAGGATTCGAGCGATTGATGTTCTATCCAGTATTTCTTGCCAAGTTACTTTTGTTTCCACATTGATTACTATATCTCAATTTGTTTCAAACTTTAAGTTTCAGATACTTGTCTTAGCATTTTTTGGAAGTTATTTGAAGAGTTTTGTGTAGTGATGTTTACGAATAGACAGTGGGTACAATGCGTTGATGGGATTTATGTTGAAACAGTTTCCATGTTTTTTAATCTGTAATTTCCATTACAATGTCCCTTATGACTCACCACTTCAACTACTTTCTCCTTGATTGGGACGGTACATTGGTGATGACGCTGACGATTGCACTCGATGCATATCGTGAAGCATTTGCCGAGATTGAGTTGTATCCATCCGATGAAGAGATTGTCACAAAAGCCTTTGGTGACTGGAATCCAGCCAGAAAGTTTCCTATTCCTGATAATCAGCAGTTTATTGATCGAATTGTGCAGCTTATCAATGAGCGAATGAATACCGTAGAGTTATACCCTGGTGTGCGAGATACTTTGGAACAGCTTAAAAATGCAGGCAAACACCTGGCTGTAGTAACGAGTTCAAAACGGTCAACGGTCGAGCCGGCGATTAAACGGCTGGATTTAGGTCACTATTTTGATGTTGTTCTTGGCAAAGAAGATTTTGTGCATGAAAAGCCTGATCCGGAAATTTTACTCAAAGCAATGGATCAGATACACGCTGTGAAAGAAGAAACAGTCATCGTCGGAGATTCGCCAAAGGATGTTGAGGCAGGCCAAAGGGCTGGGATTTCTACCGTTCGTTTTTATCCGAAAGAAAATGAGTTGTTTTATAAAGGTGGAGAGAAGGATACACCGAGAGCAAATTACCTTATTAATAGTTTCGAGGCAATATTTGATTTGGGTGCAAGAGTAAAATAGCACACGATTTTTGAACAAGAAACTGTTTACTACTTCGAGGTTTATGCACCAAGAAAAAAGGAATTTTTTACCAAATACGAGACTTTCAGATTTGAGAGAAGCATCGGAAAATTTACTACAACTGGTTGACCAAGTGTTGAATTCTGATAAAGCAGTTGATGAAGAGGGGGCGAATGAGTTGATTGTTCAATTGAATCAATTTGAGTTATTTTGTAAGCAATTGGCTAAAGAGCTGGTGAGAGTAAACACGAAAGCAATTATTGATAGTATGGCTAGGCCCTTTTCTCCAATTGATGGTACTGACAGATTGAGAAGAAGGGTTCAAAAAATTTTAAGTTATCTAGCGCTATTGAGTACAAATATTTTTGGGAGTTTGGATCCTCAGCTTAAAAGAGATTGGGATGATGGAATTGAAAGAGTGGCCAAACAACATATGGGTTTCGATGTGAATGAAGTTGTATCAATATTAAACCAAATGCGAGCTGCTATTGACACAACACATGATGAGAAAATAGACAAAGAGAAAATGAATCAAGGGTTTAAAGCACTTGAAGTATTTGTAAAAAATATTCCGGTTTCATTTCAATGAGCATCTCTTCTCGCCAAATCCAGATCACATACCTCACATTACAGCTCATCAATACGCTTGCTGCATCGATGATTTGGGGGATCAATACCATTTTTCTACTTGATGCGGGATTGAGTAATGCGCAGGCCTTTTTAGCCAACGGTTTTTTCACTATCGGTCAAGTTGTTTTTGAAATTCCAACTGGAATCGTTGCTGATGTGCAGGGAAGACGATTCTCTTATTTATTAGGAACCATTACTTTAGCAATCTCGACTTTACTGTATTTGTTGGCATGGAAATCGCATGCCGGACTTTGGTTTTGGGCGATTTCATCAGTCCTATTAGGGCTTGGATATACATTTTTTTCGGGGGCGACTGAGGCCTGGCTGGTTGACGCGCTGAGGTTCACTCATCATAAAGGTGATTTGGATAGTGTGTTTGCGAGAGGGCAGACAATGAACGGAATCGCGATGCTGATTGGTTCACTGGGTGGTGGAGTGATTGCTCAATTTGCGGGGTTGGGAGTTCCGTATGTGATTCGAGCGTTACTACTACTGCTAAACTTCATTGTTGCTTTTATCTGGATGAAAGATCTGGGTTTTAAGAAAGTGAAAAGCACTCATTTGGTCAAAGATGTAAAAAGTCTATTTATTAAGTCGTTTGATTTGGGTTTGCGCAAACCTTCTGTGCGGTGGATGATGTTGGCGGCACCATTCAGTTCGGGAGTAGGTTTCTATGTCTTTTACGCGATGCAGCCATACTTACTAAAGCTTTATAACAATGACAAAGCGTATGCGATAGCCGGATTGGCGGCAGCGATTGTGGCGGGAGCGCAAATCATTGGCGGATTATGTGTCCCGCTCGTTCGCAAATTATTTAAAACCAGAACGTCGTTACTGCTTACTACAATTACGCTTAATACCACCATTTTGATTTGCGTCAGTTTTACCACCAATTTCTGGATTGCGATCGTTCTCTTGTGCATCTGGGGACTGGCATTTTCGTGTGCGATGCCAGTGCGACAAGCATATCTCAATGGTTTGATCCCGTCCAAAGAGCGTGCGACAGTGTTATCGTTTGATAACTCGATCAGCTCCATTGGTGGTGTGTTTATTCAGCCCTCACTTGGGCGAGTTGCTGACGTATGGAGTTACTCTGCTTCATTTATGGTTGGCGGTGTATTCGCAGCCATCGCTTTTCCCTTTACTTTTTTGGCAAAGAAAGAAAAAGTAGAAGCGGATAGAATATGACTTGTCGCGAAATAAGAAACTATAAGTAACCGATTCGGTGGTACGTTCGGAATAAGATTGTTATTAAGCGGCAAGTCTATTTGAGTAACCTTTTTACTGTGCTAAGTTCCATAAATTGTCGAAATACGTTTGGAAACCGTTGATCAGCTCTTCATCCTCCAGTACCACTGCTGATGGGGAGTGGGGATTAAATGAGATTATGACTACCAGTTTTTCGCCAATCAACAAATCACTTTCGCTTGGCTGAGTTGCTGACAAGAAACGACGCATCTCATCTTTCTCAACCACACTGGTGGAATTTCTTGGCAAAATTTCTCGGAGCGTCAGTTGACCGCCGTGTAACTTTGGCTCCACCATGTCCTCAAAATATGAGCCTAGCACTCTCTGATACTCTGTCGACAAACAGATCACATCTAGTTTGGCCTCATTTAAGGCTTGTTGATAGGCTGCCTTAATGCCGTCGATGCCGGAAAGAACTTTTGGCATATTTCTCCTTTTGTCCATATGTTGGACGTTAATTGTTCACTATTGTATCTTTTGTGATACAATATCCATAATTGTTGTCCAAAAAATGGACACGGTCGTGAGAAACATGATGAAAAATGGAGTCGTAGCACCATCAGCACTCGATGAATTCCTTAAGGATTTGGGTTTTTCGTCGGAAGAGAGAGGTATCTTTATTGCTTTAACACAGTTAGGCACAACGACCATTTTGGAGTTATCTCGGCATACGAATATTAGTCGTACTCAGATATATCGGTTAGTAGAGGAGTTGCAGAAAAAAGGATTAGTTGAAGAAATTATCGATGAGTACCGAACCTTGGTCAAAGCTATCAACATTGACCAACTTGAGTTTTTAGTGACAGAACAACAAAAAAAAGCAGAGCATTTGAAAAAAATTTTTCCACAAGTGCAGGAACTCATTTTGGCAAATGTTGGGCAGAACCAAGCCGACACCCGAATTCAATTTTATCGTGGTGAGCGTGGAATTAAACAGATGGGGTGGAACTTACTGAGAGCCAAAAATGAGATCCTCGGATATACCTATCGAAAATACCAAGATATTGTCGGACCAGATTTTTATGAGCAACTGTTTACCGAGTTAGCTTTGAAAAAAATTCAGTTTCGAGATATTTATTCTGATCAGTATGTCCAAAGTGTGGGAAACATGCATGAGCAAATTAAAAAACAGTACCAACTTCCTCCACTTTTTCACTCTTTGAATCACTCTCGATATATTCCATCAAACAAACTTGATATTGAGTATCAAACTGATATCTACAACGATGTTGTGGCGTATTACAACTGGTATGAGGGAGAGATATTTGGGGTGGAAATATATAACGCAAAAATTGCGCGCTTTCACCGTCAAGTATTTGAACTTATTTGGCAGCAATCTTGGAGTGAGGAGAAGCTCCTTGCGTCATCCCGGCGAAAGCCGGGATCCAGTAGTCAAAAAGTTGTATTGAACACACATGATCTCTAGAACTCGATTATTGTTGCTTAACTGTAAACTCATGACTTTCAGTCAGCACTTCCAAGTAACATCGTAATCACGACTCCAAGGAAGATGCCTTTTGGGGATACTGCTTTCTGCTCTTTTTTGTACGTTACCAAAAGTAAGGAGCCCAAAATGCACACAATTCCAAAGAGTTTCACTACTGTTAAACTTTCACCCAAGAAGAGAACCGATAAAATGACCACCATAATCAAGGTAATGTTGGCAATCATGGCAAACACCGAAGCAGTCAGTAATTGAGCGACTAAAAATCTGCCTCGCTCAAATAATCCGTAACAGGTTATTGCAGCAAGTATCAGTACCCATGGTAGTACAGTATGTGGAACAGACAGTTGACTCAAATTACTGGATAGTACAAAAAAGAGCAGAGCCAAACTACCACCATTGAGATTGAATGCACTGCTCATGGCTTGGGGATTTTCACTATCAATCGCTAATTTGCGTTGTAGCAAATTCAAAGCGGTGAAGAGTGCGACACTCAGTAGAACATATACAAGCCAAGACATGAAGGACATTATGTATTGTTTGTTAAGCGGTGACAGGTTCATAACTTCGTCAGTTTTACGATAAATTCAAAAACCAAAGTTTGAGACTTGAGCAAGTGATAAAAAGCAACTTGTAATGATCGACTGTTCGTGTCGATGCTTGCACCTTGCACGAGAACGGGCAATAATACTTTTTATGCCAAATAAAATTAATGTGGGAATATTTACCTTTAGTTGTTGTGAAGACTCAACGATTTTGTTTACTGAGCTTTTAAATGATTACTTTTTTGATTGGAAAGAGCGGATAAATTTTGTAGAGGCAAGAGTACTTCGCAAAGAAAAAACTGATCTGATGCTCGATGTGGCGCTAGTTGAAGGAGCAATTATTGCAGATGAGCAGGCAGAAGACTTGAAAAAGATTCGAGCTAGGTCCAAGAAGCTCATTGCGATTGGTTCATGCGCCTGTACCGGGATGCCATCTGCATTGCGTAACGATTTTGATGATGAAAGAAAAGAAGAGATTGAGTTTTTACTTGATCGGTTTAAGTATGCTGATAAGGTGCGAAAGTTATCTGATATTGTTCAAGTCGATGGCCAGGTAGTTGGTTGCCCGATGGTGGTGCCGGTGTTTTTAAAAGCACTCAATGATCTGTTTGTCGAAGCTGGCTTCGAACCAGTACCGATTAAAGAGCAACACATGAAATAAACAGCAGCAAAACGGCTTTTAAAAAATTAAAGCTAGTGCTGTCGAAGCAAGAGTTGTTGAGTGGTTGTGTTGTTATGTGCACATTAATATGTGCAACAACCTAACCACCCAACAACTAAACAACTGTCAGTTGACATTGGTAATCTTGTTTGTTGGTTAACGTAGTTTTATAAAGAATACTTAAAAGTAGTACCCCTATGCACCAAATTGATTTTGATCTCAACATTGATGAAATTTCGAAAATTGAAGGTGATGCTGGACTCGATCTGAGTGTTCGTGATGGCAAAGTGGTTGATGTGAAGTTCAAGATTCAGGAGTACAAACGGTTTTACACATTAGGGATGCGCGGTAAAGATGCGACCACAGTGCCACAGTTTGTGAGTCGAATTTGTGGGACGTGTTCTAATGCGCATCTGTTGGCCAGTATCGAAGCGGCTGAAAAAGCTCTTGGTATAGAAGTGAGTCAGCAGACCAGATTAATGAAGCAGCTGATGATTAACGGACTGATGATTCGTGATCATGCGCTGCACCTGTATGTATTTGCACTGCCAGATTTATTTCGCAAAGACTCACTGATTGATTTTGATGAAAACGATCCTGAGCAACATCAGTACCTGCACGATGCACTTGATGTGAAAGCAGTTGGCAATGAGTTGCAGATTTATATTTCTGGACGTAGTGTGCATGCTCCGTTTGCCGCGGTTGGTGGGTTCATGCAGATTCCCGATAATTCGAAAAACTCAAAACTAGTCGAAAAATTGGAGTCAATCCGACCAGCAGTACTTCGGTTATTGATGAAGTTTCTAGAGAAAATTGAGCCGTTTGAGCGAGAAACGACCTACATGGCGATTCGAGGCAAAGATGCATGGTCATTTTTGGAGGGTGAAATTTATTCTTCTGATGGTCAACACATTGCTGAAAGTGAGTTTCGCGATCATCTTGAGCATGTGGTATTGCCGTACTCGCAAGCCAGTGCTTACTCATATAACGGGCAAGAATATTTGACTGGTTCGTTGGCGCGTTTGAACTTGAACAAAGATCAGCTCCATGCACGAACTCGACTAGAAATTGGTGATGTGTTGACGCTTTTTCCTTCAACCAATGTGTATCTGAATAACGTAGCCCAAACAATAGAAGTGTTGCATTGTATTGATGAAAGTATTGATTTATTGAAAACAGCTCACTTTGTCAAAGAAGACAGAGTGAAACCAACGCGCGAGTCGGGTACTGGTGTTGGGGTGATTGATGCTCCAAGAGGGTTGTTGTTTTATAAACTGGTTGTCGAAAATAAGATTGTTAAGGACGGACAAGTGGTGGTTCCAACCGGACAAAATCAAATGAATATCACGAAAGATATTGGCAATTACGTGCAAAATAATCTTGATGTGGATCGCAAAGAGCTGGAGTTTAAAATTGAGGAGTTAATCAGAGCGTACGATCCATGCATGAGCTGTGCCTCGCACTTCTTGAAAGTGAAGTGGGATGTTGCTTAGGTGTCAGGGGTCAGCAGTTAGGTGTCAGACGTCAGGAAATGCGCGTCATCCTGAACAGTCTAGTGAGCCTGCCAAGCCGACAGGCAGGCAAGCGAGCCAGACGGGTTCAGGATCTGATTAGGGAATTGTGTTTCGTAAGCAGGATCTTATCCATCGCCTATCGTTTCAACATTACAAAGCGAGCAATTTATTCACTCAGACATGAAAATGTTTTACTGTTGCGCAAATGTGCTGAAATGGATCCCCGATGCTCGATGGCTTCATCCCGCAGTGCGGGGCCAGGTTCATTCATCGGGTCGAGGATGACGCCTTCTTTATGTCTTTTGCTAAAACGTGTTCCAACACTCCCGGCAATTTTTCAACCACATCTTCTTTTGTATAAAAGATCGGTACAGCAATGATGGTGAAATCAGGAAGCGTCCGAGTTTTTTGCATGAGTTTTAAATCAGTGTACAAATCATAGTCATGAGCAGTGAGTGATTTGCTACCAGTGAATCGCTCTAGCGTGTGAAAAACGGTAATAGCATCAATTCCTTGTGCGACATCGATGATAATCCAGTTGTGATCGGGGATGGCGAGGTTTTCCGTGGGGTCTTGATGAATAAAATGATGATTGGGAAAGAGCTCTTGTAGTTCAGGTAACGCCAGTACAACGCTAGAGTCAATTGCGAGATCTTGGTTGCCGATGAGGGTGATTTGCATGGTTGTTGAGTGGTTAGGTTGTTGTGTTGTTGGGTTTTAACCACTTAACAACACAACAACTCAACCACTTTTTTCAGAGCGTGCTATTTGCTAATTTCATACTTAGAAGCGTGTAATGCTCAAGCTGTTTGACATCGTTTTCAGTAAGCACATCACACACCCAGTTCCAATGATAACTCACCAAGTCACCAATGTGATATTGTGTTGTGTTTGTAGTCTGGAGTTTTCGCTTTATATTTGTCTTCATGGTGAGTTTTCCATCAGTGAGGACAATTCGCTGCGAGGAAACAGTGATTGAGTCGTCAGTAATTTTAATAACTTTACCCCAACCGATACGACAGTTATCCATACTTTCCACTGTCACTGGCAAAATCAAGTGTCCAGTGCGCAAAAACACATTCATCACATGGAAACTGTGATGCAATCGAGCTGACTCAACCTTCGGGTACAACCATTTGCGATACTGTTTCGGTAGCCGTTGTTCCAACTGCTGGCCAACTTTTAGCTCCTGATACATGTGTTCTGGGGAAAGTTGTTCAAGCAGTGAGTTGCCAATCCAGTAGGCGGATACAACGCGAGGATCAAGTGGATCGGCAATTGCATTGGCATGCGCTATTGTAGAGAGATATGAGTACAAAGTGCCAAACTCACTGAGTAGTTTTCTCGGTTTGGGATCTTCATCCTGATCATGCAAGTACTCTCGCAGTCTTTCGTTTTCATCAGGTCCACAGTATTGAAAGTAATTTGGAGGAAATGCGTAGCGTGCGCACAACAGTGTCCCGTTCATGAGAGTGCAGGTTGTGGTTTGACTGTGTCCAGTTCTTTTTTCCCAGTAAGTACCACCAAAGCAACTCCTGCAATAATTGCAACTGTTTGTGACAACAAAGGCAGTGAAATGGTGTGAGTGACAAACAAAGCACTGAGTAAGTTCGTAACAACTGTGGCGCCAACAAGAATACAAGCAACCGTAGTGACTTTATTGGTCGCAAGGGCTTGATACCAGGTAGCCACATAGCCAAAGAGTAGTGCGCTTGTAACAACTACGATGCCAAGTTGAGAAAGTGAAAGCGAAATTACAGGTGTCCCACGAAGCAGTAGCATTGCTAACAAAATGAGTCCACCGCCACCCATACGCCAGAGGCTTAGTTGAGCTGGAGAAACAGTTGAAAGCGTCTTTTTGGCGATGATGTTTTCGACCGACCACAGCAGCGTGGCTGCCAAGACCATCAACTCACCTTGACCGAAAGTAAAGCGAGTAAATCCACCAATCAAGAAGTTACTGGCAAACAAGAGCGCAACTCCAGCAAGTTGTTTTTGTGACAGCTTTTCACCCAGAATTGGCCAAGCCATTAATGCTACCCAGACAATCAGTGATTTGTGAATCAACGCTCCGTTGATTGCCGGAATCTGCCGCAAGCCTTCAAAAAACAAGTAAAAGGGCAGCGAGCCACCGATAAGCGCAATCATAAGTAAGTTTCTTAATTCATTACGGTTTGGTTTGTGAAGCACTTGCGAACGAGTAGATTTGAGACCAGTAAAAAAAACAAAGAGCAAAGCAAAAGCGCCAAAATTCTTCAATGTTGTAAACAGCAACGGATCCATTCCCAAAACAGCAATTTTGCCAACAAAGTTGGAAACTCCTGAGATGAAAGCGGTAATAACTGCGAGAAAGAGACCTTTTTTGAACATCACATTAGTATATCGTATGTGGTATGTGGTAGATAGGGGATTATAGATGATAGATTTTTTGGTGCTTGAATTGAGTTGGTGGGGTTACAAGAATCGATGCTTGTAGAAAATTGACTACTGCTGCGTCCGCCGTAGCTTTACTGTGTCCTCTCGTAGTCCCGCAGTGCGGGACGAAGTGGGAGCGGAGGAGGAACTACTGACTACTTTTCTTCATCTGCTGCGCAATTGCTTGCGCCCTCTCTTTATCTATTTTTTCAATCGCAATGTCAGCTTGGACGAGAACATACTCGCCAACACTGCACTGACCGACTAAATCAAGTTTGATTTTTTTGCCTTGGTTATTTGTGGCTGTTTTGCCGTGAATTTCAGTGATGTGAAAGGGAAGTGCGAAGCACATGAGGATAGTATAGCATTTAGGGTTTAGGGTTTAGGGTTTAGGGATTAGGAAATGCCCGTCATCCCGAATTCGATTCGGGGTCTAAAGTCAGAGTGCTTAATTTCGATCAAGAGAAGTAACTAACAGATGACACATAAAGTTTTGCTTACGAAATACTATTCCTAGATCAGATCCTGAATCCGTTTGGTTCGCTCGCCCGCCTATTGGCGGCAGGCTCACTAAACTGTTCAGGATGACGACTTTTTTATTTTCCTCTCACAACGTAAACATCAAAATTTGCAATGAAACTGTTAACTGTTCCACTGTCTACTATTAACTCACTGCCCCAACCCCCTGAGCAACTCTTTCATTTGCTCTTCAATCTCATGTGCGCTTTGCTTATTTTTTCCAAAAACAATATAACCCAGTTGATGCTGACGCAGCTTATTGGCTGTGGTGAGAACGATTCCTTCTTTGGTTTTTCGATTAAATAGCACCGGCTCCAGCAGTGCTTTTACCTCGTTAAATTTGACTTCGCGTTTTGTTTCCAATGGAAAACCAGAGTTGGATGCACTGTAACACTCTGTCATGAAATGCAGTCCCATCAACCGTCGAGTAGCTTCGTATGCATAGGTGCCGCCTGTTTGACGGACGTTTGATTCGGTAATGTACAGTTTGTGATCAGCTCCTGCGATAAAATCAATATCAAAGTAACCGCGGTATCCCAGCTTGCTGTACAAGCGGCCAATAAATTGACCAAGCTGAGAAAAGGTGGTGTGGACTTTTTTAGGGAGTACTTTTTCTTGAATTTCTACGCCTTGAAATACTCCTTGGTCACTCATACGCATACCGCAATCATAGAGAATTTCGACAGTGCCGCTTTCTCGCACACGGCACTCAACGTTGGGAAATCCACCGCCGAGCGATAAGTCGGGTTTGACATAGCTTTCAATCACCACCGGAAACAGATCCCAGTAACTATTTTTTTTCAAGGTCGTCATGATGGCTTTCCGGCATGTTTCGTATTCGTGGGGCAGCTCGTCGGGTACGTAGATGAGCACTCCAGCACCAGAGTGACCTTTGTTGGTTTTTATCACAACACCGTTTTCTTCAAGATACTTATGTGTGGCTACTTGAGCAATTTGTTCGATGCCGTCACAAATGATGCCGTCTGCCATAATTAAGTTTGTGTTGAGGTGACGATACTTTTGAATCAATTGGCGAAACCCGGTCTTACTGCCCAAAAAGTTCACAGTCCAAGAATCCTTGAGTGCTGGGGCATTGGGGGTGCGTACTGTTACGCCATGTTTTTCCAGCTGTGCAATAAGGGTATACAGTTGTGGTGTGGCAGAGTAGGAAAGTACTGTGAGCTGGCCATGTGACTTTCCAATATCTACAAGTTGTTTGAATAATGTCTTGTCGTTGATGCAGTCCAAACACAGCTCTCCAGTGTGTTTTTGCGGGACTAAGACTGAAATATTTT
>CAZOWX010000020.1:0-34736 GCA_964583795.1 uncultured Pseudomonadales bacterium | reverse complement strand
GTTGAACTTTCTTTTGTCCCAACCGCCCAGAGGCGGTGGATCTCTTTGTATTAGAGATGAAGACAGACAACTCACACAACAATTTGCAGTATTAAGAAAAAAAGCAATTGAAGCCGGAAGAAGACAAAAAGAAAAAACCAAAAAGGGGGAAATAAGTCAAAGAAAAGTACGAAGCATTATCGGTAGAGATCCAAAAACAGGGCAAATCATTTGGGGTCCAGGATATGAAACTGTTACTATTAGTCAAGATAAACGCCGCAAACTTTTACTCATTCCTCACGAAATATTAGGTCAAACACAAATTTTGCTAACACTCAATTACGCTGTTGCACAGGATGAATTGAGATTTGGATTGCAAAATGCTGACTCTGTTCCTAGTGCAAATTTTCACCCAAACGATACATTTGACACAAGCAGCAAGTACCATGATGGATTAACTTTGGTTGCAACAGAAGAAACAGATACATTCTACGCAGATGTGGATAAAAATCGAGTTGTGACACTAGACGATTTTGAAAAATACATGTTAAACAATGACGGTGATGTCATCACTGATGGAGAGCTCATAGCTGCTGTTATTCGATGGAAATACCAACAAGAGTTAAAAGGTCACCCAGTTCCTATCGATGGAGTGCAAGAATATTTAAGTAAATATATTAAGCACATTACATCTTTACCCACATATGGAGAAAGTGAATGGTTTAAGATTGTCAAAGGGACAGATCAAGAAACTGGAGAAACTAAAGAATTTGTGCGGACTACAAATGAAGCATTGTCCGTCCTCGTTTACGTCATCAACGGAGAGGTCTATTTTCTCCTCATGTATGAACGTACCCCAGCTCTTTACTACTGCAATGCCTTACTCACTTCAGGTGGAACCATAAATGAAGACATAGAGAATACCCTTGCTGCCAGCATGCGAGAGTCACGTCAGGAACTAGGGGTGAAAATTGGAGAAGATCTCGGTCGACTTGGAGCAGCATTCTATCGCAGCGATCAGGTAGATGCTTCAACCCATACTCGGCTATTGCTTGTTGAGAGTTTCGATCCCTCAAAAAAAAGCGGAGGGGATGAAAAATTTGAACCTGTTCCAGCTCTATTTTCTCTTAACCAAGTGAAACAACTTATTGCGGATGGACTCATCTCCGACATTGGGACAGTGGTTTCACTCGGAAAAGCTATCACTAAAATTGAAAAGGATCAAGCATTCAGAGAGTCGATCCTTGGTGGAGCAAACGGGCGACGACTTCCACTCCCACCTACAAGGGTTTCTTTTTAAATAACATCTAGTGAGTTATTTCCCTCCCCCCTCTGCTTGATCCTCGCCGCACATTCGCGTACCATGAGATGATCACCCAAATTCATTTGGGTATGTTTTGCTATGGAACACCTGCCCACTATCATCTGGTTCAAACACTGTACTGATTTTCCGCTGAGTCAAATCGGAGAAAAAGGAGTGAACTTGGGCAAGCTTGAGCTCGAAGGTTTGCCAATCCCGCCAGGATTTGTCATTCCAAGCGGCGTATTTGCTCATCTGCTTACTCCCAGTAAAGAACACTTAGAACACATTTTTGCTCAAGTTGATAGTACTAATCCTCAACAACTCGGTCACGTCTCCCAACAAATCCATCAACTCATTCAACACATCCACATTGAAGATGAGATCGCGCAAGCCATTATTGAGGGCTATGAAAATCTTGGAAACAATGCGTTTGTGGCGATCCGCTCGAGCAAATCGGACTCACAACTGCCCGATATTCATGACACGTACTTTAACATTCAGGGTGATGCGAACGTTTTGGAGTACGTCAAACGTGTTTGGGCTCAGCTTTATCAACCCAAAATGCTTTTGTATCTGTTTGAGCACTTGCGCTCACCCGCTGATATCGCTCAAGCCATCGTCGTTCAGCGCATGACAGAGTCCAAAGTCGCTGGACTGGCATACTCCAGAAATCCTGACAATCAAAACAAGCGAACCGTCGTCATCGATGCTGTTTGGGGGTTAGGTGATCATCTGCGCAATCATCCTCAAGATGCTGACCGCTACGAAGTCGAGAAAGACACATTACAAGTAATTCAACAACAACGCCACGCTCAAGACACAGAGCTGATCCGCAGACTGGGCAAAACACACGAAACACCGATTCCTGACTCTAGAAAATTTAGCCCCAAGTTATCCTCTCAGGAGCTCAAACAGCTTGCAACACTTGCCGTTCATATCCAACAAAAACTGTTTTATCCACAGCAAGTAGAGTGGGCTCTTGAGGCGGGCAAGTTTTACCTACTACAAACGCAGCCGTTAATGGAAAAAGTGGTTGATCCACATCACTCTTTGACAGCCCAGACTGGAACAATGCGTCCGATCCTTTTTGGTTCTTCAGCCCACCCAGGACTGATCAGCGGCAAAGTGAAGTTGTGCCCCACGCCAGCACAGTACACCAGTGTTTTGAATGGTGAAATTTGCGTCACCCACAAGCTCAACACCCATCACCTTGAGGCGTTGAGAAAAGCCGCTGCCATTATCGTCGACGAAGCAGTTTTCCCAAGAGACGTGCAACACTTGGGTATTCCATGCATTGGCAATACTCATTTTGGCACCCATACGTTGAAAAATGGTCAACAGATCACCGTGTATGGTCAGCAAGGTATCGTGTATGAGGGCACATTGCGCTTTTCCCAAGAAAGTGGAGACGCTCTCCATGAAGTAAAACCATACACTACTCGACTGTACCTTGCGCTCAATCATCCTGATGAACTAAGCACCATTGAACAGCAACTCTACGCCGGGGTTGGGCTACTGCGAGCAGAACAGATCGTCGAACAAATCGGCCTTCATCCCAAGTTCGCCATCCATCAACAAAAAGAACAGTTTTTTGTTCATCAGCTCGCACAACAGATCCAAACCGTGTGTAAAGCTGTTCATCCAAAGCCGGTGTACTATCGCTTTTTGAATATGACGAGTGATGTGTTAAAAAAACTCCACGGGGGAGCTGAGTACGAGCCAACCGAACGTAATCCAGAACTTGGATATCGCGGTGCATTTCGGAACCTGACCGATACAGCAAGTTTTGACCTGGAACTGGAAGCCCTTCGACAACTCAAACAATCAGGTTTTGACAACCTGCACGTGATTCTACCGTTTGCGCGAAGCGTAGAAGAGTTTGTGCTCCTAAAATCGCACTTAGAAAAAAAAGGCTTACAACAATCCTCACACTTTCAGATTTGGCTGTCAGTTGATACTCCGGCAGCAGCCCTCACTTTGGAAGGATTTTTGTCACATGGTGTTGATGGCGTCATGATTGCAGCCGAAGATTTACACATGCTGCTATTTGCTTTAGATGCCAAAAGTGCAACAGAGCTTTCAGTTTCCTACCACAAAGCACCAGCAATGAAGGCAATTATCAAAACCATCATTGCTGCGGCGAAAAAATATCAAAAACCACTATTATTTGGTGAGTATCAACTCGATTCTGAACTCGTTGAACTCCTTGTGCATCAGCAAGTTGAGGGGATTTGTGTCACTCCGAAACAAATTCCCTACATGACCAAGCTACTGAAAGAGAGTTAAACTGAAATACAGACCAAGAAATAGAGTATAACCATGCCCATCAAATCACTTACCGCTCGAGAAATTCTCGACTCTCGCGGGCTTCCCACCATAGAGGCTACCGTGTGGTTGGACAATGGCATTGTCGCTAGCTCATCAGTCCCAACAGGCACATCTGTCGGAAAATATGAAAGCAAAGAACTGCGTGACAATGATCCCAACCATATGAACGCTATGGGAGTCCTTAAAGCAATCAAAAACATTAATGAGATCATTGCACCCAAAGTCGTTGGCCTTGATCCCACCAAGCAAACAGCTTTAGACCAGCTACTGGTCAATCTTGATGGAACCCATGACAAATCGGTCCTGGGCAGCAATGCACTTTTGGCAGTTTCACAAGCAGTGCTTAAAGCTGGGGCACTGAGTGTCAACATGCCACTGTTTTACTACTTGAAGGAAAAGTATCAACTAACGAGTTCGCTACAAATCCCGACCACTATTTTCACGATGATAAGTGGCGGGGCACACGGCGCTGGCAATTTAGACATTCAGGAATTTCACATTATCCCTGCTTCACATTTTGACTATCCCGACAACATCAACATGGGCTCCCATCTGTATCAGCAACTTGGGGTCGTTTTGAAATCAAAAGGCGCTATTCACTCTGTTGGTTTGGGTGGTGGGTACGCACCCAACCTATACCACAACATTGATGCCTTTGAGATTTTGATCGAGACCATTCACAACTCACAGTACACTTTTGGTCGTGATTTGTTTTTTGGAGTTGACGTCGCCGCGGATACGCTGATGAGTGGGGGACGATACAGTTTGAAAGATAGTCCCGAACCATTCTCTTCAGCTCAACTACTAGAGTACTACGATACTTTGAGAAAAACCTATCACGTCATCTCGATTGAAGATGGCTTTGGGCAAGACGATTGGAAAAGTTGGCAACAACTGACTTCTCGACTCGGAGAAACCACCATGATTGTAGGTGATAATGTCCTTTCCACCAATAAAAGCCGCTTACAAAAAGCGATCACTGATACCACTTGTAATGCCATCTTAATCAAGCCCAATCAAATCGGAACGGTGAGTGAGACGGTTGAGGTCATCAAGATTGCCAAGGATGCAAACTTCAAGATCATTGTCTCTCACCGCAGTGGTGAAACCAATGACGATTTCATCGCTGACTTTGGTGTTGGCGTAGGGGCTGACTATGTCAAGTTCGGAGCACCAGCAAGAGGGGAGAGAGTAGCCAAGTACAACCGACTCTCAGTGATTCATGACCTAATTGAGCAAGCCAAACAGACACCGGGATAAGGGAAAAGAATTGCTACTTGACCTCATTTCTCATTGCTCTAAATCTACTTCAATTTACAAATAAAACTTTATAGTCGCTTTTTAGAAATTAGAATAATTAAATCAATTAGAAATTTTTTTCGACTTCTTTCTCGTCCTTATTATTTTTTCTTGTTAATGCTACATTCGACTCATGATTGAAAACTCAACTCAGCCACAAACATCGACTCGACCTCGGCCTGCTGTACTACTCGTACTGGATGGTTGGGGAATTGGTCCGAATAATGCTGGCAATGCGATTGTCAGAGCCCGCACACCCAATATGGACAAGTATTGGCTAGCATTTCCCCATACGCAGCTGGCAGCATCTGGTAAAGCGGTAGGACTCCCTCACGGTGAAGACGGTAATACTGAAACTGGTCACCTCAACATTGGAGCTGGTCGAATCGTCTACCAGGAGCTTCCCCGCATAAACATGGCCATTGCCGATGGGAGCTTCGCCACCAACCAAACGTTTCTCAACACGTTTGCCCATGTTAAAAATAATAATTCACGGCTGCACTTGATTGGATTGATTGGCTCTGGTGGTGTTCACTCGAATATTGAGCACTTGTACGCTTTAATGTTTGTGGCCAAATCCAACGGCTTTAGTGATAACGTTTACCTGCATCTCATTACTGATGGCCGTGACTCGCCTCCTACGTCAGGAATTAACTATGTCAGAGAAGTGATGGAAAAAGCCAAGTCACTTGGTGTTGGGAAAGTCGCTTCGATCATGGGACGCTACTATGCCATGGATCGCGATCATCGCTGGGAGAGGACTCAAATCGCCTACGATGCTCTCACCATTGGCGCTGAGCGCAAATGTGTCCTTGACCCAATCGGACTCATTGCTGAGGGGTACAAGGAAGGTATTACCGATGAGTTCATCAAGCCAATTACTATTTGCAATGAAGACGACACTCCACGCATCATCAACGATAACGATGCGGTGATTTTTTTCAATTATCGTATCGATCGCCCCAGACAACTGACCAAGGCTTTTGTGGTCACTAACTTTGAACAAGGTTTTCATACTGAGGGGTACGACCCGTACTCGATCAAATATGAAAAAAGTCATATCAGCTATCGCAGTCCTGGGAAAACATTCATTCGCAAAAAACGACTGGGCAACTTGTTTTTTACCACTATGACTCGCTACGAGGTTGGACTGCCAGTAAATGTGGCTTTCCCACCCCAAATTATCGATGACCCCTTGGGGAAAATCATTAGCGATGCTGGTCTCAAGCAGTTGCGCATGGCGGAAACTGAGAAAGAACGGTTTGTGACGTACTACATGAATGGCCAACGTGACGAAACCTACCCCGGAGAAGAGCG
This sequence comes from uncultured Pseudomonadales bacterium, assembly GCA_964583795.1. GTDB lineage: Bacteria > Patescibacteriota > Microgenomatia > UBA1400 > PJMF01 > JBDTME01. The sequence continues at coordinate 28,510 of CAZOWX010000020.1, read as the reverse complement.
CATTATTGTTCCTTCAAAAAAGGTTGCCACCTATGACCTCTCTCCAGAAATGAGTGCGTATGAAATCACTCAAACCATGCTTGATCATATCAAGCGTGGAACACACGATGTGATCATCTGTAACTTTGCCAATGCTGACATGGTGGCCCATACTGGGAACTTAGAGGCAACCATCAAGGCCTGTGAAGTGGTCGATGAGTGTGTCGGGATGATCGCCAAACAAGTTGTACCTAATGGCGGTGTCATTCTCATTACAGCAGACCACGGCAATGCGGAAGAGCTGATCAATAATGAAACGGGAGAAGTTGATACCGAACACTCAATTTTCCCGGTTCCATTTATTTGTATGAGCAACGCCTTTATGGGACAATCAACTTTGTTGCCCACAGGGATCCTAGCAGACATTGCGCCCACACTGTTAAAAATTTTGGGGATACAAAAGCCAGCAAGCATGACAGGTCGAGAGCTGGTGTAAATATAATTTCTAATTGCTCTAAGTCTGCTCAACATACCTGATACCACTTAATGATAAATTTTAGAAATTAGATCAATTAGGTCAATTAGAGTAATTTTCCTTATGTTCCATTCTTTCTTCCACCCCAAATCAATCGCTATCATCGGTGCTTCACGCGAAAGCAAAAAAGTCGGCTATCAAATCCTGAAAAACACTTTGGAGTATCAAAAAGCTAATCCGAAGACGCAATTATTTCCGGTAAACCCAAAAGCAAACAGCATCGTAGGGTTAAGGGTCCATGCCCATTTGACTGATATTTCAGAATCGGTAGAGCTTGCAATCATTGTGGTTCCTCCGGCTTTTGTGGAATCAGTGATTGATGAGTGTATCGCCAAACAGGTCAAAGCGGTGGTCATCATCACTGCAGGCTTTGCCGAGATGTCAGAGCAAGGAAAAATTTTGCAAGAAAAAATTGCCAAAAAACTTCACGATGCGCAGATTGCTTTGCTTGGTCCCAATTCGCTTGGTTTTTTGGCTCCGCACAGCACACTTAATGCCAGTTTTGCTGATCAGAAAATTGCTGCGGGTTCGCTCGGGCTCATCTCCCAATCTGGCGCCATGCTCACAGCGCTGTTTACCGAGATGGAATCAAATCATATCGGCTGTTCATTTGCCGTTAGTTTAGGCAATAAGGCCGGGTTGAGTGAGAATGAGGCTTTAGAGTTCGCGGCACAAGATCCTCACACAAAAGTGGTGGGAATTTATCTGGAATCATTCACCGATTTACCACGGTTTTTTCAAGTTATTAGCAAACTTGCAAAAACGAAACCCATTATCCTGCTAAAGGGTGGCCGGTCTAAAGTCGGCCAAGCGGCATCACTGTCACACACTGCGGCTCTGGCCACCAATGATGTCCTGCTCAAAGCTGCTTCAGCTCAATTTGGTTTTGTGATGGTTGATACCATGCAAGAGTTCATGCAGTCTATTTTCTTTTTGGAACAACACCCATACCGACTCGAAAACGCAATGATCATCACCAATGCTGGCGGACCGGGAGTAAATACTGTCGATGTTAGCGAAGTACGCCAACTCACTTTGGCAGCTTGGTCAAGCAACTCAGTTGCACATTTACAAGAGTTGTTACCCAACAGTCACATTTCCAATCCACTCGACGTGATTGGCGATGCCGATGCAGAGCGTTTTTCTGTTGCCATCGCTCAGGCGCAACGCGACCCGCAAATTGATAGTATCGTGGTGATCATTACCCAACAGTCAGTGACTAATGTGCCTGAAATTGTACACATGCTGCTGGAGATCAAAGGCAAAAAACCGCTGAGTATCGCCTTAGTTGGGGGTGACACCTTTGATCATTATCGCAAAATACTGCGCCAAGCTGGGGTGCATACTACTGCTTATCCCAATGAAAACATAGAGGTCCTATCGATTATTCAAAAAAGTAGTCAAGCAAAATACAAAAGACACCATTTTACACCGTTTACTCAACAACACAGTGCCGATGAACAAACACCACTGTACGCCACCAAACTCAATGAGACCTTTTCCCTCTTAGGGCAATATGGGTTTCAACTTCCCTCATACAGTATCATCACCAACGAGTCGCAGTTGAAACAAGTTCACACGCCCTCTTACGCGAAAACAGCCAATCTTGCGCTGACGCATAAAAAAGAAGTTGGTGCCGTATATGGCGTGGTCAAAACTCAAGATGATGTGAGTCAAAGTTACCAGCAACTTAAGCAGTTTGGGGATGAAGTGTTGTATCAACAGATCATCGAAGCTGAGCTCGAGCTGCTGTTGGGGATCAACCGCGATTTGCAGTTTGGACCGTACATGGCTGTAGGGCTGGGTGGTAGCTGGACCAACGTACTCTCCGATCGCAGCTACAGCTTTTTACCCACTACCAGGCAACAATTTATGGATCAACTCAAGCGTACCAAAGCCTACGGGGCACTCGACAAATTGAGTAATAAATTTACTCAAAATTTTGTTTCTGATCTGGTTGAGTTGATGCTCCAGCTGCAACTGCTGATGCATGACCACCCAGAGCTTCAAGAGCTGGAGATCAATCCATTGATGGTGAATGAAAAGGGGTTTTGGGTAGCGGATGTGAAGGTAAAAACGCGATAACAGTATTACTAAGAATTGGTCGTTTTATCTCAACGTTGTCCCGTTTTCACAATTGTTAGTCCTTCTTTAAGAATCAATCATTACCGTCAATTTCGATAATTATAGGCTTAACATTGAGTACAATTTGATGTAGAATGCGCCATGGCTAGACTGGAAGCCCCCAAGAATCTATTAGAAAGCACCCCTGCACATGTGACTTCGATGTCGTGGCTCTTCATAAATCAAGACGAAAACGGGAAAGAAGTCATTCTTAAGATTCCCAATCCAACCCATGAGTTTGAAAATAAACAAGCAGTCCTTGATGCATTTTATAACGAAGTCAAAACCTTACGACGAATTGGAAAACATCGCAGCATTTCCACACTTCTTGGAATACTGACTGACGGACAGATCGGATTCTTTCTTGAGTACCTTGATCCTAAGATCTGGAAAAATGGCGTAGATATCGTTCGAGAAAACAGAATATACAACCATTTAGCTGCAAAACTAGATACAACAGATAGAAGACCTGACTTTAATCTTTTTGACTTGGCATACATTACCGTTCAAGCTATCGAAGTACTGAAATATGCAATCAGACACAATATTTTGCACCGAGATCTTAAACCCGGAAATATGTTTTATCGACAGGGACATTTGGTGATCGTTGATTGGGCACTTGCTGGACCACCGAAAGCTAACAGAGGGCCTCATTCAACGACAAGTTATTTAAGCATACAATCCTCTGTAGAAAGTAATCCTGTTACTATTGCTGATGAACTTCACGCATTGGTTATTAGCTTATTTGAGTTTTTGACAGGTTGCGTTCCTTTCAGTAGCGATACTGAGACAAGAACTATTGATGAAAGACAAACAGTTGATATTCGCAAAGCCCCTGATACAGCTGAAAAGAAAATAAGAAGACTTGAAGTTTATTCAGGACTTTACGACTTTGAAGAATTGCGAAAATGCAAATTTCTGAACGATGATCAAAAACACAAAGTCAGGGAATTTTTCCAGAGAGTGATAGTAGCAAGAGACTATACTGAAGTAGAAGATCTTGATATTTTCGTTAGAGACTTTTTTGGGGCGATAGGTATACAAAAACCAGCCAAACACTTCAAACTACAAAGACCGTTTCCCAACTACTTTTACCCCAATTTTTTAATGCCACAACGGGCAGTTGCGCAAAGGTTGTTACATGTGAGACGATCATAAACCGTAATTGAGTATAGCTTCTGTCCTCATAACATCTACTCACACCCTTGCAACCGCACCACACTATCACATTTTGACTTCATGCAGGAAAGCAGAGCATCCTTTTTGTCACAGTTCCCTTCATACCCAACTTGTGACGCACACTCCTTGTAGATATCGAAGGTGCACATGCGAAACGACGATTTTGGTGGTTCAACAAGCGTAATCGAAAACGACTGAGTGCTGGTATTTCCCGATAAATCTGTGGCTGTAATGGTAAATGGATTTGGTCCAACTTCCAGTGGCACTTCTTCAGAAGCATAGGTGTTTTTTTGAGAAAGACTCGTCTTGTACGGTTGGCCCTTCATCGTCACATAACTTTGACTCAATCCTTCATTCACACTAAACGCAATGCGCGTCACCCGCCCCAGCTTGGTGCTTTGCGTTGACGGAGAGAGAAGCGTAATCTTCGGTGGCACATTGTCATAGTAGTAACTAAAGTTTCCAGAGGTTTTGAGGCCTACTTGATCAGTAAATTCATACGTGGTTTTAAATGGCTTTTCACCTGCGCTAATAGCGAAGCGTGGGCTCTGACTGTCACCATCGTCAACGCTCACTTGCGCATTACTTGGCTTCTCGATTTTGAGTTTCCCTGACTCAGAAAATTTCACAGTGCCATGCAGTTCATTGGCTTTTTTATCGGTGATACTAATATTTTTCTTATCATCAAGTGATATTTTCGCTGTTGAACCTTCATCGACACTAACTTCTTGTGCAACCGGTGCAGTGGTATCTTTGATGATAGAGAACGAAACTTCAGAGAGTTGCTTGTGCTCATCCGTCTGATCCAACACCGCAATCTTGACGGCGTGCTCACCTTCAGTAATGTCGGTTGTATTGATCTGTAAATGCTGTTGCACGGCTGAGAACTGCGTTAAATCGAGTTGTTTTTCCTCGACTTGTTGATCGTCAACTTTGACGACGAGTAGTGGCTTGGCTTCATACTGCACCCCAAAAGCCGCTTTGTTCTTTTGTACTTCCAGATCCACGCTCAGCTCGTTGCCAACTTGAACCAGTTGATTGGGTTGAACTGATTCTACAGTAAGAGTGTATATGTCTTTACTTTTATCAATCATGAATAACACCACTCCCACCACCAGAATAAGTCCACCCAGTGCTAACACACCAGAAACAATTTGCTTGATGTGAGCAATTTTTCTGAGTTTCTTTTGCCATGGAGAAAAAAATGTGGTTGATGTTGGTGATGCGTGTTTTGGTTTGTGCTTTGCAGGTTTTGTTTTGGACACGTTGGATTTCTTCATGAAAACATTCTATACTCAATTATTCGCACGTGACTACTAGGAGACTTATCTATAAAAGCTGCAGTTATTGAGCTAGAATTATATCCATGGAAAACACTGATCACATCTCGGAGTCACCAGATCTTACCAAGAGAGAAACATTGAATAATCAAAACCGTATAAGTAATACACAAACCGACAATAACATTTATCCTCAAACATTTGTCATAGCCGTTGTTTTGTCACTAGCAAGCATCGCTTTACTATTGTTGGGATTCATTTTTTTTCTACAACTATCCCATCCCAAAACAAATCCCCAAACCCAGTCGGTAGCTAAGGAGAGTGCTGTCCAACAACCCAACTCTAACCTCGACTGTGAATACGTACTCAATCAGGATAACTTTGTACCAAGCACAGCACCGGTAGCAAAAATCAGCGCAATGAATGAGACAAAAATTCGTTTAAGCTTACACGATAAAGCGTTTTTGCAGACCATGTTAAATACAACCGAAGATATCAATCAAATGATTTACGATGAACCATCAAATACTGTTTTTTATATGATGGGCAAACAAATCCCCACACCAACGAGCTCACGGTCAATTCATATCTACAACCTCGATACTCAAAAAGATCTTTCAGTGTTCTCATATCAAACAATAATGACAAAAAGTAGTACCGGATCAAATAATTTTGACTATATACATTCTTTTGCATTGTCCCCTGATACAAAATCGCTCTATTTTTTTAGTGGACATGCTATCTGGCGATACACTCTAGCAACAAAAAAACTTGATCAAATTTTCCTCGACTCCAACTTTCTTATTTATCATTATTTTTTTGTCAACCAAGATAATAATAAACTTATATTTGTCTTTCAAAATGCAAAATATTTCGGGAGTCAGGTGTTTGACATAGCTACTGGGCAATTTACCCCTATTCCGGATAGCGAATGGCCTGAAAACGATGAACCTGGAGGGAAAATACCAATTGCATTAACACAAACAGAGTCATCATTTTTTAAGTACTGGAACACGTCGGAGTACTGCAGTGCAGACACAAATTGGCAAGAAAAACAGTGTACTGTATTGCCTACGAGCAGTGTATTTTCTCCTGTTTTATTCCTCTCAGATGATTCTTTTCTTGTTAGCGGACTTAAAACCGACAAAGATAAAACTATTTCATGTACTTTCCGAGAAAAAACTCGTGAAGTTACACCAAGATATAACTTACTTTTGAAAATAAACACCAAAACACAACACGTTATCGAATTATTACGCATGAATAGTACTCAACTCAGTGTTTACCCACCCCATTTGATAATGAATGTTGCTACAGTACACATCAATGGCGAAGTGAAAATATTTGCATTCATTAAAGATCATGATTTAGAGAGAATCTTGATGAGCAACTCTGACCAACTCAATGATGTGTCGGTGGTGGAGTTTGAGTAGAAATAGTCGGTAGTATATGGTATATAGAAAGTTGGCATATAGTATTTAGTATTTCGAGGATTATATAGTAGTATTTATCTACAAGAAGCACGGCTCAAACATAAAAATGGTTTGAAATAGTTTCTTTTTTCCTGAAACTGATTACAAATGAGACATATTATTGTTTATGAATGATTTCACTACTCCTTCAACCCAAGCCCCAACCCCAGTCTCACTCAACTGGAAAATCGCAGGCAAAGCTGGTGAGGGAGTGATGACCACCTCTGACACTCTGGCAAAAGTGTGTCATCGTCATGGACTTTTTGTTTTTAACTACTACGAGTACCCCTCACTGATTAAAGGTGGTCACCAAACCGGACAAACCTACGCTTCTAGCGAACACGCTACTTGCCAGAAGCGCAACCTTGATGTGCTGGTCGCGTTTAACGAAAACGCATTCAAAATCCACCAAGCAGAAATCACAAAGGACACAGTTGTTATCTGTGAATTCCAAGATGATGGGTACGACATCACTCCATACCAGTCACTCACTTCACATATTCTGAACATCAGCATGAAAAAGATCAGCCGCGAGTTGACTGGCAAAAGCATTGCCACCAATACGGCCGCTCTTGGGGCAAGTGCCTACTTTCTCGGACTTGATCCACAACTGTTTCATCAAGTGATGAGCGAGCAGTTTGCAAGTAAAGGTCAAGAAGTCATCGATGGCAATATCAAAGTATTTGATACTGCATACCAAGCGGCTGCACAACTGGGTCAACCCAAATTTCAGGTAGGTAAGTTTCCCTCTAAAGGACTTCTGCTCAACGGTGGACATGCGATTGGCAGTGGCGCAATCGCTTCTGGACTACAGTTTTATAGTGCGTACCCGATGTCACCATCATCCAATACGCTTCATTACGTGGCCGCCCAACAGGATAAGTATCCACTGATCGTGCGACACGTCGAAGATGAGATCGCTGCCATGAATTTGGCCGTGGGGGCTTCTTTTGCTGGGGTGAGAGCTATGACTGGTAGTGCAGGCGGGGGATTTGCACTCATGGCTGAAACACTTTCACTCGTTGGGGTAACCGAACTACCACTGGTTGTATTAATTGCCCAGCGACCTGGACCAGCAACTGGATTGCCCACTTGGACAGGACAGGGAGACTTGCAGTTTGCCCTGAATGCTGGACATGGCGAGTTTCAAAGGGTGATCATGACTCCTGGAAATACGCAGGAACATTTTGAACTGACTCGAAAAGCGTTTGAGCTGGCCGAGAAGTATCAAATTCCGGTGCTCATTTTAAGTGATAAGTTCATCATTGAGACACTACAAACCATGCCTGCGGTAGAGACCCAGTATCAGCTCCAACACTTGTCCATGGTGAGCAATGAAGAGTTACCACAAGATGATTCGTATCGACGATACTCCTTGCAAACTGAAAAAGGTGTTTCTAAACGCAGTATTCCTGGACAACCACATGGGATGCAAATCACTAATAGCTATGAACATGATGAGTTTGGGTATGCAACAGAGGATGGGGAAATGACTATCCAACAGGTAGAGAAGCGTGCCAAGAAAATGGCTCAACTGATCAAAGAAATTCCGCAACCGATGCGATTGGGTCCGGATCAAGCTGAGATTACTCTCGTCTGTTGGGGTTCAACCGTCAGTGTACTCAATGAAGTGCTGTATCAACAATCAGTTATCCCACAATATGCCACCATGTACAAATCAGTGAATGTAGTGCACATTCCTTGTATGTGGCCATTTCCCAGTGAGAAGTTTCTGCAACTGATCAATGGCTCCAATCAACTGGTCATGGTTGAAGGCAACTACACCGGACAAGGTGAAAAGTTAATTCGACAAGAAACTGGTGTACAGTTTGAGCAGCACTTGCGCCGCTTTGACGGCAGACCATTTTATGCAGAAGATATTTTGGAGTGGTTAAAGAAGTAAAAACAAATAATTATAATTATTTGCAAAAACTATGACCAATTGTGCATTTACTGAGAGTGATCTGGCTAAGAGATTTAAATATGAACCAATAAAACAAGGTGACTATACTAGTGTAGGTTATTGGTCTGAAATGCTACGTCTAGCTCAGGCTCTTTCCCTTAATGCTCCTGAAAGAAACTCTTTAGTTGCTGCGATAAATTATTATTTTAATAATGCCATAGAAGCTGAATCATCAAAAGCTTTAACATCAATACTTACTTAGATTTAACTATGTAGTTTTTCTCAGTTATGACACAACACACTCAAGCCTCACTCAAATCCCCAATCTTTCCCACCTGGTGTCCAGGTTGCGGCGATTTTGGTATCTGGGCCAGCCTCAAACAAGCCATTGTTGACCTCGCCATTCCCGAAGAACAGCTGGTCATTGTGTATGGAGTCGGGTGCAGTGGAAACATGGCAGATTTTAACCGAGTGTATGGCTTTCATGCACTGCACGGTCGCGGCATTGCTAACGCTGAAGCCATCAAACTCGCGAATCATGATCTGAAAGTGATCGTCATTGCTGGCGATGGCGATACGTACGGAGAGGGAATGAACCACTTCTTGACGGCAGTACGAGGTAATCATGACATTACATTGATCATTCATGACAACCAGGTCTATGGCCTAACTACCGGACAAAACTCACCCACCACCGCCAAGGGGACCAAAACCAAATCATCCCCACTCGGTGTTGTCGATGAACCAGTCAATCCGCTTGCCTTAGCACTGAGCGCGCAAGCTACTTTTGTGGCGCGTGGCTACGCAGGGCGCATTCCTCAACTCACAGGATTGATGAAAGCAGCGATCCAACATGAAGGCATGAGTGTGTTGGATGTGTTCCAACCGTGTGTGACATTTAACGCGGTGAATACCCATCAGTGGTTTCAAACTCGAGTCTATGACATGCAAGCAGAAGGACATAATACGGAAGATAAAGTTGCAGCCTGGCAAAAAAGTTGGGAGATTGATCGGCTCGGCACTGGCATTTTTTATCAAGACAAATCCTCAGTCCCGTATCACAAACAACTCCCACAGGTTCAAAATGGTTCACTGGTGAGTCAGTGGCAACCGACACGGGATATTAGTGGGTTAATGAATGCGTTTGTGTGAGGGGAAGGCTACAAGCTGCAAGATTCAAGTTGCAAGATACAAGAAATCTGAAAAGGGAACTCAACTATAAGTTGAAAGAAACGGCACGTCATCCTGAATTTATTTCAGGATCTGTAGTCTGAATAGCTACTCAATGAAATAATCTTGAAAGTCATTTCCACTATTTTGGACATTCTCTTTAGTGCGCTATGCAATTAATGTAAAAAAATGGTGAACAAAAACTAAATGTTTCTTGCTCACAGATCCTGAAATAAATTCAGGATGACGACTTTTTATTTTTTTTGGCTATCGATATCTATTCAACCAATCAACACTTCTTCTTCTCCTTTTAACTTTTCCCATCTTGAAATATACTAGACCTTTGTTATCTATTAGCTAGAAACATACACATGTCAAATATTTTGCACGAGTTATTTAATTTTGCGTCTTCAATGGTTGAGCAGTTTGGCTACATTGGTATCTGGCTGGGAATGACGATTGAGTCAGCTGCTGTCCCACTCCCATCAGAAGCCATAATGGGTTTTGCTGGGTTTTTTGTCTCAATGGGAAAACTCAATCTCTATTTAGCAGCATTAGCTGGAGCAGTGGGAAATATTACAGGATCAACCATCATGTACGTGATTGGTCATAAAGGAGGAAAGAAACTGGTACTCAAGTACGGGAGTCCGTTCGGAGTTTCTGAAGCAGAGTTCGAAAAGGGGCAAAAATGGCTTGAAAAATATGGTGATAAAGCCGTATTTTTTGCACAATTACTCCCTGTGGTTCGCACCTATGTTTCACTCCCACCTGGAGTACTACGTATGAATTATCCAAAGTTTATTGTCTACACTTTTTTGGGCGCATTAGTCTGGTGTTTCGCGCTAGCGTATGCTGCTTCACTGTTGGGAAGTCACTGGATGGAGCTGGAAAAATACATGAAAGGTTTTCAGTACTTAGTTATCGGTGCGATCGTGGTTGGAGTCGCTACTCTTGGAGCATATAAGTTGTATAAAGAGAAAAAGTAACCCCGCCGTCATCCCGTTGACCTGTGCCCGTGAGGGTAAAAACGGGATCTAAAGTCAGAGCAACGAGTAGTTAATCGGTTGATTGGTTGCTTTGTTGATTAGTTAGGCATCCTAATTCCAAAGTTTCCTTTGTTACAAAAGTGCTGTTGTTGAGTGGTTGAGCCTGCCTGCCGGCGAGGCAGGTGGTTGTGTTGTTGTAACTGCTCCAATGAATATCGAAAGCTAAGAAACCTCCGTCATCCCGAATTCGATTCGGGACCTAAAGTCAGAGCAGAGAGCGGTTAATCAGTTGACCAGTTGCTGTGTTGCTTCGTTAGGCATTCTGGTTCCTCAATTTCCTCTGTTACAAAAGGCAGTTGTTGAGTGGTTTGGTGGTTATGTTGTTGTGAGTTTGCCAATGAATAATGAATATCGAAAGCAAAAAAACATAAAAAGTCGTCATCCTGAATTTATTTCAGGATCTGTAGGCTAAATAATTTGCATTTCGGGTATTCTTTCAAGTTGTAACAAGCATATTTTCCTTACATCAAACAGTTCATTTATTGCGTCAATGCGCGAGTGTAAACAAAAATGGTTTTTTGTTCACAGATCCTGAAATAAATTCAGGATGACGCACCACTTCTTTCAACGTATCACTTTCTACTTACAACTGCTGCAAATTTACATGCAACTTGTAGCTTGCATCATGCATCCAGCAAATTGACCCACTTCGTATCAATTCCCCCCGTTTTGTTCCACTTGTTTTGTCGTGTTCTTTTCGGTTATCGTGAATATATTCGATAAATGTTCGCCCGTAACAATAGCGAATTAAAACAAATACAAACGAATAAAACGAATGGTCACCAATTGATTAAGCACAGCAAATAAACTCAAAGGTTTTCCAGCGCCTTCGTTTGAATTCGTTTCCATTCGTTTCCATTCGTTTCGATTAGTTCATAAAGGAAGGATGACTTATGCCACCAACACTCTACAAACGCCAACGTCAAATTATCGATTTTTTGGCTCAATACATCCAGAAGAATGGCTACTCTCCAACATTACAAGAGATTGCTGAAGCATTAGGTGTTTCATCACTGGCTACAGTTCATGAACACCTTCAAGCACTGGTTCGTAAAAAAGTCATTCGCAAAGCAGAAGGCTCAGTTCGCGGCATTGAGCTGATTGATCGAACCTTTTTGCGTCTCACCGAAAGTCTGGACTTACCTCTCATGGGTTTCATCGCTGCTGGACAACCCATCCAACCATTTACCGATCCCAATGCTACTTTCAAAGTTTCACCCGAAATGATCAGTGGCAAGCGCGCCGCGTATGTCCTTCAGGTCAAAGGAGAGTCGATGATCGAGGATGGAATACTTGATGGAGACTATGTCGTAATTGAAAAACAAGAAGACGTGCATGATGGAGATATCGTGGTGGCACTACTTGATAACGGTCTGGCAACACTAAAGCGATTTTACAAAGAGACCACCCGCGTTCGCCTCGAGCCAGCCAACAGCGCTATGCGACCAATCTACGCCAAGAAAGTCACTATTCAGGGTAAGTGTGTGGGACTGATTCGTAAATTTGTTTACTAAAGTATTTATTCATGGCGAAAAAAAATAAAATCACATACTTAGATAGCATTACTCAAGAAGTTTTAGCAAAATACAGGCGACTTGACTCTATAATTGACCATGCTCCTAGCAAGGGTAGTTATCACGAAAAAGTACTAAGAGAAATTCTACAAAGGTATTTACCTTCAACGTACAGTGTCGGAGAAGGTTTTGTAATTAATAAAAAAGGAGAAACAAGTTCTCAGATTGATATTCTGGTTGTAGATAATTTTGATCCTCGATCGTTTGTTTATAAAGACAACAACTTTTTTGTCGCTTCAAATATTTCAGTTACCACTTTTGGTGAGGTAAAAACCTATTGTAAGAAAAAAGAGTTTCATAATTCAATTCAAAAATTAGTACAAACCTCTTTAGTACTTGGTGGCATTCATGCCTCTATTTCCACAAGCTTTATGTTTTGCTTTGATGCATATGCTAGTCAAGAAACATTTTTACAGTGGGTAGACGAAACTACAGATAAACTACAAAGTAATTCTGAACTGAATGCAGAAAATTACCCTGATTACATCTTTTGTTTAAAAAAAAGAGTTTTTTTGGAAAAAAGACATGAAAATGAGGGCATTCGTTACTGGCACGTACTTGATACAAAAACACGCTCAAATACTGTAGAACAAATGATTATGCAAAGACTATTTCAATGCATAACAGATGGTTGCTCAAGATTAAGAAAATCTCAAGGAATTCATCTATTTGATTAAACTACTGAAATCCACCTTTAGCCGCTCATACACTTCTTTCGTCCCGACATCATAGTAGTACCCTTTTGTCTGAAACCCATATACTGGCAACTTATCAATCAACCAAGAAATGATTGATCCCGGTGCATCGGCGCTGTTGCCTTCAGACAAATACTGAGTGACAAGTGCAGACGCTTCTTTGGGAAAAATATAGTAGGGGATACTGGTCAGAGTGCCTTCAGGCTCACTTGGTTTCTCGATAAACTGTACAATCTTGTCCTGATCAAGCGTCACACAACCCAATTTTTCTCTGATGATTTCTTTGTCTTTCGTGTCATAGACAGCGTTAATAACACCATGATGGCTCTCAAAAAAATCGACAAACTCACTTAGCTTCAGCGAACTGAGCGTATCACTGGAAAGCACCAAAATGTCCTCATTCTGCCAGCCTTTTTGCTCGATCACCAACTGTAGATCACCAATAGCTCCAAGCCGCTCATCTTTGTGTGTTGCACAGTCGTCGATGATTTGTATTGAGTAATTTTTGTACTCATTTTTCACCCAATTGATAAAGTGCTCAACGTATCGATGATTCGTCACTAACACAATCTCATCTACCTCTGGAAGTTTTACTAGCTCATCCATCACATACCCCGAAATGGATTTCCCACCGACTTCCAACAGTCCTTTCGGAAAATACTCAGTGAGAGGATACAGCCGAGTAGAGAAGCCCGCAGCGAGAAGGATTGCTTTCATGAGTGTGATGGTAACACAAACAAAATAACAACGGCAGAATGACTTACTAAAAAAACTTCTTATTTTTTCGTAAGAGAAATAAGTGTTTGATGTTTCCCACCAACTATTGTATCTCTAACAATTACAAGTCCATTTTTCTCCAAAATAATAAGACCTGATCTGAAAGCATCTAATTCAAAACCATACTTATTATATCGCGGAAACAAATTCTTAAGTTTTCGAAATAGATCTTTTTCTTTAATTTCAGTGCCTCTAATAGATTCAAAAACTGCAACAATTTCTTGATAAAAAGTTATTGGATTTTCAGCTTCATATGTTTCACACTTTAGAGGTAAATTCGGTAAATAGGAAAGCACCCAATAAATAATCAGCATTTGGCGATAACTTGGAGACTCTTGATCTGTTGTAGCAATAGTAACAAGAGGGGAATCTTCCTGACCTAAATGTACCATTCGTATAAGTTCCTCATTTATTGGGTTTATTGTGGGTGTTGCTTCCATAAACTGAGCTGCAGCAATGCTCAAGTCACTTGCCCCAATATTCAACATTCTTTTTGAACGATACACTCCCGTTTGCTCTAACGCATTATCATTACTCACAACCTGAATTGTATGTACCATTGCTGGACACAACATTTCAGAGGGTGTTATGTTATGCACTCCAGGCGTAAACACAAATCTAAGGACGTTCGGAACACCCAAATAGTGCTCTAAAGTAAGCTTTTCGGCTAAAAAATCGTCTGCACTAACAGAATACCCGTGTTCAAAGCGTAATCCGTAAATTGCCATATTCCTCCAAAAATCAAGAGTTCGCATTGTAACAGAAGTTAGTACAATTTACAAATATTATGGGTTTCATTCCATCTCGCTCCCTGTTTCCCAACCCTCCTCAATCCGCTACACTAATCAAGATGCGAAAACGAATGGTACAACAGCTATTCATGACACTTTTGGTTACACTGATAACCTTCCTTTGCTTGCCAATACAAGCATTTGCCGCCAATGAGTTCACAACCACTTTAGAAAATGTCCAAACCGTTGACTTTAGTGGCAACTCACACGTCTCCAAAAATTTTACGATTAGTAACAACTTAAGCACTACCTATCTTAAAAAATACGGTCTCGAACTCTCCAGCACCAAACTCAAAAATATTCGGGTGATGGACCGACTCACTAACAAAAAACTCAATGCGAATGTCGTCGTCAATGACAACTCGACCACCATTGGCATCGAGTTTCCGGATATCATTGCCGGAAAAGGTAAAAAGCGAGTCTTTAGCATCGAGTATGATGATCCCGACACCGCGATTATCAGCGGTAATATTTTAGAAGTGTATACCCCGCGCATTGCTGATCCAGATGGTTTTGATCGTTACAGTGCCGTCTTAAAAATCCCCAGAAAGTTTGGCCAACCCAAACTCGCCACCCCCAGCAACTACACGCTTACAACTGACGATGAGCACAGCATCCTGACCTATGACCAACCCGACAATACCGAAGGCATCTCGATTATTTTTGGAGAGAAACAATACTTCGATTTTTCACTCACCTATAATCTGCAAAACCCGACAGGAAATAGGGGAGTATTACAAATCGCTTTGCCACCGGATACCGAGTATCAAAAAGTAAAGTATAGTGAAATCGCCCCGAATCCTGAAAAAATCGAACAAGATATGGATGGCAACTGGATCGCCACCTATTTACTCGATGCCAACCAGTCCCAATCCGTGGTCGCGAAAGGTATAGCGAGTATTTATCTCACCCCCAGTGTAGAGACCATCAAAGTCACACCACAACCCCAACACACTTTGGCGGATACGTATTGGGAAATTGAGGATCCAGTGATCCAAAATATTGCAAAGAAGTACTCTTCACCGCAACAAATTTTTGACTACAGCGTGGATACACTTAAATACAATTATGATCGATTGAGCAACAATGAAAATCGCCTCGGCGCAAAAAGCAGCTTAGAGCAAACCGATAACGCTGTTTGCCAGGAGTTCACCGATGTCTTTGTCACTCTGGCTCGGGCCAACAATATTCCCGCGCGTCAAGCCACTGGTTTTGCTTTTACCAGTAACTCTGAAATTCGCCCATTAAGTTTAGTCCAAGACGTGCTGCATGCCTGGCCAGAGTACTATGATGAAAAAAGCCAACACTGGATCGGCGTCGATCCGACCTGGACCAATACCACAGGGGGCGTGGATTATTTTTCACATCTTGATTTCAGTCATTTTGTGTTTGCATATCAAGGTCAGTCCAGCACAAAACCCTACCCTGCCGGATCATATAAGTATGAGGGACAGGATAAAAAAGACGTGTTTGTCAACGTCACCGACCATGATCTGTTTGTCGAACCAAAGTACACAGTGACTGTCACTCAACCCCTTTCCTCCTTCTTGAACGTGCTTTCCTCAAATCAACTCAAAGTCACCAATACGACTGGAGTTGCTTGGTACCACATTCCGGTTTCGATCAAAGCTCCAGATGATGTGCAACTCACGCTCAACGTTGCAGAAATAAACGCCTTACTACCATATCAAAGTATCGAACTCCCCTTCACTGCGATTGGCAATGAGTGGTTCAAAACTCCAGAGAAACAACTGATTGTGCGGGTGGGGGAGAGTGAGACCATTCAGTCCATTTCGGCCAGTTCAAAATTACAACAACTACACATTAATCCACTCTACATCGCGTACTTTGCAGCCAGCTGCATCGCCACCGCTGCGTTGGTATTTATTTCGATGCAAATTGTAAAAAAAATAGTGCAGATACGACAGAAGAGGAAAGAGGAAAGTTGATTGGTTCAAAAAAAACGTTGCAAGCAGGTGTTGACAAGCACGATAGACTCTTTAAATCGTGCTTGTCATCCTGGAGTGTCTGGCAATCGTCAAGAGCCAGACCATTCAGGATCCAATCTAGAGGAGTTGTTGGGTAGTTGTGTTGTTGAGTTGTTATGAGTTACCAAAAGAGTCTTATAAGCAAAAACGACCGTCATCCTCGACCCGACAGAGAAATCCTGGCCATCGGTTCACCCTTCAAACTTTTATGGCTAATAAGCCAAAAAAGTTAGTCGGGTAAAGAGAGCTCAGTCGAGCATCGGGGATTCACCAAAAGCCACTTATATAGTTCGCTTTAACATGGATTCACTTCAAACTGTTAAACTTTTGCGATTTCCTTTTCTGCCATAATAAAACGAGCTCACATCTAACTCTGACAAGAAAATGAACTCACTTTGAGTAAATGTGAAAAAATGGATCCCCGATGCTCGATGGCTTCATCCCGCAGTGCGGGATCGGGTTCATTCATCGAGTCGAGGATGACGAGCGTTTCCTTGCATCCAACAACAAATACCCGATACCTGACAACTGACACCTGATACCTGATACCTGATACCTAAAACCTAGCACCCAGCACCTAGCACCTAGCACCTAGCACCTAGCACCTAAAAAAACTTTACATCGCCCCTCAAATCGAGTAGAGTAACCTCATGAAACACCTTTTCATTCGCTTCATCCAAACCATTCTGGCGATCGCGCTCCTTTCGTTTTTAGTCCCAACGGTGAGCTACACAGATTACATGAGTCTGATTGTGGGTGGGATTGTCTTGTCACTGCTGCAGATGATCCTTCGACCTGTTTTGAAAATTTTGTTTTTACCAGTCAACATCGTCACTTTGGGACTATTCTCTTGGGTGATTAACGTCTTTATTCTATGGCTAGCAACGTGGATTGTCCCTGGTTTTGATATTAAACCAACTGTTTTTATGGGCATGCAGCTGGGTCAATTTTTAACCCTTCTTTTGATCTCTTTCTTGCTAAGCATCGCACAAACCTTTGTTGGGATTTTCATTCGGTAGAAAAGCGGTAAATAGTCTCACTTTTTCTATTTTTTCTGTTTATTTTGAGTTTTGAATTATGCGTTATGAGTTTTCTTGGCGTTAACACCATAAAACCGGCTATAGCACTATTAACTGTTTACTGTTAACTAGTAACTAACTTCCCCTTGCTAATTAGCAGTCAATCATTTAGAATGCTAAAACTGTCCAATAAAATACTCGAGTTGGAGCGATAAAAACCTGCCAAACGCAACCAAGGAAAAACTATGACCGATACCAAAAAAGAACCAACAGAAGCAAAAATTCCCGAGATTGTTTCTGAACAATCAGCACCAAAAACCAGTGAGAAATCACAAACCATCTCAGGTGAATCCATGGTCAAAAAAGACAATGGGAGTACTACCATATTTGCCAATGGCCAGGATAAGCCCAAAGATTTCCCTTCAGCACTCGCAAAGCGTCCCGACAAAATCTTGTTTCCGCTGGTCCCTGTGCGCGAGGGAATTATGTTCCCGCAAACAGAAGCCGTGTTGAATTTTGGTCGAAAAAAATCAGTCGCTGCTATCACTAAATCTGAGCAAACCAACCACATGGTGATCTTGGTGGCGCAGAAAAACAAAAACATCGATGATCCCACTCCAAACGAAATGTACACAATCGGAACTCTCGCAAGTATCGAGCGTACACTCAATACCAATAACCAAGTCAATGCACTCGTTCAAGGGAAAAAACGCGTCAAAATTCTCAACATTATTAACCAAGACGAGTGTTTACTGGCTGAAGTCGAAGTCTTATCGGACATTATTGCCGACCCAGAAAAAGTCAAAGCGCTGTCAAAGCATCTCTCAAAGTTATTTAACTCTGCGGTCAATTTGGGCAAACCGGTCGAGTTTCTCAACTTCATGAAACTCATGAGCGGAGTCAATGCTGGAGAGCTTGCAGACCAAATTGCTAGCACCTTACAAACCACCACAGCCAAAAAGCAAAAAATTCTTGAAACCGTCGATGTTGAAGCACGACTCGAGATGGTCGTCTCTGAGCTCTCCAAAGAACTCAACAGCTATCAAATTGAACGCGACATTATTAACAAAACTCAGCAACAGTTTGATAAGCACATGAAAGAGTCGGTACTTCGAGAACGCATTCGAGTGATGAAAAAGGAGTTGGGTGAGGGTGGAGACGATGATGAGGAGTTTGACGAGCTGAGAGAACGTGTTAAAAAAGCCAAACTGCCAAAAAAGGTAGCGCAAAAAGTAGACAAGGAACTCAAACGCTTGGATCGCATGTCGATGAATAATCCCGAAAGTGGTTACATTAATAACTGGATTGAAACAGTGATTGATCTGCCGTGGAATGATCGCAGTCGTGGAACTGTGTCACTCAACAAAGCGCAAAAAGTACTCAACAAAAATCACTATGGTCTGAAAGAAGTGAAAGACCGTATCATCGAGTACTTAGCGGTACTACAACTCAAAGCCAAGCAAAAAAACAAAGAAGATCGTAAAGCTCCAACCATTTTGTGTTTTGTTGGAGCACCAGGGGTCGGTAAAACCAGTATTGGTAAATCAATCGCAGAGGCGCTCGGGCGAGAGTTTGTCAAAATTTCCTTGGGTGGAATTCGCGATGAAGCCGAAATTCGCGGACACCGACGTACCTACATTGGAGCGATGCCTGGTCGAATCATCACTGGTATGCAGCAAGCCAAACGCAAAAATCCGGTCTTTATGATGGATGAGATTGATAAAATTGGCAACGATTTTCGCGGCGATCCATCGGCAGCACTGCTAGAAGCACTGGATCCCGAACAAAATCATGAATTTTCAGACCATTACCTCGAAGTGCCTTTCGATTTGTCTGAGGTGTTGTTTATCACTACGGCCAACACCCTCTCCACCATTCCACCAGCACTACGTGATCGTCTCGAGATCATCGAGTACTCAGGGTACACGGAAGAAGAAAAATTTCATATCGCCAAAGACCATTTATGGGAAAAAGTCTTGGAAAATAACGGGGTAACCACAGCACAAATCACACTGAGTGATGATGCGATTACTCACATCATCGCGCACTACACTCGTGAAGCTGGAGTTCGCAGTCTTGAGCGACAAATTGGGAAACTGGTCAGAAAGTTGGCCAGAAAGTTTGCTGAGAAACAAAGTACCACCGAAAAAGTCGATGTCAAAGCCGTAACGAAGCTACTTGGACCAGAAGAGTATGATCACACCCTCGCCGAGGAAAAAGATGAGATCGGTCTAGCAACCGGCCTTGCATGGACCAGCGTCGGTGGTGACGTATTATTTATTGAAGTCACTTTGACTCCAGGTAAAGGCATGGTCAAACTCACTGGAACATTGGGTGATGTGATGAAAGAGTCGGCTCAAATTGCCCTGACGTACGTCAAATCACAAGCCAAAAAGCTCGGCATTAGCGACAAAAAAATGAAAGAGACTGATGTGCACATTCACGTCCCTGAAGGAGCAGTGCCCAAAGATGGTCCCTCTGCTGGTATCACCATGACAACCGCTATCGTCAGTGCGTTTACCGAAACTCCGGTAAAACGTGAGGTGTGTATGACGGGAGAGGTTACGCTGCGTGGGAGAGTCTTGCCAATAGGGGGCTTGAAAGAAAAATTGATCGCTGCCAAGCGAGCAGGGAGTACCATTGCTATTTTGCCAAAAAAGAACAAAAAAGATATGGAAGAAATTCCTGATAGCGTCAAAAAGCAAATCACCTTTCACTTTGTCGAGCATGTGGACGAGGTGCTGAAAATTGCGCTGAAATAGGGAATAGGGTTTGGGGAGTAGGGAGTAGGAAAGTCGTTTGTAACCAAACGTTAGTTTGCCAGCAAAAGAATTAATGTCAGGGAAATGCCTGTCATCCCGAATTCGATTCGGGATCTAAAGTCAAAGTAGTGAGTGGTTAATTCGTTGCTTAGTTCGGCATTCAGATTCCAAAGTTTCCCCTGTTACAAAAGGTAGTCGTTGGGTGGTTTGGTAGTTGCGTTGTTGTGAGATTGCCTATAAATATCGAAAGCCAAAAACATCTTCATCATCCAAACAACTCCGTCATCCCTGCCTACCGGAAAGGCAGGCTGAATTTACAAAGTCCAAGAAAAGGGTTTCAGGATCTGTGAGTAATTACCCCAAAATAACAGGATCTATTGCCCTAATGTTCAAAGTGATAAAATAAGTCGGTTAGCTTGGAGGAGTTATGGACAATAAAATCGAAGGTTATAGAGAACGACTAAGACGAGAAAAAACAAAAGTTCGAGTACGAACAGAAGACTCCCTAAACACAAGTCGCACTGTTCCTGCAACTGAACTAAAGGGGGAACCTGTTGCTGAGCAACCAGAAGAAATAGCTCCACAAACAGAAATCAAAGAGATTGGCCTTGAAGAACTCATAGATCGATTAAAAAAACACGTCACTCGAGTTGCAACGAGTGCACATCAAGCTTATCAATTTAACCAGCTGCTAAATAGAGCCGATGACCAACTACTCAGAACATCACCAGAAGATTACAAAGTACAAAGAAGAACTGAGGACTCTGTTGAGGGATTAAACAAATACAATTCTATGTCATGGAAAGAATACTGGAAACTTAGGCTTGAAGTTTGTACCAACCCTTACGTTTTTATGGTGAAAGGTTTCTTTGGAGGCAAGGAAAAAGAAGAAGATTACCGCAATAACGGAGTGTTACGAGTACTCATCGTTGACGAAGACCATATCCAAGATGGTATGGTTACCAATATACAAAGAAATTACCTAATGATGCGAGATTTCCAACGACCACAAACGCCAAGTGTCACTATGTTTGGACGTATCGCCTTTGATAGGGTTAATTCGTTCACAGGAACTCCTTGCATTAAACTTGATTTTGAGGATTCACCCAAAGCAACTGAAACTAGGAAAGCTCTTATCGAGCTTCTAAAAACAGCTCCCGCTGAGGTGTTTAGAAGAATCTGGTCCGACGTTTGTGGACTTCCAGTAACAACAAGGGACCAATACATGCATTTGCTTTTCTCTTTACTGGACGAGCATGCAGCACATGAGTATTCTCATGCCAAAATACGTAAAGTAATCATGAACAAAGAATTCCCAAAAAATGAGGACACAACAGATACATATGACATTAGCTATGAGTGAAAAAACTTTCTATCGTTTTTGACAGACTCTTTTACCTCAGATACTCACTTCATTCTTAGCCAGAAGGATAAATTCACTTTGAGACAGAAACAATGGCATGGGAAATTAGGAATACTTTCGTCATTCCGATGACGAGTGTTTTTGTATAATACACTCATGAAATTACTTAACAGCGCAAATGTTATTCCAGTTTCTACGTCACACAAATCAGATCTCTTGAAACAAGTATTACTGAAAAATGGAGAAGTCCCACACCTGACTCAATGTGCCATTGCCACTATTTCACTAGGACAAGTAGTTGAAAAACATTCGCATAAGGATATGTATGAAATTTTCTTTGTCTTAAAAGGTGATGGGAAGCTTATTGTTAATGCAGAAGAGCATCGCGTTACCAAAGGTGATTCATTTACCATCGAACCAAATGAACCGCATAGTATTATCAATGATAGTAACGAAGATTTAGTGTTGTATTACTTTGGAATAGTAGAGTAGCCACTGCTTAGAATCCGATATTACAAATCGCTTTTAATGCTTCAAATAAAAGTAGCAGGCAGAGAAACAAAACCCCGCCCGTCATCCTCGACCCGACAGAGAAATCCTGGCCAGCGGCCAAGAGAGCTCAGTCGAGCATCGGGGATCCATTAAAAAACCATTTGTGTGATCGATCCAGTCTAGGTGTTTTTACTATTTCTTTACAAGTATTGTAATCATTCAGAACTCTTTCCCATAACAAAGCGAGCAAATAACGATTTTCTTACAGTTGTTGGCTTCACTTCAAACTGACATCAAGAATGGATCCCCGATGCTCGATGGCTTCCCTCGGCTTTCAGCCGGGCTCATTCATCGGGTCGAGGATGACACTTTTTATTTTGCATTTGCTTACGATAAATTGAAACTATCTTTGATGTTTTTTCCTTCTACGTAACATACGGTAAATCGGTAACCAAATAAGTGAAGTAACAAAAGTAAAAATAAGGTTAATCATAAAGACAGCAATGAAGAGGAACTCGACATCTAACGGATCAGTGTCGCAACCAATGTCATAACCACCATATGATACACATACATTAAAGTACGCTGCTCGATATAAGAGTGTAAACAACACAATCGAAGATAGTGCTATCAACATGTACAAAAAAACGAACTCATCTCCACTTTTTGATTTCCAAAGGTAAAACGTAGCAAACAACGGAATAAAAATTGGCATGAAAAACCACTTAACAACTTCCACTGAAGTTGTAAAAATCATTGCAAAAGCACTTGGTACATATGTGATCATCGGATCACCAAACAATTCTTGAAAAGAAAATACTTCCTTTTGTCGAAGCAAAAAAAATAATGCCAGAAACGTCACCGCATACAATAACCCAAAATCATGACCGCTTAACTTTAATTTCTTCATACCTTTCTCTTTACCATATACTCCGCCAACTCTCGCATCACTTCAACCTCTTCACACGCCGGCAAATCATTGAGCGATGCAATAGCCAGCTGTACATGCTCTTCTGCGAGTTGCTGTGAGTAGGCAAGCGAGCCTGTTTCTTTCATCACCGTTTGGACATTTTCCAATTGCGCTATAGAAAGTGGATTGTTGAGGGCTTGAGCTATGACGTGTTTCTGTTTTGCATTTCCTTGATGGTAAGCACGTTGAATCAGCAGTGTTTTCTTTCCCTCGCGAATATCATTTCCAACCGCTTTACCTGTTTCTTTGGGATCGCCAAACACACCAATAATGTCATCTTGAATTTGGAACGCAATACCTACATGTCTACCAAAATCACGATAGAATCGCTTTAGTTGATCAAAGTGCACATCACTCTCATCCAAAGCGAGTGCCAAACCCATCAATAGTGGCCCTACAAATTTATAGCGACTGGTCACGTACTCAAGCCCTTTCATAAACCGCTCTTCAGTCGCAGTTTCCACTGACTCATTATTTTGATAATACTGAATCTGCCAACCCACACCCGTATCAGTAAACAGCATTTCAGTAATCACATTAATCGCTTTCAAAATCCGTTTCGGTTCAAACCCAGAACTATTCAAAATCTCAAACGTGTAGGAGTTGAGCAGTGACCCCGCAATTGAGGAAAACGACCGACCGTGATGATCACTGTCTGACCAATCAGCAAATACTTCTGTCTTGTAGTACTCTTCCAAGGTTTTTCCACCGTGACGCAACACATCTCGGTCAGCCATATCATCAAGGTTTAATAAATACAGATGATGCGTTTCAGCACTACACGCGGCTGTAACGATATCACCGTCAACCTTCTGCTTAGATGCAGCGAGTTGTTTTGCCAATTGGTATCCTAAAATGACCATCAACGGGCCCAATCGTTTGCCTCCACGCAACACAAATTCTTTCAGCACAGCGACCATATCTTCCAAAACTCGATCTTTGTCTTTGGCTAGTTCTAACTGCTTCTCAAAAAAATCACTCAGAGTTTGAATGATTTGGGGAGTGTAGAGCGCTTGGAATTTTTTGAGAGATGAGAATTGTTGCGGCATAATTAAGTATTAATCACCCCAGTTATTATATTGAAATTAAGGAAATGGATCCCGGCTTTGCTCCACCGCTCCCCCTTCGTCAAGACTAGGGGACGCAGTAAAGCGAGGCACGCGGTCACCAGGATGACGAACGTTCCCTAAACCCTACTGCGTCCGCCGTAGCTTTAGCGGAGGAGGAAGGCCTAAACCCTAACCCCTATTTCGCCACTTCGCCATGTGCCACATTCCCATAGAGCGTCATCGCTGGGTAAATAATCGCCCCAGCTCCAATCGCAATCCCAGGCATTGTAGTCACTCGCACACCAACTTTGGCTTTTTCACCCACCATAATTCCCACATTATTGCGTCCAGCATCAATCTTTTCACCTTTTACAATCACTTTAATATGTTCTCGATCATGGCGTTTATTTGCAGTGATCAACCCGGCCCCAATCTTGGCACCTGACGCAACAATTGAGTCAGCTAGATACCCAAAGTGAATATCGACATGTGGGAACAAAATCGACCGAACCACCTCTGTGTTTGCCCCAACAGTGCAATCTTGTTCAATGCTACTGCCTCGAACAAACGAGTAATCACCAATCACAGCATGTCGACCGATATAACAGGGCCCCACAATCTTGGCAGCGTGACCAATACTCGCCCCACTCTCAATCACCACTGGACCGTGAGAGTCATCGATCACACTCGTTGGCGCTATTTGAGCATCATCAGCAGTGTACGAACTTAAGCGATCAAACAATACTTGCTGAAACTCGAACAAATGCCAAGGATACTTATAACTGGGTAAGGCATCAGGACGCTGTACAAAAAACACTTCATGCTCCTTGAAAAAAACATCTAACGCGGCTTCAAAACTGTACTGCTGTGCAGGCACATCACGCAACACCGAGAGAAACTTATGTGACAACAACCAACAGCGTGCTTTGAGGTTCGATGGCTCTTTGCCTTTTTCCGGTTTTTCAATAATACCAGTAATCCGTTTTCCTTTACTTTTAATCACTCCATACATCCACGGTCGGTCAGTTTGACTGACTGTAATCGCACCATCTTCGCCAGAGTTTTTCATCAGCTCTTCGATCATGTCCCCAGCATCAATGGTATGAGGAGAAACAACGACAAAACTATCCCCAAGCTCTTTTTCAGCCAACAGTATTGCCGCTCCCATGCCATGAGCTTGATCTTGCAATACAAATGAAATTTTCAGGAATAAATCATACTCTTGCAATTGAGCACTCAGACCTTTACCCCCATAATCTTTTTCAGAAACTACAATCACTACGTCATAGCAATGATGTGCTTCAAGACTGCGAAGCGTCCTAACGATCAGTGGCTCACCGTTGAGCTCGTACGAGGCTTTATGGCGAACAGTATTGAATGGGAAAAAGCGAGAGTTTTCTCCCGCAGCTAAGATGATGACGGTGGGTCGGGTGGTCATGGGTAGTTATCAGTTATCAGTTATTAGTTATTAGTTGCGTTCAAGCAAGGCTGAGCCGCCAATGGCGAAGTACTTTGGCTTTCTTTGGCTCTGTTATTCAATCATTTTAGCAGAAATTTATGGGATTCTTAGAGTCTGTTGAATAGGTGTTTTAAGACTCTGACAATCAGGAGGGAATATGATAAAATCTCCCAATGGCAAAAACAAACACCACCAAAACCGATACCAAAAACCACAGCGATCATGACCACTCCCATGATCATACACATGCCCCACAGCAGCGTCATCCTGAGATAGCCGAAAATAAACAGATTAACTTTAGTGTTCCGTGGGAAAAAGTTGACCAAGCATACCAAAAAGTGCTCAAGAAGTTCCAGCCGCACGTCAAGACTGACGGCTTTCGGAAAGGACACGCTCCGTTAAAAATCGTCGAGCAAATGGTGGGAATACAACGAGTACTACAAGAGGCAGCCGAGATGGTGCTGCCAGAGGCATACGTTGAAGCAGTCAAAAAAGCTGATGCCAAACCAATTAGTGACCCTGAAATCCACCCAACCAGCATGGAAATGGGCAAAGACTGGGAATTTCACGCTCACATCGCTGAAAAACCTGAGGTGAAGTTGGGCAAGTACCAAGAAGTGGTTAAAAAAGCCAATAAAGCTTTTGAAGAAGAGCAAAAAGCTGCCGAAAAGGAGCGTGAGAAAGCGGCGAAAAAGACCGCAAAAGACGACAAAAAAGCGACAGAGAACTCAGAGCCAGAAACAAAAGCTCCCACAGAGCAAGAGCTCAAAGACATGCGCTTAGAAAAAATCTTGGTTGCACTTCGAGAAGCGATCAAACCAATTATCCCAGAACTTCTCGTCAAGCAAGAAATCCAGCGTCAACTGCAACAACTCGAGCGTCAAATGCAGATGTATAACATCGAGATGGGAAGCTACCTCAAATCCATGGGCAAAACCCAAAGCGATTTAGAGCAAGAGTATGCCAGCCGTTCCTTGGCTAGTTGGCAGCTTGAGCTGATTTTGGATGCCATTGTGCTTGACCAAAAACTCGAAGTAGAGAACAGTAAACTCGAGGAGCTGATCAAAACTAGCTATCCCAAGCCAGAGAACGTTACCCCAGCCCAGCGCGCCCAGGCAGAGTCGATGCTCCGCCGCCAGGCAGTGCTGGAGTATCTCTTGAGCGTGAAGTAACGATTGCTTCGATCATCACTCATTCCTATTTTTCATCCCGAAATTAAGTAGTGTGCTGGTTTTACAAGCGTTTTCCTGTCATTCTATGGTATTGACTCCTGAAGTGTTTTTTTCACCCCCATTTTAGGCCTCTAGTATTTTCTATATTGATGAAATCGCTGAAAAGTCGTATAATGAGGGAGTGACACCTGAACGACGACATCCAGATGATGTACAATCAGAACATATGATGGATCATACTTCACCAGACAGTGTTCAACCTCAAGTTGCCGTTGCTGAAAATACAAGCACTTTGACTTCCGAACCCCAGAGACCAATCTTTGAACCACAATTTGCCACTAAAGCCAAAGAGTCTGAACTTCGCCAAATTATCTCATCTAGAGAGACACTTACCCCAAAACTAATTAACGACATTCGAGAGTATGTCATGGACTGTGCCTTGGATCACATCCTTATAGAAGCACAAAGATATGACCACGAGCCACTCATCACCAGAGCCAAGATTGCAGACGCTCTAAAAGAGACTCAAAAAGCAACCTTGAGTAACTTAGGAATCCCAACGACTCATTCATTCTACGAACAAGTAAAGATAACTCGACCAAGCGCTGAAACGTATAATACTCAATGCAAGGTTTTTGACCAACTTAAAGAGCTTGATGCACGAACACGAAAACAACGTCATCATGATACAACTACAGTTGAAGAAAGAAGCGCCCAATTTTCGCAAGTGTGGAAAGCTTATGAAACCCAGGAAACTCAAGAAACTCAAGAACAATTAAGCGCTTACCGTGAATTCGAAAAAAGCATCTCAGCGGCCTTACTCAAAGCTTTTTTGCTCGGAAAAAGTACTTCAGGAAAAGCTCTTCCAGTTGCGCTAATTAGTTTTCGATATAATGACGGAACCGCCGAGACTCAAGAATTCAATCGAGGAGCGGTGAGTGAGGAAGTAGCTCAACAACGGTATCAGCAACTCTCAAGAACCTTTGAAACATTTAATACGGCTAATTTTTCTTCAGATCGGTTTCCAACAACAGCCAGAGAACTCTACGAAACACAGATCGCAAAAGATCAAGTTTGGGAATCTCAACGACTCCAGCGTTACCAAATTTATCAGACAACGTGGAAAAATCTTGATCGATCCAACGGGTACACTATAAAAATTTCACAACTGCAGGACCAACTTAAAAAAGAGACGAACACTGACAAAAAAGCACAACTTGAGACAGACATCAATAGTTTGATCAAAGAACACAATGAACGAGCTTGGGCTGCATACAGTAAAGATTCTCAGATCATAAGCTTTGACTCAGAGTTTAATACAGCGAAAGAAAAGTATTTTCTGTTAGCACAGCAGAACTGGGCATACGCAATTGGCCATGAAGGTAACCCTGTGGCTTTTGAAAATGTCGCAATTGCCGACATGTTTATTCGCTCTCTTGCAAAAATTGAGCGTACCAATTCTCACAACATTCTAGAAAAACTTACGGAGACAGCAAAAAGAGATAACCTCACTCTTGAACAAGTTCAGGTAATTATTCGTTTTGCCTTCTTACACCCGAACATCCAGATGGCTGATCTATTTTTACTCTGCAAGAGTCTACCTCAAAAACTATTAGAACAAGTACCTACTGTTGAAATTGAGGCTCTTTTGATCACCAAGTTAGAAACAATCGATTTTGCGAAGTTGACCAGTGGTGAATTTGTACAGTTA
>CAZOWX010000019.1:0-36199 GCA_964583795.1 uncultured Pseudomonadales bacterium | reverse complement strand
ACATCACCGGGTACAGTTTTGTGAAACAATATTAAGGAAAAAGAATGTTGTTAAGTAGTTGAATGGTTGTGTTGTGGCAGTGTTATTACGACAACAACGGAACCAGACAACAAATTACTATTCTTGTACAAAAACCCACTCGAAAACAGACAAAAAACCAAAAGTCGTCATCCTGAATTTATTTCAGGATCTGTGTTCAGGTAGCCTTAAAAAATTGTATTCTGAATAATAATAATGAAACCAACTCCTAAGAACTTAATGGCATGTTGATATATCTAGAGACTCTGACTTTAGATCCTGAATCCGTCTGGCTCGTTCCTCGCTAGACTGTTCAGGATGACGAGCGGGTTTTGGATGGCGATGGTGTTTGAAAGAAATGTAGGCAAGAGAACAAGCACTGTTTGAAAAAAAAGAAAATAAGCTACCTCAATGCAGAGCATGCGGGGAATACACGATTTACTATTCAATCCGTACTGCATCCTCCAATCGATACTCACCAACTCTAGTTCTTATTAACTCTGATAGGTATCCCCCCACTTTTAGTCTCTCACCAATATCTCGAGCTAATGATCGAATATACACTCCTTTCCCACAATGCACTTTTATTCCTAAAAGCGGCCAAGAAAACGATACAATTTCGATATCGTGAATAACAACTTTGCGCGGTTTCAGATCAACAGTTTGACCCTTACGAACTCGTCGATGTGCTGGCACCCCTTTTACTTTGATGGCACTATATACTGGTGGCAGCTGATTGATCTCTCCGATAAATGACTGAACAACATGATGGACACTATTTTCACTTGGAACTTCTTCAACAACGAACTGTGTTTTTTCACCTTCATCATCATCAGTCGTACTTGTTTGCCCTAATGTTATTTCTGCTTCGTACTCTTTATCGGTCAATGTAAGTTGTTCAAGCTGTTTGGTATACTCTCTCCCAATTGCGACAACCAGTACTCCACTAGCCAACGGATCGAGAGTCCCGGCATGGCCAATTTTTTTAATTCCAGTCATTTTGCGCAGTTTAAAAATTACATCAAACGAGGTGATGCCTTTTGGCTTATAGATGGGATAAATACCAGGGGTAAAGGTCATGTATTTTTTTCTAAGAAATGTAGTATCGCTTGGTTGACACGGACAATATCAGTTGGAGTTTTACGATAATCATGTGTCATGTTTGGAAATACTGTGAGTTCAACTCGATCATCAGGCAACATTTTGGATATTTCTTTCATTTGGATAGCGGGGACAATTTGATCGTCTTGCGCAGCAATAAGTAATGTTGGAGAAGAAATTTGAGTACAAATTTTACTCAATATGTGTTTTTCACTATCTTCAACAAAAATAAATGGCAGTGCAAATTCGACAACACGCTGTGGATCTTCTGGTGCATCTCGTCTTGAGGTGTGAATCCATTCACTCTTCCACTGAGCCTTTCGGCGCTGATATGTTTCTGCTCTAACGAAATCAGGTCCTCCCATAATGCTCACTATAGCTTTAATCTCGGGATGTGTCGCCGCATAGTGCAAACTCAGTTTTCCTCCCATACTATGCCCCATAAGCACAACAGTCTGAATTGAAGGATACTGTTTTTTTGACCAAGCAATCAGTTGTTCTAGTTCAGACAACCAGTTTGTCATTGAGTATAACTCGATTGGAGCTTTACTTTCCCAGACACCCAAAGCATCGAACCCAATGGCTAACCAATCGTTCTCAGCCAACTTTTTTCCCAGTTCTTTTAAGTGAGGGTAGTCTTTACTGTCTAAAAAACCAGGCATGAGAACCACAAATTTTTTTGATTGAGTATCTCCAATCTGCCAGGCACTGAGAGGATAATGAAAGGAGGTGGGGATTGATAGGGTTTGAAAGTGACTCATGTGGGAAGTATAACGTAGGGAGTAGGATTTAGGATATAGGGAGGAGTTACTAGTAGTCAGTCGTCCCACCTTCGCTGAAGCTACGGTGGGCACAGCAGTAGTCAGTTGTTAGGTGGGATGTGTCAGGGGAACTCAAAGCTCAAAAGTCTCCTCCCAAGGCGGACCAGCCTAGGGTTGAAAAACTCAACATTTCTTGCTTCAACAATTTTTTCTTGTCAATAAGTGATAATTGATCAAACACATCAAGAAAGGCCAATTGAAAGAAAAAACGCTCGTCATCCTTGACTTACGAAATAGACTTATTAATTGAGTAAGTCAGTTCGTGAAATTCTGGCGACCGTCAGGAGCCAGATTGAAGCGAACAATACTTTTATTTCAGTACCCCTAGTCAGAATGCACTTTTTGAGTGAATGAAGTATGTTTTTCTTTTTTGCTTACGAAAAAGTTCTTTGACTTTAGATCCCGAATCGAATTCGGGATGACGACTTTTTATTTTTCCGCTTATGATTCACATTACCAAAAAAAATAAGGCTCGACCACCAACTGCGAATTATGTAGTTTTATGTAAGGAAATATCAATCGCCTCACACAAACGGCAGTTCAATTTTATCAACGCCACGAATAATTTTTTCAATCTTTGCTCTTCCTAAACCTTTGATCAATTCGATGTCTTTTTGTGTCACATTTGCCAACGGTAAATTTGCCGCTTCATCGATACTGAACCATTGAATTTGATCACTCTTTCCTGGCTCCATAATCACTGGTGAACCACTTTTAACTGAGCAAATAAATGTCGGCGAAACCCAGTGTTGATTTTCTTCTGGCAAAATATGATCCGCAACTTGAAGCATGGTAATCACTTCAATCTCTATACCTAACTCTTCTTTTACCTCTCGCTTCAATGCTTGCTCCAAAGTCTCCCCAAACTCTACTGCTCCACCGGGAATCTCCCACTTCCCTCGTTCATTTTTGGCTTTTGACCCTCGCAAACTCAATAATACCTGACCATGCTTATTAAAAATCAAAGCACCCACTCCAACGCCAATACAATCGGTTCCCACTTTCATGCTTCTCCTTGTATTGTACTGATTGCAGCAGTTGCACCTTTTGGTAAAGGATACTTTATACACTCATTGAGCGAAACAAATCCCACATACTCAGATGTGCTTTCTGTGGGAGTCACGAGTTCACCAGTAAGTTCAGCTTGATAAAATAACTGAATCGTTTGGAAAAAACTTCCATTTGCGTGTTTGAAAAAACCTTCTTGGACGTGTAGTAATTTGCCAATTTTTGCGCTTGCTCCTGCCTCTTCCATCAGTTCTCTCTCAAGGGCTTGATGAATAGTCTCACCCAAATCAACACCACCACCGGGGACATCGTACAACTTCTCAGACTTATTCTTAATCAGTAAGACTTTTTGATCTCGAAAGATAATCGCATAAGCACTCACTCGCCAGTACACTGGCTCACCTTTATACTCAACGATTTCTTGGTTGGCATTGGTGAAAATTTTTGAGGAAAATGATCCGCTCATAAATTGATATCCACAATATTAACTACTGATCCCGTATCGTCGTGCTCCTGACGGTCGCTCGACAGTACGGGATGACAAAAGCGCTTAAAGAGTCTAGCGCTTTCGTCAACACCTGCTAACAGCGGTTTCACTATACTATGTACCTATCCTTTACAAAACCTCACTCTCCATCTCTGGCTCACTTTTCTGCCAAGGAAGCAAGTACACATCATTGCGCCCGTTATTGTACACCAACTCACCTTCACCATTTAAAATCCGCTCGAATGGTTGACAGTACTTACATCCTTGTGTTCCTTCAGGACACTTCATTACATTGAGTTTGCGAGCAAGAGAAACTTTTTTCGCCAACTGTAATACTGAATCAAACGCCTCTTCTAAATCGGGTAAAGGTTTTTCTTCTAGTTCATCAGCTAACTCTAAATACCAATAACTCGCTTTGGTCACAGCTCGATGCTGGCAATAGTGCACCAACAAGTGATAAATTGGCAGTTGTAATGAGTTACTATCTTCTCTTACTTTACTGGTTTTAAAATCAACAATCTGTACGCTATCCGTCTCTGGAAAATACTCCAACCAATCGATCTTACCGCACAAAATAATGTTGTCATCCTCAGATAACCAAAAAAACGGTAAATCCTGTTTAATTTTCACCGCTAACTTTGACAGTGGGCCTTTGACTCTTTCTGCTCGCTTGAGCATCGCTTCACCGCGAGAACGATAGCGTTCCTCTTGCTCTGTTGACGAGAACCCACCGCGCTTTCCACTTACTTTCTCCCACGCTTTGCCATACTTGGAAAGTAATGGTTCAATAAATCGTTTGTCAGTCGGAAGCACCGATAACGACTCGAGAACTTCATGGACGGCTTGCCCCAAAGCTAGCGGTGGGGTCATGATTTGAATTTTACTTCTGGATCGAGGGTCTTTGTAAATATTCTTTAGGTAATACGCGCGTGGACATTTCAAAAAATCACTCAGTGAAGAGTGTGATACCCAAACTGCTGAAAATTTATCACGCTTTGCTGCATTTAAATTCATTACTCTTCTCCGCTATTAAGTAGCTCTCATCAGAAAATTTGATGCACTGGACAGACGTACAACACACTTACACCGCTCATGCATTGTACCGCACAATTCTCTTTTCCCAAATTATACAAAAAGCCCCTCGTCAATTTGACGAGGGGCTCGAACTCTCAAACTAATATTATCGAGTGGCACTGATACTCGCACCTAGCTCTGCACTCGGAGCCGATACAGTCACACGATTGTTTGTAGCACTTGACACCACATAGTATCCAGTACCATACGCAGCGGCACATCCAGCCTCAGTCACGGCACTACCAGTAAGTGGGTCAGAAGGGAGCGCAGCAATATAGTCGGTTACAAGCAAGTCACACAAATCTGCACCAGTACTTGCAATCTCTTGGTTTGTTGTAGAAATTCCTGCAGGCAACTGACCTTTGTTGTCAGACGCATATTGGTTAATTGCATTCAAAATAGCGTTTACATCACTATTTCGCTGCGTATTATTTGCGGAAGCAAACTGTCGAGAAGGGTTAATTGCAACTAAAGTAATCAAGAGCAACACAGACAAAATACCGATAACGACGAGCACTTCGATTAAAGTGAAACCACGTTGATCGTGAAAACGGGACAGGAGTTTTTTCATACGAGTCTTCTTCAATAATTGTAATATTACACTCAGTGTAAGACGTTTCGGTTTGCAGTGTCAAGAGTCTGAACCAAGAAACTTATTTCACCAATATCCGGACGTCAACCGCCCCCAGATCAGGATTTTCCTGCGCTGAAGCCTCGATACCAAGCTCACGAAGCACTTTGACAATTGCATCCAAGCTGCTTTGAGTTACTGTTGGGCTGTACAAAATAAGTGTTTTTTGAGCTATAGAAGCGTTCTTCTTCGACAAAACATTACGAAACCCCACTGAACTTAGTGATGATAAAACTCTACTGGCTTGAGTTGCATTCGTAGCGTTTGTCAGAATCTCAATCGGAATAGAACTTTGAATTGAGGACTGAGCCGCAGATTCGCTCGCTTCATTTTGATTCACAACGGCAGATTCGGACGATTCTTCTGTTATTGACGGCACTTGTGTCAGAACAACATTGGTTGATGTCACTGGTGCTGCTGAAGGCACTACAGCCTTCTTTGGTGCACCTAGATACCCGTTCATCACCAATACCATAACTAACACTCCAATAAGGAGGGTGAGAAACACAATCATTGCAACTAAACGAGGATTAAAGATATGTCCCTCTGCATCGCGTAAACTCGTCATTCCTTCCTGTGTTTTTGGAGGAGTGTAAAAGGAATATGGCTCAAAACTATCAACTCCAGCACTTACAGCATCGATAACTTGCTGATTAAATTGTTCAAGACTTTTTAGTTGCTCTCCCATTACTGCAGCCGGAACTACAGCTAATACAGAAAATCCATGATGCGTAAAGACTTCAACAAGTGGATCGACAAACTCTTTACTCACTGCGAACAACTGCTGTCCTTGTGGTTGAGACACTTGCTTGGTAATGACTTCACTAAATGGAATGAGCGATATGTACCCTTTGAGCTCTTCTTGCTCAGTGCTCGCAAAAGTTTGAGAAAAGTACAATTCTTCACTCAAAATAAAAATTAACTTGGTTGGACGCAAGTCAAACTGCTCAACTAATGTTAAAACTTGGTTGTTTAAATTACGGACATTGGGGAACTCCAAATCAAAAAACACGCCAGTCGCAAAATCAACAACAATCGGTTCCTTAATGGAATCTCCCCCAACTACAATGCTACTTCGCGTGACATACATCACGTAGGGGCGTTTTTCTTTGACAAGAGCCATAAATTTATCGATACGTATTAATTATAGACCTCTGCCCAAGATGTTATACTCATAACACCTGAACTTCTATTCACCTCCACCTGTATCTTTCTTTTTTTTGTTCCCCTGACTCCAACTGATACCACCGTTGAACTGGTTGTATCACCAGTAACAGTAATCGTCGCAGTCCCTTCACCAACACTAAGGACTTCTCCAGTATAACTCGGATCACGTAGTAAACGAAGTAACGCATTTTCAGCTCCACTTTGCGCTACTAACATCGCCTCTGCCCCTTGTTCGTAGGCCGAAACTGCCGCCAAATTGGCCATGCTCATTGCGAGCGCAGCGGTAGCGATAATTACGCCAACCACCACGAATACCAATAAAACAACAGCTACATACCCTACTGAATTTGCTTGGTGCCTTCTATGATATTGCTGATTATTTCCCATGTGAATTGCTGTGACAATTTCTAATGACTCAAATTAATCAATTTTTACACTTTCCCCCCTCAAAATCATTCATGAGTAGAATTTGAGCTATTAACATTTAGGCAAATTTGATTTCTACCACTTACTGTACACCGTCGAGTAACTCACGGAGTTACTTCCGGAACTCCCCTGAATCCTGCTGCCAACAGTCAAAGCCACTTCGATACTTGCTTTTCCAGTCGAGTTACCGACTCTTTTTACGTCAAATTGTGTCACAGTCGTTAAGTAGCTGTTTAATTGAACTGTTTGCGATGGGGTCGTTAGTTCAAGATTTCCATTGTTGAGTCCAACTGTCCACGTCTCGCCACGAACCGTAAGTTGAATAGCATGAGTTGCTTCGTTGATGCTTGCGGGTGAAACAATATCACTTGCTTGATTAACATCATAAAACAATCGTGACAAAATGTACTGTGCATCTTCTTGCCGTGAGCTTGACGACTCAGAACGCAGTTGCAGCTCAAGTGAAGCAGTAAAAATCGACGTTAAAGAAATCAACAACAAAGAAATTAATCCAAGGGAAACAATCAGCTCAATCAAAGTAAAACCAGCACATTCGTGAAATGAACAACTCTCTGGTTGCACATCACCATTACAACTGCCAACATATTTCACAAAATCAGTTTTGAGTTTTACTGTGAACTGTTGAACTCGTCGTTGAAACCACATAACTTATGGTGAGTAATTAATACGAACGTCTTCTAATGCTGATGAAGTAGCGGTATCTGAACTCGTAAATTGAGCTTTATACCGCAGGCACCGCCCTGGGTTTGCATAGTTTCCCACCGTCTTAAAGGGAATTGCACCCCCCGTAGCCGTATACGTCGATCCCGCAGTTCCGTCGGGACCCAAATAACTATACGTTGCACTCGAGCAACTTCCAGCACTGGCACTTGCC
Organism: uncultured Pseudomonadales bacterium; assembly: GCA_964583795.1. Lineage (GTDB taxonomy): Bacteria > Patescibacteriota > Microgenomatia > UBA1400 > PJMF01 > JBDTME01. The sequence goes on along the minus strand of CAZOWX010000019.1, from coordinate 28,571 downwards.
ACTGCCACCTGGTAATTCAACGTCGTCAACGACGGGATATAGAGGGTCGCATCGACTCGATTGAAAGCGGTTGTGGTGCTGGCATCAAAGTACGGCGACTCATACGTTCCGGTTGGATTATATCTGGTACCACTGCCACCCGGTCCACCTAAGATGACCTTAAACTCATTTGTACTATCTCCTGTTACCACATACGTATATGCCTGACCATCTGCTTCTGTTAAAGCTGAGAGTCCGTAAATTCCATTATCCACTTGCAAACCGCCACAACGAACCGGTGAATTTTCATTATCGATATTTAATACTTGATACTCTTCTCCACTCGTTCCAACAACCACCAACCGACTATCACCAACGGCAGCAATTCCCCTTGGACTCATCCCACTAGCATCATACGAGCTAATTAAACTTAAGCTGCTTTTATTTGAAGTGTTGATGATAAAAACTTCAGGCCTTCCTGAATCCGCAGTTGTTGCCAAATACGCTCGCGTTCCATCAGAATTGATCGCTACTTCCTTCCCTCGGGTCCCATTTACATCAAGTCCACCTGCTCGACTCATACTGCTTGGATTGGTAACATTAATTAGCTGCAGCTCCTTCGAACCGTAATCGATGGCAACATACGCATAGTTGTTAAAAACCACAAAGCGATAACTATTTATTAACCCCCACGCACACGCTAATCCAGACGAAGACAGACATACATGACTATATTCTGCTCGAGAGCCGGTTTTTGCAGTTAGATTAAATGAGTAGAGATTTGGACCGATCGTCACATATCCAGTGGTCCCAACCACGTACACTCCTTCAGCGGGTAGTGGAATATTATTGCCAAATAAAAAATCAAAAAACACCGGGTTTGTTGGATTAAAGTACCCAACCTCAGTATTAGTGGTCAAATCAATAATGACCACATCTTTATTTTGATCAGCCGTCGCCACGTAGGCATAATTTCCATCGATGAAAACATCTTTGGTTTCATATCCTGTAAGCGTGCTCAAATTTGTCAGGACAGGAGGATCTTCATCGCTGATACCAATTTTGACAAACGTTCCAGAGCCAGAGCTAGTCCCAGTATATGCTGTTCCCTGGACTGCTTTCACATTCCGCGCATTTCCACTCGACGCTAAGTTTATTTGCGCCACAATATGACCAGTAGGATTGCACCAGTCTCCATTACTTAATCCGTCAAGCTCAACATGGCCATCATCCGAATATTTCATCACACGGACAGAAGTGGTAGCAGACCCGGAAGCATTACCAACAATTCCATTAAACTGGGCTTCAGTTGAGTCAGAGTAAGACAAGTTATCAAGGTAACGAGTGAAATATTGCGTTGAACTTACCGACGAAGCTCTTGGAGTACCCCAAGCAATCGTTGTGACAATCTTTTTCGTTGAAGGGTCCTGAGTTCCTGATGCAGCAATTTTACCAGTGGAGTCACGATACGCATCGCTGACTTCAATACTTCTAGTGAGTGTCCCAATCGTTTCAGTTCCTATGGTTAACGACCAGACTCCATTTGTTTGTGTGGGATAATACGTCCCATTACTCGAAATTGATGCCCATCCTTTTTCTCTCACGGCTCGCAAGGCTTCTTGTGTTTGATGCAACACCGTGGTTGCTTGAGTATATTGCTCTTGCTGAGCTTTTCCTTGACTGGCACTCGTAAACCCAGTAAGCAAAGCAGGTGCTAACACGGCAAATAGTCCAACCGTTACCACAATTTCCACGAGCAGTTGCCCTTGAGAGAAAAAGCTTCTATGGTTTTTGCTAAAAAAGAATAACATGTTTAATTCACCGAGATAATGACACCAAACTCGTTGAGTTGTATTACTTTCTGTCGATTTTGCACCGTATCCGTCACCGTGATACGAGCACTCTCACTACTGGTATATCCTGAAACCTCACCAGAACCTTTATTGAACAAGACAGCGTTACTCGGAAATGTTGTTGAGAGCTGCACAACCTCAGACAATGGGAATGCACTATTCGAAGCGCTCAGAGCATCATATGTCATTCCACTGTAAAGCACATATTGATTTGAATCGATATGAACACCATGCGGCTGTGCTTCACCACTGGCACTCGCCACTCCCGTTTCTCCTGACATTGCTTTTTGTTGTTGTTGCTTCAGATCAGCTATTAAAACATCCACAGTAGTGGAAATATTGGCCTTAGGGATCAACTGCGTTACATTCACCACACTTAACGAGAAAAAAACAGCCAACAATCCAATAACGACTAGCAACTCAATTAATGTCACTCCCTTCTCCAATTTTCTGCGCAAGTTGCTTGTCGTGAAAGAAAATGACTTCATACAATAGGGTGTTTGACACCCATGCGAGTAGATATCGTATTGAGAATGAAGTATCAATACAGTACATTATAGACATGCCAAAATCTATCTTACTAGTAGATGACGACGCGGCTATTCGCGACCTCTATCAGCAACTTCTAGTGGGTGCAGGGTACACTGTTGATACTGCAACTGAGGGAAAAACTGCTTTAGAAAAAATTGCCAAAAACTCGTACGACTTAGTTCTCCTTGATATTATGATGCCTCAGATTGATGGTATTGGTGTCCTTGACACTTTAAATGAAAAAAAATTGAAACACGCTCCAATTCTATTCATGACAAACTTGCTTAATGATCCAGCAACGAAAGAGGCGGTAAATAAAGGGGCTGTGGGATTAGTCATTAAGGTTAATCTCGAACCAGATCAATTTTTGGCCACTATTCAGCAAGTGCTTGAAATGCCAAAGTCATAGAATCTATCAAGACAGGCTCTAGTGGCGACCAACCTGACTGATTAACCCATAAATTGGGGCGATAATCGCCATCATCATACCGCCTACTCCTAAACCAACCGCCACTAACATAATAGGTTCAAGCAAGGCAGTTGCCGCTTTAAGTGACTTCGAGACCTGATAATCAAGATTTTTGGAAATATCTTGCAGTGATTCTGCCAGTGTTCCACTTTTTTCGCCTACCTCGATCAGTTTTATCGTCATCCCAGGAAAAACACCTTTCTTTTTTCGCAACCCCTCGGAAAAAGGCTTTCCGGATACTACCATCTCCCTTGCCTGGAATACCAAGTCACGCACCTCTTTCTTCACAACAACGTCTTGTGCTAACTCTAATGCAGTAGCAATTGGTAATCCCGCTGTCAGTAACAATGCCATACTTCGAGAAAATCGAGTCAGATCTATTTCTTTGACCAAATTCGACACAACTGGCAGCGCAAAAACTACTGCCTGAATGAGCTGTGGCTTTTTCCGATAGAGCAAAAATGCTCCCAAACCTAAAACAAAACTCACAATAAAAATAGCGACCACGTTATGCACCAAAAATTGTGATACCGCCAACATGATTTTCGTTGGCAGTGGCAATGGTACGTTCAATCGAGAAAATACCTCAGAAACTCTTGGCACCACAAACAGTAAAATTGTCGTAAATACCGCGATAAATACAGCAAAAATAAACATCGGATACATCATGGCACTTCGAACCTTGTCCGAGAAAGCCATCTCTTCCTCAATGTTTAATTTGATATCCTTGAGGGTAGTTTCCAAAGTCCCCGCTTCCTCGGAGGCTTTTATTAAATTTACGGTTACTTTATTAAAAATATATGGAAACTTCGCAAATGAGGAAAACACATGATTTCCAGCTTTCAAATCTTCCTTGAGTACATCGAGCACCTTTTTATAATCGCCTTTCGACTCTTCCAGTAGGGCATCAACTGATTCCATAATTGGGATGCCAGCGCCCAACATCGTTGCGAGATTACTCACAAGACTCACTTTGTCTTTTGCTGATAATCTGGTTGAAAGCGTTTTCATTGTTCGATGTATTGATAATAGATTATAGATAATAGATGCATCAATGATAGACTGTAGATGTGTAGATCACACAATAACAAAGCGTAACAAGTTGCATAGACGTTATTGCTTTCCTAACAACTCAACAACTTAACCCATCAAACTTTTCTGTCTGTCAAGCCAAAAAAGCTAATCGGGTAAACCACATAACAAGGTATTGTCTTATACCAAATTCCAACTTAGATTGTCCTCATAATCTATAATCTAACATCATGTCATTTCAATCTTCGTCACACGAATGACTTCTTCTATCGTCGTCAAACCTTTGGCAATCTTCTCAATTCCGTCGTCAAGCATTGTCGTCATCCCATCCTCAATTGCAGCCCGAGTAATTGCGTCAGCATCGGTCTTTTCAATCACTAACTGTTTCACTTTTTTAGTCACTTCCAACACCTCAAACACACCGATACGGCCCACATAACCAGTAAAGTGACAACGCTTACACCCCTTTCCCTTATATACTCGAACTTCTTTCTTGGGTCCCACAGGAATAACGTGTTTATTGACCGCCTCGATAGAAAGGTTTTTTGCTAACTCCTCTTCAGAAATACTGTACGAAACTCGGCAGTGATCACATATCTTTCGGACCAAACGCTGGGCCACAATGACAATAACAGTTGAAGCGGCAAGAAAAGGCTCAACGTGCATGTCGATAATACGAGGTAGAGCACCTGCGGCATCATTTGTGTGTAGTGTTGAGAGTACTAAGTGTCCAGTCAAAGCAGCATTGACTGCAATGCCTGCTGTTTCACTATCACGAATCTCTCCCACAAACACATAGTTCGGGTCTTGGCGCAAAATTGCCCGCAACCCGTTTGCAAAAGTTAAGTTTGTTTTGGTATTCACTTGAATTTGGTTAGCCCCCTCTATCTTATACTCGACAGGGTCCTCTATCGTCGTAATATTGATGCCTCTTTTATTCAGGACCTTTAAAATCGCGTAAATTGAGGTTGTTTTCCCTGAACCGGTTGGTCCAGTCGATAAAATCATGCCATATGTCTTGGTCATAGCTTTCGAGACTTTGGCCAAATCTCGCTCATTCATACCTAAACCTTCCAACGTGTACTCTTTTGAGTTTGAAGAAAGCAAACGAAGTACAACCTTTTCACCATCAGTCACCGGTAAAATAGAGACACGTAAATCTAGTTCAATATTTTGCAAAATTCTGCGCATCTTTCCGTCTTGAGCACTTAAGTGTTCATCAGTACGTAAGTTTGACAAAATTTTAATACGCGTCACCACCCGATCATGCAATGCTTTGGGGACACTCAAAACGTCTTGCAACACGCCATCAATACGAAAGCGAACTAAGGTGTGATTTTCTTTGGGCTCGATATGAATGTCTGAGGCATTCTCTTCAAAACCAGTATCAACCAACAAGTCGACAATTTTTTCAATTGGGGGATCATTTTTTTCTGTTGATGAGATCGATGATCCCATTCCCTCCTTCAACAGTTTTTCAAACTTCTGCTGCAACTCTTTTCGGTAGATTACCAGAGTATTTTCGATATCGTTTGGCGTTGCATAATGAACAGCAATTCCTAACCCAGTTTTTTTTGCCAACATCTCAAATAGCAACGGATTGTTGATGATCGTTGTTGCAACATGCAAATTTTGTTCATCACGAGAAAATGCCACTATCCAGTACTGATGAGCAATTTCCTCTGGAATAGTTTGAAAAATCTCCTCTGGTATTACTGTGTGTACCAGCTGAATGAACGAGACCTGAAGAGCATTAGAAATCAGTAGTCCTACGTTCTCGTCAGTTGCGTACTCCTTATCAAGTAGTGCTTCATACAATGAGATCTGGCTTTGTGCGGCAAAACTCATCGCATCCTGAAGCTGCTGTGCTCCAACAAGCTGCGAGGACTGGATCAGTTGGAGAAACTGTTCGTCGGTAATACCTAATTGGACTGACATAAATGATATTATTTACTGCGTTTTATGATACCAATGTGGTTGGTGTACTTTTTTCTCGAAAGAGTAGTACGTCAGTTTTACAAGTTCACTGACAATAAAGTATAGTGCTGCGATTAATAATACTACAGAAATTGGAGCGAAATCAGGTCGAATAAAACCAAACACCTTCTGGCCAAACTCAGTAAAGGGAATGACAATGCTCGTGATTGCTGCAAAAACGGTCAGTACTACCATAATCGTACCTGGACGAATACTAGTCAAGAAAAATTTTCGGACGCGTATTGAGTAAATAAATACTAACTCAGTTAACACCGACCCCATAAACCAATAGGTTTGCAAATATGAGGGATTCTTGTTTGAAAAGAGTGCAAAGTAAGTAAAGTCAAAAAAGCTACTTACCACTCCCAAAAGCGTCGCCAAGGCCACCACTTCATACACTTGATACTGCTTGGGCGATTTTAACTCCCAAGGATCAACAGTATCAGTTGCTATTGAAATCATTGGAAAATCGGACAGCAAGTTTAATAAAAGAATTTGCAGCGGTAGCAGGGGTAGCGTTGAGGACAATAAAGACGCCACCGCAACAGCAAAAAAATTGCCGAAATTTGATGCGAGTGTCGCTTTAATGTACTTTACCGTATTTGAAAAAACTTCCCGGCCTTTTTTTATTCCATCAATAATCACTTCCAGATCATTATCCAACAAAACAACATCCGCGGCCTGGGTTGCGATGTCAGACGCACCACGAACCACAATACCGACATTGGCAGCTTTTAAAGCAGGCGCATCATTGATTCCTTCTCCCAGAAAACCAACACTCGCATGATGTTGCAGTAAGTGAATAATCGCATGTTTTTGCTCCGGAGATACTCGAGCAAAAACATGGTGAGTGTGCACAGCTTCATGTTTTTTTATAGTTGATAGTTTTTCGAACTGTTCTCCGGTCATAACTTGTTGTTCAGACACAATCAGTCCAACTTTCATTCCCACTTGGGTAGATACTTCAAAACTATCTCCAGTCAAAATTTTAACCTGTACTCCAAGTTTGCTCGCATTTTTCATCGCAGCTGTTACAGTTTTTTTCAGTGGATCAGCAAATGCAATCAATCCAATACAAGAAATACTTGCTAAATCTTCGTCTGACTTGAGCGTTATTTGAGCAGACACTTTCGAGTTCACAGCGATAGCAAGTACCCGGTATCCTTTTTTCCCTTGGTCAGCTGCCCAATGCAGTAACCGCTTTTGCTCTGCAGGAGCAATTGTGGAATGTTGAATCAAAATTTCAGGAACCCCTCTGGTAATCAACTGATAATGGCCGTTCATTTTGCACAACACAGTACTTCTTTTGCGCTCAGGATCAAATGGGACCACTTGCATATACTCAATGCCTTGCGCTTCACGTTGAGCAGAAGGTTCTAACTGCTTCCATAACGCAATATCGAAACTATTATTTGGTTCTTTCCGTTTGTGCCCTAAAAATGAGGACCCCATCGCCGCCTGTAACAGCAATTCTTCCCGAGTCACTCCAACAGGCAACACATCCACAACGCTCAAAGTATTTTGAGTCAAAGTTCCGGTCTTATCTGTACAAAGAATTTCAATACTGCCAAGATCTTCAATTGCACTCAACCGTTTTACGACAACCTTCAACTTGGCCAACATCAATGCTCCCTGTGACAATGCCAAAGTGGTTACAACTGGTAACCCTTCAGGAATGACACTGATCGCCAAAGCTACAGCAAAAAATACTAACGAAAACAAGTCTACAGATTGCTGTTTGATGACAATGTTCAAGCCAATAACCATCAATAAGGTAACAAAGATTACCCTCAGGATCACCTTGCTATACTCTGTGATACTTTCCTCAAACCCACTCACACGTTTTGATTGTTGGGTCAAATGTGCAATCGCCCCTATTTGAGAACTCTTTGCGGTAGCATAGACAACTCCTTTTGCTCTTCCAGAAATAACATGCGTTCCACTAAATAGGATGTTTGTCGCTTCAAAGGACTCTGCAGCTATAACCGGATTTTCTTGTTTTGACACCTGAAGTGATTCTCCTGTCAACATGCTTTCGTCCACCAATACATTAGTATCTGTAAGAATTCTCATATCAGCGGGCACAATATCCCCTGCTTCAACAATCACAACATCACCTGGCACAAGTAACCGGTTTTCAATGTATTGCTCTTTCTGATCACGAATGACATGAGTACCAACAGAAATAAATTTTTTTAGCAGCTGAGCTGAGCGTTCGGATCGATACTCTTGAAAAAAGCTGAGAGTTACATTGACGGTGATAAAAAGCGCTACCATCAGTCCATCAATAACTTCTCCTAAAGCTATTGATACGACTGTTACTACAACCAAGATCACAGTAAACAAAGAGCGAAACTGCCGTGAAAGGACCTGCCACCAACTTAAGGTATGCTCAGTAAGTTCGTTATAACCAAAGCGCTCAAGTAGTTGTTTTGCCCTAGTGCTTGTTAAACCATCTTCTGAACTGGATAACAACTGTACTACCTGTTCTTTTTTGATCGCTGCCCAGTGCTGAAAGGATTTTTCCATATCTATAGAGTAGCGCCTGATGGGCTATCGAGGCAAGAGCGGAAGTACGGTATAATCATGTTTAGGCATTACTTTATCGATAATGAAAAGAGATACAATTGTTGCATAGTCATCTAGAAAAAACGAATATTATTCCTGAAAAATCCTCTGGAAGTATCGAGGCTATCAGATACGATGCTCAATCGGTGCTCGATGCTCTTGACAGTAATCAAATTGAAAAATTCCCTAACGGATTACGAAAAATGGTTGCTCTGTTTGGCATCACAAAGTTCTCTTGGAGAGAACCGGTTATTCAGTACCTTCTCAAACATGGGATTACTTGTTTTGATCCAACATCTGGACACTATGAAAAAGACATTAACCCCGGTGTCGAAAATCGGGTTCTCCATGAAGCGGTAGTAGCAGGAATTCGTTTTGAAGGATCAAAGGAGTATAAAGACATCGGTTTAGCAACGATGGTAGAGGTTGGATACTCTATCTTGTCAGCAATTTTGAGCGGGCAAAAAGTAGTTGTTTCAATCGATCCATCATACAAAGACAGCTTAGAATCCGAGTATGCCAAAAGAATGTTTGATCAATTGCTAAGCCAACTGTTGAACGTCCAACAGTTGTTACAACAAGATCAGATTGATAACCTCACCGTTCTCACTGGCGAAAAGGGTGATCTTGGCACGTTCCAAAGAAAACTGGTTGAAGCATATCAAGAGGTCGAACAAAATCCCCAGGATCATACCGCTGAAATAATCGAGCGATTTGCACAACGCTGTGTACAACGCCAAAGTGACGACTCTTTCATATTAGTAGATGGAGGGGCTAGCGCTGCTTTTTCCCCTGCATTGCAACCAATCATGCAAGCCCAAAAAGATGCCATTCTCAATCTTCGAGATTCTGATGACATTATTTCCCTCTATCGCTCCCCCTATAACGTTCCGTGGAGAGCAATCGAAGGAGAATATGTTTCCAAAGAAGAGATCGAAAAGTATCTCAGTATTGTTAGTGTTACTCAAATTCACATTGATCAAAACGAAAAAGCAGCTTTTGCTAAATTACTTGATAAAGAAAAACTCGAGTTCGATGATACAAATGCCTTACGGACACTCGCAGCGCGTGTCGAGACCAGAATCAAAGCTTCAGCAGATACTATTTTTTGGGCAATCCAAAATGCATCTGGTGGGACTGCTGCGGTACTGGAAACTCCATTTTTGTTCATTCGAGCACTACTGAGCGGTCAAACCATGATTGCCTATCAAGAGCCATTTGACATGCGCATATATATTGAACATGTTCTGATGCAACCTGATACATTTGCTAAAATTCAGACTTCAATTGAACAACTCGATACGCAGTCGCCACAATTCAAACGTGCGATAAAAACATACAGAGCCTTGGATCAAGCTCGACAAGGAAACTGGGAGTTGATACTTGATACAAAAGGACAAATCCGTGCAGAACTTTTTGAAAATCAGGAAACAGCAGAGTTCCAAAAAGTTGAGGGACTTTTTCGAATTCGTGGCACAGCCATGCATCAGCTTCAAGGCTTAAAGGAACTGTACACAAAAGTGCTATATGAATACGGTGTTGAACTTGGCTTAATTTCAACCGACTTGGCTGATTTAGTTCAAAAAGTACAACTGAATCCTGAAAACCGCAGACAATTCTTGCAAAATCTATTGAAATTTAAAACTGAATTGAGTGATCAAGTAAAACGACGCAAGGATGAAGCACAGGCAAGCCAGCCCAAAGAGCGTGATGCAATCACCGTATCAATTGTTCGAGAAAGCTTACACAGACTCAATGAATATCGTTTCGAACTAATGGTTTCAGATCTTCCTGTAGAGCAAAGAGAGGCAAAAAAAACAGCACTTCGAGAAAAAATGCACTCAATTCAGTCAGGTTTAGACGGACATTTAGAAAAAGTGCGGTTTTTTGCTCAGTACCTGGACAAAGTCATACTGGAGCAAACCGGTGAGAACTTTTTAACTCGTGGTCAATTTGAACTTATTGAAAATATCATTGCTCCTCTTCATGATATTGTTAAGTTACTTGACGCTTTTCTTCCTGATGCTCAGGTCATGCCCGATCACGAAATATTGATCGGAATGATTTTGCAAGAAATTTTGCCAGAACTGGGGTACCCGGCAGGAGAGGTCGAGTTTATCGTAAAAATCATCTCCGATCATGAAAACATTTTTAAAGAGGCCATGCGACATTTGTTTGCAAGTTCTATGGATCCCATTAAAAGGGGTCAAGCCCACTTTTTCATCGTAGATACCTTAACAAGTGGTTTAACATTTAGTGATGGGATGCTTACGATAAGTCAGAAAGATGTCGATGATCGATTTGTTGACTTATACTATCGGCACATGGATAAAGAAGCCATTCGCAAGAAAAAATTGCCAGAACCACGTCCAGAGTGGGGATTATACACACTTACTGATTGGTTCGCATACTTCGATGCATTGTCAGCCAAAGGGTTACGAATCGATCCACAAATGAAAGTGCGCTTAACCAACTCAGCAATCAAAGCTATTGATCTGGCACTTTCTGACGATCAGGCTAAAGTAAATGCATTACTGCCAGACACTGTTTATTTTACTTCTAGTGAAAAGGCACATATTTTGACCGTTCGAGCAAAAATACTGGATATGCAGCAAGCAGCAAAACAAAAGTCAATTCTAGACTAGCACGCTTTAAATTAGTTTTCTATCAAAACGTATTCCAGTGGCAGGAATATACTAGTTAGCAGGGGGCTCGCCATAGATAACAATTTGCGTTCCAGGATTGTCTTTACTCGCCCCCACATTCTTCTTGCCTGCTGGCGGTGTGGGCGTAGTCCAATAGAACAACTGCTCAGCTTCCTCGGTTTTCATATTGACACATCCATGTGACATCGGATGACCAAAATTATTGTGCCAATACGTTCCATGGAGGCTAAATCCTCGGCTTCCAGCAACTTCTCTGTTTTGAAAAAACATCACGTATGGAACATTTGGTAAATAATAATAGGTATGTAATGCTGGATTGCCACCACTCATCTTGGTATAGCGAAACTTAGACCAAATAGTAAAGGTCCCTGTTGGGGTGCGACCCCACTTTCCTGAGGAAATCAAGAAATCAAATACTTTTCGATCCCCTTCAAAGGCATAGAGACGCTGTTTGCTTAAATCCACCTCAATATGCTTTTCGGCAGAGGTGTCACCCAATACAACACTTGGTTTATCCGACTCTTCTTTTGGGACAAGAACCGATTCGTCCAAAAACTGCCCAGCTTTCCCTGCAGGATCATACTCTCCCGTTTCATGATCAAAGTCCACAATAGCAGCTACTTCATTATGAGCAAGTCTTCGAACTTTGAACACACTTTTCCCGATGCTTTGCATATATGCAACAAAGTAAAGTATTCCCAGTAACAAGGCTAACAAAAATAACAAAAAAAATGGTTGGTGAATGAGCTGAGAGTGGGAACGAGAGCGGGACATACAGTTAAGTGTATAGAAAAATTGATGAGGCAGCAACTATAAATAGACGTTTGTTGTTGTGTTGTTAGTAGTTGTGTTGTTGACGATTTATTTAGCATCACAACAACTTAACAACGTAACTACCCAACAACTATTTCCAATCCCTACTCCCTACGTTATACTTCCCCCATGTCACTTCCTTTATCACTTGAGCATCGTCTGAATGCTGAGGTTGATCCAGCTTTTTCTGCTCGGGCTCGATTTATTTTAGAAAGAGTCAATGAGCTAAAACCCAAAAGTATTTTAGACGCTGGGTGTGGCCGAGGGTTTTATTCATCATCTTTTTGCGAAATAAAAAATATAAAAAAAATTGTTGGGATTGATTTAAGAGAAAAGTATTTAGAAAAAGCCCGCCGATTTATCAAAGATCCGCGTCTCACTTTTCAACAAGCCGATATATACAAACTTCCGTTCAAAGAAAATTCCTTTGATTGTATTGTCAGCTCTGAAGTGATGGAACACTTGCCAGACGACGTCAAAGCTCTCAAAGCACTTCATAAAATTACTAAAAAAGGCGGAACACTTATTATTAGCGTTCCGAACGCCAACTATCCGTTTTTATGGGACCCTCTCAACTGGTTACTGGAAAAAGTTTTTCACACCCATGTCAATAAAGACATCTGGTGGTTAGCCGGAATTTGGGCTGATCATGTCCGACTGTACACATTGGACCAAATTACCAAAGCCGCCAAAAGTGCTGGATGGAAAGTCGTTACCACAAAAAGTGTGATCCATTATTCTTGGCCATTTGCTCATTTTTGGTTATATGGTGTAGGAAAAAACATTGTGGAACGACTCGGCTCAGATACATTTAACCGCTTTACTACTCAACGCAAACCCATCTCAGAGTTTTTAAGTAAAGTGATGGCGTTCCCATCGACTTTTGATCCGAAAAACATGAATAATGTCTCGAGTGTGGATTTGATAGTAGAGCTGAGAAAGTAGAGTTTATTTGCTTAGAGTTGCTTTTGTGTCGCATACGACAAAGCCCTCATGAAAGCAACAGGTGAGTTAAATCCTTGGTCTGGATTTAATCCTTGGTTGAACGCTGCCAGAATAGGTTCAGGAGAAATCCCTTGTTGTTCAAGCACAGTTTTAAGCGTATTGGCTTTAGTTTCACGCAAATTGCGTGTCTCCTTTCTGCGTGCTACAAACTCTTTCATTGTTTCTGATTTTTTCTTAAAAAATAATTTTTCACCAGTAATTACCTGATACATCGTAATAATAAATGAATATGTATTGGTAATAAGGTTTGGCACTAAATTAAGATCTTCTAGCTGCCTTGGGTGACAATACCCTAAAGTGCCAACTCCTGTATTACCCGTCAAATTACAGTTCCCATAATCCAGCAACTTCACTTCGTCATCGGACTCAACAATTATGTTATTTGGCTTGATGTCATTTTGATAAATCCCAGTATATTTTTTCCCGTTGTATTCCACAGGAAAGTGTGCTTGTTCATCGATTACTCTGGCTAGATTATTTCCAATACGAATCGCTTGATCAAATGGAATAGTTCCTTTTTGAATCATCTGATCAAGAAATTTTTCTGAATCAATACGAGGCATAATTGAAACAAATACTTGCCAATGACCATCAGAAATTCGAGGCAGTTGAGACTCTAACCAAGCCGGCAATTCATCTAAGGTAAAGTGTCTTGAAATTGGTAATGCTCCCTTTGGTTGCAAGCGCTGAATAAAACCCTCTGCTTTAGCAGCGTTACGCAACATTTCAGAAAAATCACTATCAATTGACCGACAAGCAGTGAACTTCATCGTAACTGGCAAATCGGTCATTCGATCAATCCCATGATAGATGAGAGTGGTTGCCTCAAAATTGTATGCAGATAACTTTCTAAAAATACCTGGAGGATCTTTCAACTCAACTAAATACCGAGGAGGAAACTTTACCGGTAAATCCGGACTCCTTAACAAGGAGTAATTCTCTGCTAACTTCTTGGACTCAATTGGTTTAATCGGGGCTTTGTCAAACATTGGTTTACTTCTAGGAATTTCCCCCCCCCACCTCATGTCCCCCAAACTCATTTCGAAGCACTGACACCACTTGTCCGGTGTAACTGGGATTATTCGTTGAATCAAACCGGTACTGCAATGCTGCCTCGATCACAGGAACAGGAATACCCATGTCTCTTGCTACTTCTACTGTCCATTTCCCTTCACCATTTTGACCAATCGAACCAGAAATTCCCTCAAGTTCAGAACCGTGTTTTTGATAACCAGACATTAACCAACCAATTAATCGTGAAGTAATTACGCTCTGATTGTTATAGATTTTGGCCACGTTCGCTAAATCAAGATTAAACTGTGATTTTTTCAATACCTCAAACCCTTCACCGATGGCTTGCATCATCCCATACTCAATCCCGTTGTGCACCATTTTCACAAAATGACCCGCACCACTTCCTGGAAAAAATTGATATGCATCTGGTGCAGCAATGTCTTTAAACAATGGTTCCAGCTTCTTGTACACCGACTCTTCTCCACCAATCATCACACAGGCCCCATTCCTGGCACCTGACGGCCCCCCAGAGACTCCTGCATCGAGAAATTGAATACTTTTTGTACTCAATATTTGAGAGTGTTCCAGAGTCTGCTGATAGTGGTTGTTGCTCCCATCAATCAATACATCTCCAGGACTTAACAATGTTGCCAAGGTTAAAATCATTTGACGTGTCACCTCACCGGAGGGCAACATCAGCCACACTACTCTGGGAGCGCTCAGTTTCGACACCAACTCTTCAACACTCTCCACACTCAATGCCCCTGCTTGAGCCACTTCCTCTCTTGGTTCAGGAGAGCGATTCCACGCTACGATTTGATGCCCCTTATCAAGCAAATGAAGCACCATATTTTTGCCCATTTTGCCAAGACCCATGTACCCAAGTTGCATATTTTACCCTTCACTATTTATTAAGGTACTTTTTGCTTTCTATAATTAAAAAAACGTTTTCATTTTTTCATTCCGATAGAACTCAACTTCTGATAGTTCGCAACCAATTTTTTTTCCAGTAATAATTCGTTTTATTCCTCTAAAACTATACGTCTCTCTTTGTCCCAAAATATCCCATCCCCACAATAAATACCCCTCTGAGTCATATGTAAATGTTGACCCATCCATTAAATGGATACCTGGAGTAAACTCCACATCACCGTTTTGACACACTCCAATCGTATACGACTTCTTGAGCGATTCTATCGCTTCTTCTAAATTAACCTGTTTGCTAACAACAATCCTCTTTCTCATCACAAACAGCAGTAGTTTTGGAAGAATGACAATTACCGCTATAACAACCAAACAGATCAATAGAATTCTGCGAATACGATGTGTATTGAGTATTTGTTTTGCTTTCTGTTTCTTCATACCTCCAAGATATCAGTTTCACTTCGTCTGATCAAATTGAGCTTTAAATTCTATTAGCAGTTTTTGAGCAATCAGTTCTTGACCTTGCTGATTTGGATGGATCCAATCTTTGCCCTCACCTCGAATATAACTTGACGCAATAGAGTAGGTAAAAATATCATCAAGATTCTGATCTGAAAAAACGTCAAACAAATCCACAAAATAAACTTTTTTGTCAGCACAAGCTTGTTTGATCATTTCTACATACGGTTCATAACGCTGGTTGTACTGTTCATCACCTAATTGATTCGGAGTCAGCAACCAAATGTTCGCTTTCGAGTTGTGTTGTAAATAGTTGATAATCTTTCGCAGATAATTCGCAAATAAAACTGGTGAAATGTTGCGTGGTGGATCTGCATCATTGTGGCCAAACATGATTGTTACTAAATCGGGCTGGTAGGTAATCACATCACGATCGAGACGATAATAGCCATCTTGTGCAGTCTCACCATTAATGCCAGCTCCAATCACATTAACCGATTCTTTCTGTTTATCGAAAAGCTGTTGCCAATAATCAACATAACTTTTTTCATTCCAGTTGCAGGTGATCGAATCACCAAGGCAAACAATGGTAAAGGGCTTTTGGCTCATATATAAATCCTTTTTTTAGCACCTAAATCAAAAAGACAGTTGCTGTGTGGTTAGGCCTGCCTGCCGGTGAGGCAGGTTGTTATGTGGTTGTGTGGTTGCGTTGTTGGCAGGGTTTATTATCAGTGATATGCATCACAACAACCTAACTACACAATAACTCAACAACACTATTGTTAACCTCTGCACTTTTGTACACTGAAATCTGACTTCTGACCACTGACTACTACAACCGACACGCTGCCATATTCGGTTCGAGCCACTTGCGACCATCACGCTCAATCAGCTGATCAAATGAGTGTGGTCCCCAACTCCCTGACGGGTACAACTCTGGCTTTGCTTGTTTTTTATACTCAAGCAGGGCATCCACAATTTTCCATGAAGATTCAATCCCAGAAGCCGTTGGAAACAGAGTGGGATCACTCATACTCGCGTCATGGATGAGCCGTTCATATGCCTCCACAAAATCCATCTGGTATTGATTGTGATAGCAAAAAGACATTGGTACTTCATCAAGTTCAATTCCATGACCCGGTTTTTTCACAAACAACTCTAAAATAATTCCTTCATTGGGTTGAAAACGAAACGTTAATACGTTCGGTTCAGGTCCTAAGGGGATATCTTTGAACATTGAATTACTGGGGTTTTTAAACTGGACCGAAATTTCTAAAACAGTTTGTGCAAAACGTTTGCCAGCACGCACATACACTGGCACGCCATCCCAACGATCATTGTCGATTCGCAATTTGACTGCAACCGCGGTTTCTGTTTCAGAATTTTTCAAGAGTTCATTTTCCTGAGTGTATGCCTTCACCGTCTGACCATCAACTTTCCCAACTGCATATTGACCAAAACGGATATTGTCAGCATATCCTGTGCCACGGACACATCCCACTTGCTCTAGTAGCGCAGCCCTTTGTGCACGAATGTCAGCCGAGTGCAAACTCTTTGGCTCTTCCATCAGCGTCACGGCAATCATTTGTAACAAATGGTTTTGCACCACATCACGAACTGCACCAGTCTCATCATAGAATTGCTCTCTTCCAGCTATGCCAAACGTTTCACCTGATGTCACTTGAATGTGATCAATGTACTTATTGCTCCAAAGATGTTCAAACAACCCGTTAGCAAAACGAAAGGCCAAGACATTTTGCACCGTCTCTTTCCCAAGATAATGATCAATACGATAAATTTGCTCTTCAGTAAATACCTCCATCAACTCGTGGTTGAGTTTTTGGGCTGACTGCAAATCGGTACCAAATGGTTTTTCAATCAGTAATTTTGTCCAACCACACTCAGTACTATGGAGTCGCAACTCTTTTAAGTTACGCACAATGTCGAGGTACAGCGTTGGCAAAGTGGCCACGTACCACATGTGGTTGCCGCAATGATGTGCCGCTTCGAGCGTCGAGTGAAGTTGGCGAATTGCCTGAAAGGTCTCTGATTGAGCAGCATCACCAGCAACATAATATAAACACTGTGCAAATCGTTGCCACACTGAACTGTTTTGAGGTGTCACAACAGATCTGACATACTCCTGAAACTCTTCACGACTCATCGCTCTTCGAGCATTTCCAATGAGGGTGAATGGCTCAGGTAACAAATCTTTTTCAAACAACTGGTACACCGCTTTGAGAATCTTTTTCTTGGCAAGATCTCCGGTGACACCAATTAAAAAAATAGTGAGCGGTTCGTGGATTTTCTTCATAGACATTGTTCTATATTACTGTGTCAACACGCTCTTGTGAATAGATCAACTACTACTCAAAACAATTCGAAGGTACATACACTAGACTTGTTGCGAAATAACATTTCATCAAGTTATTTGCGCAGCAATCCACCCCACTCAACCAAGGTGAATCCAACTCGCTTTTGATGAGACAATCGTTGAGGAATAAGCACTTTGTGTTGCTGTAAACCTTCAAACTCTAGAAACACTCGGATCATCGTATCAGGTTGTGGCGAAACAGTCAGTGGTGCTAAAGCATTCATCTCTGATGTTCCCAACCAAGTTAGCCGAGTATAGGGTGTCTGGGGAAATCTCGGCTGCCAAAACTCCAAGAAATCACTTGATTCTTTTTCATTGAGACCAAGTAGTTTTAACTGTTCTTTCACTGTCGGGATTAATTGCTCTTGTGTGACCACCTCTCCATGATCTTGATAATTGGGGTAAAAGCCATTTCCCAACCCTTCCCAAAATAAGTTTGGATAAGTTTGACCTTGATACTCGAGTTTTCCAGAAGGATAAGCAAGTACTTGCCATCCACCATCAGGATACTTTGGCTCACTTTTGGTAATAGCCGCATCAACTCGGACACGTACTGAAGTTGTTTGCTTTGGATACAAATAAATCACTGGTTTGCCACATTCTGCTAACGGTGCAAAGTCAGTACTAGCAAAAATCTGCCAATCACCGAGTGAGTCTTGCCATAAAAAGTGGGTTTGTGCTGCGGCAAATTCTGCTAACGACAACGTTTTTGGGGTGTCAGGATAATCTCGCCCAACTTTATAATTGTTGTAAAGAGCCTTTACCAACTCACTTGTGTTGTCATGAAAGGTAAAAATTTCCGCACCACCAGCAGTTACTGTTCCCACTTTTTCTTTTCCTGCCAGCAACGATGAATCTTTTCGTATTACTGCCGTTGAGTTTACTAATGTCAAACTACATCCCGATAATAAGGACTGGGTGTACTCAGTCGTATTGGCTTGACCATTTGACCACGTCACTTTGGCTACCCGTTCTGCCGTGAGAATAGCATCTTTAGTGGAGTATGGCACAATGGTGTGATCTTTTAACTCCAAAAATAACGATCGTGCAAATACACTCTGTGAATCAAGAATAGGCTGATACGTAGAAAAAAGTTTTCCAGCACTTGTTGTGGTAACAAGTTGGGGATCTTTTTGATCACTCAAAAAGTACCCATAGTAGAACCCTTTCTTTAATGGAACTCCATTCGCGGATAATGATTCAGGTGGAGTTAACTCATCGATCGGCATATTCACAACTTTGACTTTTGGCAAAAGTTGTTTAGTGAGCTCTGTCTTTGACCAATCATCAGTTTCAAAGTTTCCTAGAAATGAGTACTCATTACTCGGTGATTGTAACAGTCGAACCAAATGGGCCGCGAATGCTGGCCCATTCATTTTCATATAACAGCTAAGCAACATTGACTCATCAGATACTGTTGCGACTTGATAACACTCTGCCTCATCGGTCATAAAAGTGAACTCATCGGTATATGGCACAAAGACATCAGGAGTAGCAATTTTTTTTGGTTGAGCCAGCCACGTTATGGTTTGTTGCCCTAACTGTGTTACCGATTGCTCAGCAGAAGCAGCACTTGGGATCGATTGTGTCGCTTGAATCGCTATCGTTGGTGAAGCTGAAGTTGGTTTGGTCTCAGGTGTATTTTTCGTTTGAACAAAAAAAGCAAAGACACCAACTGCTGCCAGTGCTACCAATACTCCTCCCATCACGATCCCCGAAATAAATGTCTTGGAACTTGAATGCTCAGAAACGGGGTGTTTTGCAAAGCTCGTTTCGGAAAAGTCAGTCACAGGTTTTTGATGATCATCTGGTTCAAACTGGTCATCAGTGGAGTGCGTTGGAGTTTGAGACATTTACTGCCTTTCATAAACTGGATACTTTGATCATAGCATAGCGCTACTGCAAAGTAATTATTCCATTATAAATATCAAGTTGCATCACTTTGGCATCACTATTCATCGACACTGTGGAAAATAGTTGATCAAAATACTCTGTCTTGGCACTCCCAGTAAGTAATTGGGAAGATCCATCTTTTTGTTGTAATGGCAAAAACACCACGCTGACAGTATCATCTCGAACCACTCCAGCAACTGATAGCTCGTTTGACAGATCAACAATTAACTTTCCCTGTTCAAACGAAAGTGTTGAACATGCCTCTATGCTTGGTCGAACCACGAGCAATCTACCTAGTTGCTGCTCATGACTGAGCTGCAAATCGATATCATCCACACCATAAAAAAATCGCTCTCCGACAGTTTTCCCATCTCTTTTCTGATGAAGATCCAAAGCCAACAAAAAGGTTCGCTGAAACTCGTTTGCTTTCTGGTCACAAAACCAACAAACAGGTTGATACCATCCCATCACGTGACTTGTCGTTTCAGCATCCCGAATCTGTTCAATTTCTCCAGAGTTGGTATGTGAGAACAAGTGAAAGTTTGTGGCTGATTTTTGTCGAGCGAATTGCGACAGTACGTACAGCGATTGATTGCTATCCACTTCCAATGTGTTGTGCTCTTCCACTGTACTGTTTTCTAAAGCACGAATACTTTTCACATCATGGATGTTGGCAAGAGCACTGGGTAAATAATGTGAAAAATCAACAGAGGCAATGACGACACACTGATCGTCACACTTCTGAGTCAACAGTTGAATAAAAGGATTGAGCTGTGAAAGTTCCGCTTCTTGGCCAATAATGATGGGCACTACTTTGGCATTCGGCCAAACCACTTTAATATCTGCTAGGACGTTAAAAATTCCATGATCTTGAGAAACTACGTCATTTCGCTTGCTTGCCAGTGCTTCAAGTGACTCACCCCACTGTGACTGAAAATAAATGTCTCCCACAGATAAATGCCAAGTCAGATCGGCATACGTCAGTGCATGCTGGTAGGGTGAAAAGTGATCGGGAGCAATCAAAACAATCGTATTTGTGCTTGGCCGTTTTTTGGCAATCTGCTGTAAAAATTCAAGCCGCTTTGCTTTTACGATATTATGATGCGGTACTACCAAGGCAACTGGCTGAAAGATACGGTATCCTTTGCAAATGAAAAAAGGGATACTCACCACAAATGAGAGTAGAATCCCAATGAAAATGGCTATTTTGGTTTTGATGGTATGCTCTTTTATAATCGCAATTATACAAAAGTTTTGACAACTGCAGTGAGTTGGATTGAGTCGTTTCGTGATGTAGACTATCAGCAAGAACGATACTATTTTTTTCTCATAAACGTATGAAAATAATCCTTCAAAAACCCAGCATCCACTATTTCCCCCCGACAACTATTCAAACCAAAGCTGCTGAGTTTCATGCTGAGTTCTTGAATGAACTACTCGAGCATTCCGCACCACTGGTTTTGCTTTCTGGGGGCAGTG
The DNA here is from genome assembly GCA_964583795.1 of uncultured Pseudomonadales bacterium. Lineage (GTDB taxonomy): Bacteria > Patescibacteriota > Microgenomatia > UBA1400 > PJMF01 > JBDTME01. The sequence goes on along the minus strand of CAZOWX010000019.1, from coordinate 7,535 downwards.
CGATCCCTATGTATCGGGATCTCTTTCAATATTTAGCGGAAAAACGACCGGATTTATCCAATCTGACAGTATCACTATTTGATGAGCGTTTTGTTTTGCGCGAATCACCAGATAGCAATGAAGAGCAACTTCGGCAAGTAGGAGTGATTGAGCTACTTAACAAACATCAAGCACACTGGATCTCGTATTTGGGATCAACCAATCGCTCAGGACTTGAGGTTGCACACTCAATGAGTCAAGAGTTCGCACAACAACTTTTTCGAGACAAAGAACTGGTGATTTTTGCCGGCATTGGCGAAGATGGCCACACAGCTGGTTTGCTACCAACCAAAAATTCACTGATTATCCAGGAAATTTTTGAATCAGATAATAATGTTGAGTACTATGAACTGCCAAATGACGTGATCAATCACTTTCGCCAACGTCTTACCTCTACTCCACACCTCATTCGCCGTGCGAAACACGTTATCGTGTATGCAAAAGGAGGAGAAAAAAAACAAGCTTTGCGAGAGTTTTTAAAACATGATCAATCAATTTCAAGTTTTCCCTCTAATGCTCTTCATGAGGCTGCAAATCCGGTGACAATCATCACCGACCAAAAATTGGACTGATTACAACCCAGTTTTCCACCAAACAAGTGTATCTTGTTGATGAGTATCAAAGGCTGGATTCGGTTGTGCTAACTGAAAGTTATGAACATTCACAGCATACTCAACACACCGATAGAACAATAACTCTGAAATATAGACAACTGAATTCGTTTTATTTCCATTTTGTACTGTATCTGTAAATGACTCATTTTTATTATCGCTTAACAGTTGATCTATATACGGTCTAATATTTGATTTCACCAAGTGCGGGTCTCGGCGCATAAATTTACACGACGTTTCAAAAAGTTGTTCAACTATGTCTACTGAAATATACCTCACACCCCCTACTTCTCTAAACTGACGTTTCATCCACACTGGAAACCAATTCTTTACGTCTTCAGGAGAACGAGTTGCAATACTGCTCATCAACTGATCAATAGTTGTGGGTACAATCTTTTCTTCAACTAAGGCTGATTTCCTTCACTTAGCTCGGCTAGTTAGTTTTTCTTGAGTGAGTTCTAGCATATTATTCTTTTCTACCACTTGGTTGCTGTAAGTTTGAAGGTTTAGTTTACTCTTTTTAGATCTTCAAATAAACATGAATTTCTAGCAAAAATGATGGCCATTGAGTCCATAATACAACTTTTCTTGATTTATAAATCACTTAGTGATATATTATCGGATTATTCTTTATAAAATAGTTCTGCAATTAGAATATGTCAAATGAAAGATTCAAAATTCATGAAGTTTTTGAAAGAATAAACCCTCTGAGTAGTAAATTTTTTCTTGGTAAGCTGCTAGGAGTGCGTTCCAGAGATAGACTACAGGTTCGTCCAAGAGACGCAAAAGAAATAGGGAGTAAAGCTCAAAGTACTCCAGATGTCACACAATTAATTGATCGACATTACCAAGTAGTAGAAAAGATAATAACTATTTGTAATGATGTATTACTCAGACAAATGGGTGTCTCAGCAGAATTGGCTACATATGAACCACACGAAGGAATTAGTCCTGCAGAAGTCATTGACATTATTGAGGCTGCATTCGCTCAATCAGGGGCAGTCGATGCGATTTTTCAATCTCATGCAAGCGCTCAAGTAAATGATGGTATTCGTGGCATGACAAACATTATTAGAACACGCGTTCAAGCTCCCATGTATCCATCTATCAGACAGACAGTAACAATTGAAGATCACTTAATCCACAAGGCTGATTCTCAAGGCGGGAAGTTAAATTTAATTGCATTGGAACAATACGCTCAAGCTCAGGCTTTGGCCAACCAGGCTATACAACAAATGACAAAACCTGAACTATATAAATATACCATACTACGCTATGTAACTGAAATTATGTACTTAGGGAATTTACAACCTAGTCAAATAGAACAACTGTCACAAATGGATAGTTTGGAAATTATCCAGCATGCTATAAACAGAGTCAAAAAACAGTTCGAACATATGTTATTTCACGGATCAGTTGATGAAAGAATTGCGCTAAGATTAGAGAGAATAGTACAGATTTTGAAGTTAGATTTATCAGAACTACTTAGCAATCCAGCAGCATACGCTATAGCAACTGTCTTTGAGCTTGACCCGTTTGAAAACGAATCGGTCCATACTTTTTGGTCAGAGTTAGATATATCTATTGCAAGCATCTTTCGACGATTAGCTGAAATTGCCTATATGAAAGCTGTACAATATGTAATGTTTGAACCAGGAAGTAAAGCATTACAAGATCTTGATAAAACACTTGAATTTTTAAGTCAAGTTGGTAGTTTTACAGCAGACGACAAGCGCGTTGTACAAGAAATTAGATCAGCTTACAGAACAGTTGAAAACTATATAGAACAGGTAATGCTAACTGTTGCGCAAAATATGATCAACCATGCAGTCGCTGCAAACTTAAATGCACATAATACAACTGGTTTTATTCGTAATCTTACATCATATTCTGAATCTCAACTTCAACTTCTTGTTGACAATTGGAGTGATTTACTTGCCGAAGACTTCGCACTAGGAAATAATCTAGGGCAGCTTCACTTAGCACAGTTAAGAGAAACAATTCCAGTTCCTGAAGGACAGTAATCAACTGTCTCAATAATCCAATCCAGAAACCGCGCCTTTTTTTGCTGTTGACCAAGGGTGCTTGATTTCGTCAATGACGATTGTCGTTTTCGCATACTTTTCCCAATCAATACTCACTCGACGTCCAGTTACAATAACCTGTATGGGTTGTTCAATTACCCACTCCAAAAATTTTTGAACATCGCTTAAATCAATCAAAGGATACTCAATATTTTGTGCAATTTCCTTGACTGTATCAATTAACTCGTCTAAAACGATGCACGAGTACTCTCCTGAAGAAATAAGTTTTCGAGCTAGCTCTAATCCTTCATATGCTTTTGCTCGATGTTGCTGATACGCCTCTTCACCCGCTACTCGATCCATATTGGGTGAACCAAAAAATCCCAGTCCAGTTGGATAAAACACAAACTGATCAGGCTGCTGTAGTAGTTTGGGAAACTGATGCTCATTAATTGCCCAGGTTAAATCCCCTTGTGCTTTTTCTTTAAACCATTGCACCAGCGCTACTCGGTAACCATGGATCATCTTTTCCACAGCATACCCCAAAGCTGTGGTTGTTTTTCCTTTCCCAGTGCCAGTGATCGCAATCACTCCTTTTGGTTTATTTTGAGAAAAATGAAATTGAGAAATTAAGTCGTATTTTGCAAATTCTGGCTGCTGATCAATCACCATGGTATGTGCATTTATATCATTGTGATCAATTGGCTGAGTCGATAACACTAAATCATATTTTTCTTGATAAATAATTTTGCGCCAATTGTGCGATGAGGCAATTTGAAGCAGAGTCGAGTTCTGTAAAAAATGTGCTAATTGCTTCCACTGAGCATTTTCATCATCGACAATTAATACTTTCCATCCCTTCCCCAATGCCCTGATAGCACTTCCCAGCAAAGTCTTCGCACCAATAGTTTTGTTTGCTTGATAGGCGTATTGTAAGAAGTCCATAATTCAGAATTACTCCTCTCTTATCTGGAAAAGTTTTTATTCAAAAATTCTTTCCAAATGTTCTCTCCGTATAACGGAGAGAATACCCCACTTCATAGGTTACCTGACACCTGAAACCCGACTCTCTGAAACCTAATGAGGGCTTGATTGATCGATCGGAATACTTCATTATACGGTATACACACAAATACTCCCGGATCACTTTTGAAAGGATTCACATGAAGCAGGCAAAACCATCTGATGTTTTTTTTATGGATGAAGCAGCGCTGAAAGCACTTAAATTAGTGGCTGTTGCGTACTCACACATCGATCGAGCTGATTATGCTACCGAGGGCGCCTACATCGCTGAAGCCGAGGTTGAAGATCGCGCTGAAGAAGTGATTGCAGAAGTTGCAAAACTGGGAATTGCAGTGAAAGGGTATGCAGCCAATCAGTATTTTTTCACCAATATTTTGGTTGATAAACCTGACATGGTCTTAAACTTAGTCGATACGGTCAGAGGAAAAGACCGACTGCAACCAGCTATTCCTGGAGCACTTGAACTCTCTGATATTCAATACACTGGTGCTGGTATGCGCGGATTAGTGGTTGGCAATGACCGACATATGTTCAAACAAATGCTCATTGCACACGAAGTTCCAACTCCAGAGTACAAATTCATTCGTGATCTGCGTTTCAAAGTTCCAGAAAACTTAGGACTGCCATTAATCGTCAAACTCAATGAATCCGGGGGCAGTGTCGGCATCGATAACAAAGCAGTGAAAGAAACTATCGCGGCAGCTCAAAAGAAAATTGAAAAGATGATTACAACCTACAAAATTCCAGTCATCGTTGAAAAGTTTATCAATGGTCCCGAAATTACTGCTGTCATTTATGATGATGGTCGTCGTCGACATGTTTTTTTGGGAGAGAAAATATTTCACATTAAACCTGACGGTAAACATGACTTCACTAGTTTGGAAAGCTATGATGACTTGCGCGCATACAAATACAAAATCCCAGAGCAAGCCGTACAAGATAGGGTAACGCCCTATGTCACTCGCGCTTTTGAAGTACTTGGTTACCGTGACTACGCCAAGTTCGATATTCGATGGGAAACTGAAACGAGCACTCCGTATTTTGTTGACTGTAACCCGAATACCGCTTTTGGACCAGATATGGGGCTACCAATGACAGAGGTTTTAAAGCTACACGGTATTGAGTTTATTGACTTGCTGAAGAGTCTTTTGAGTAAGCATGCCCGTAAAGTGCAAAATTCTTGATCATAAGGGCTATTTAATAATATTGAGTAATTTTTATACTCAATAGTCTTGGTCGGATTTGACTGCTAATCTATAATACGCTCATGGTTGAAGTTCGCAGAATCCAACAAATCACCAGCTCTCATTGTGGACCAGCAGTACTAGCAATGCTCCTTGATGCCATCGGCATTCATATTGACCAGATTACCATCACTAAAGCCACTGGCGCTGAAAAAACAATTGAAGAGAATGGAATTACTTTGGAACAGATGGGAGTCGCCATTCAACGCATCGCCCCAGAAACAACTTTTTGGTATAAGTTTGAATCAACTATTGACGATATTAGCTATGTGCTCAAACGTGGGTATGCTGTTGGTGTCGAGTGGCAGGGCCTATTTTACGATACAGAAGAAGAAGAGGAGGAAGAAGAAGATGTGTATGACGTTGGACACTACAGTATCATTCGTGATATTGACGAAACCAAACAAGGTGTCGTCATTGTCAATCCCCACCAAGATTTTGCGTTTCACGATAAACCCTTTTCCATCCCAACTTTTTTGCGACGATGGTGGGATACCAATGAAGTTGAAAATCCAGTCACACACAAAAAAAGATTAGTTGAGGATTTTCGACTATTGTTTTTTATTGCTCCAAAAGACCAAATCTTTCCCCCAGAAAAAAACTTTCTTCACTATTAACTTATAATTGGACTGTTTTTCCACTTCCGCTTATAAGAAATACCGCCTATCATGGCTGTATTATGGAATTTGCGATCATTGTCAAACGAACACCGAATAAAGGATTAGGAGTATTTGCAACAAAAACATTGAAAAAAGGCGAAATCATTGAAACCTGTCCAATTATTAACCTGACGCCAGCTGAGCGCAAACAGTGTTCGAAAACGGTTTTAGATTTTTATATGTATCCGTGGCGCAGCACTCGAAGTGCTTCATTAGTACTTGGCTATGGTTCGATTTATAATCACTCCTTTTCTCCCAACGCTGACTGGAAACAAAACTTTAAAACTAACCGGATGGTCTACAAAGCTATTAAAGACATCAAGAAGGGTGAAGAAATCACTGTGAACTACAATGGTGAACCGGATGATACAACACCGATAGAATGGTTTGATGTGGTATGAAGGCTTAGCGAAATCCCTGCAGCTGCATCATTTGCTCGTTTACTTGTTTATTAAGCTCATTGGCAAACTGAACTCCAAAGTACGCAGTTCCTCCTAAAGAAGCAAGCGTTAACACAATCGTGACAATACCGACCACTTTTGCTTTGAACGACTCTTCTTTCAAGTACGGCCACCCCCAAATCAATCCAAATGGAGGCAGAATCACAGCACCAACGTACAACAATAGCTGCTTTATAAGTGAGGTTGAAAGTGGCTTTGGTTTGAGATTGTGCCCACAGTTATAACAAAAATAATCAGTTGAGCGTACGTTAACATGACAACTTGGGCAGATGATATCGAGTTGAGCTAACTCAGTGGGTATTGGAATAGTTTGCATAAAAAAACAAGCTCATCGGTAAACAGAAAAAATAATTACACTTGTAGCGAAATAAGATCGTTTAAAAAAGCCCTGATGCAACCACTGTCAGAGTATCAGTATAATCTGTTCCTGCCTGGGTTAAAGCCGAGATAGCCACTCTAGGAACTAGCGTAATCACATCGCTATCTGTAGGGCCATCGGCAGTAGCGAATTCTTGAAAGGTGGTGGCTAGCGTTCCACCAGATGAAGTATCTGCGCCAAGATACTCAGCATCAATGGTGACGGTACCAGTCCCTGACGTTGCCGAATCAGTCGTCAAATCAGCATCAAGGACATACCCTTCTGTCCCAGCGGACAAGGTACTGGGTGCATCATTTACAGTTCCAGTCGTGGCAATTGTGTCTCCAGTTGCAGCAGAATTCAAAGCGGCGTTAGCACTTTTTACCCAACCTGCCCACCCATTACCTGCATTTGTGCCTAAAGTTACTGAAACTCCAGAGCCTGAACTTACCGACCCAGTTGATAGTGTCCCAATAGATTGAGTGTTAGTTCCTAGTGCCAAACTAAAAGTGGCAGGAACTGTAGCTGTAATCACTACTTGATCATCTGAGACTACAGCCACTGCAAAATTACCTCCATCTATTTCAGCATCAGCTGAAGTAGTCACACTAATCGATCCAGTTTTATCACTTCCTGCGGTATCTGTCGTCAATGTCGTGGTCCCACTAAAGTTAAAACAATATACTGTAGCCGCTGAAGCGATATCTGTAATTGGAAAAGTAACGGTCTGCGTCGCTACTGCCGTCGCTGTTCCAATCCCTGGCATTGCAGTAGCGCCTAGCGGCAAGTTCGTTGTTGTCACTGTCCAGTTCGTATTTGTCCCGTTAACAGTAAAACCAGAGGGAAAAGTTACTTTAATTTTGGCGTCAGTAGACCCTGTAGTTGCCATTTTTATACAAACAGTTCCACCAGTCGCAGTTGACGCCTTCATTCGATCAAGTCGTAAAATAGCCTCTGACAATTGTGCAGCTTGAGCCTGTTTCACAAATGTTGGTGAAAACGCACCCCATGATATAAAAACAAAAAAACTAACCACAAAAACGATAGAATGGGCAGACTTGCGAAAATTCATAAGTATATTTTAGTGTACTCCCTTTATCACAAAGAAATCAACAG
>CAZOWX010000018.1:0-36476 GCA_964583795.1 uncultured Pseudomonadales bacterium | reverse complement strand
AATTCGGGATGACGACTTTTTGTATTGTATGCTTATGATTCGCATTTACTCACTCAAAGATATGTTTTTTCTTCTATAGTTTCCAGTTGAGTACGACAAGCATTTCTTGTCTCGAATATTCATATTCCCAACACTAAAGACTATAGACTAGGTACTATAGACTTCCGTCATAATCAACCAGCTAGTCAACCAAGCAACCATCCACTCTCCACACTCTACTGACTTACATTCCACATTCTTAATATCACCAAATCCATTCTCGACTTCTTCATTTCCTGTTCGTATACTCAATGTACCCATATGCTGTTTTCACAATTCTCTTCACAAAAAAAGCAGTTATACCTCTCACTAAGTCTCACCACTCTCGCATTTTCGCTGTGCAGTATTTTTAATGTCTCGCTGTTTCCGTTTCTTCAACACGAAGCACCCACCGCTCCCATCACCCAGACACTTCCGACACAACCACAACTGGCTCAAGTTTCCCCAGAAGACACAACTGGTCAAGTTCTCGGAATTCGCTCACCCTCAATCTACATCAGTGGAGGCGACTATAGCTATGCCAGTGGCGGACTACTTTCGATGTCAAACAAAGCAGAGAGCTCTGTAGAAATCCAAGGCTACAATGTCAGCGGCAAATTTACCGTCAGTCTGTATCAAGCCAATGAAGACGCTCTGCTTCGCTACCTGCAATATACCAGCGAGTATACTCAGAAAAATAAATTGGTCAGTACCGATGGGATGTCTTTGCTCGCTCAGTTTGAGCGTGAAATCGGCAACGGCAATAATAACAGCTTTGAAAATCGTCTGGACTTGCCCATCCAAAATGTTGGGCTCTACTATCTGAAGCTGCAAAGTGCGCAAACGACCGTCGACAGCTTTATTCTTCGTTCTAACTTTGGCGCTGTCGCGAAAGAAGGTGATAATGAAGTGTTTGTCTGGGTTCAAGACTTTGATACACTCAAAAGCCTGAGCAACGTCAGCTACACCACGTATTCACTGCTAGACGGCACCAAACAACTAGAAAGTGGACAGACCAATGCGCAAGGGACAACAACCTTTAGTGTCAATACTCCACCGGATCTGGCAATCTTGAAAAAAGATGGCCAGATTGCGTTGCTTCCGCTGAATTTACAGTATTTGAGCAGTTGGGGAGGTGGATCGTATCAATCGTTCAAGACAGCTCCCCGACAAACAAAGTTTTTTACTTTTACCGACCGCCCCCTCTATCGTCCAGGCGATACTGTGTACTTCAAGAGCATTATTCGCGATGAAGATGATGCTCGATTCTCAATTCCATCAGGGAGTATTCAGGTTACTCTAGGTAAAGGATACGATGACGAGGAGATTTTATTTCGCAAAAACTACACCATTACAAACTCAGGAACTATTGATGGTGAAATCTCACTGCCAGAGGAGCTCTCAACTGGATACTACACTCTGAAAATAAAACTTGATGAGAATTTAATTTCGTATCAATACATCGACGTTGAACACTTTCGCAAGCCTGAATATACCATCTCAGTAGAAGCTCAAAAAAAGCAAATCGTTGTCCAAGACACGATTGATTTTCAAATCAATGGCTCGTACTTCTCTGGCCAACCTCTGACCAATAAAGAAGTTAAATATACTGTATATGGTGGAAAGTATTATGAGTACGAGTACGCTCAATCAGACACAGTCTTAAGCGAAGACAATCGTTACAGCTATTGGCATGACCAAGAAATTACATCAGGGACTGCGACATTGAATGAAAAAGGTATTGCTGATGTCTCATTCAAGTCTACTCTCCCCAACACTGGTAGCTCCCAAGTGTTCTCAATTGAAGTGAGCTACGAAGATGAGACCGGTAATCCTAGTTTTGATCGTAAAAATATTCTGGTGTACGACGGCGAGTACAGCATCTACCGCTCACCAGATAGCTTCTACAGTCATAAAGTAAACCAGAAAGCGTCACTTGATCTGGTTTTACGTGCTCACCAAAACGGCACTGTCGCCAACGTCCCCCTAACCGCCACCATTGAACACTCTGAGTGGGTAAAAATCGATGATCCCAATCAGAAGTATCCACGCTATGAAGAGAAAAAAGAAACGCTCTCTCCACTCTCGGCAAAGACAAACATTAAAGGTGAGGCACACTTTGAGTTCACTCCAAGTAAAACGGGATCATATACATTTACTGTCACTGGAAAAGATCAGAGGGGCAATGAAATCAGTCGCAAATTTTATATCTGGGTAACCGACCGTGATGGGGTGATCTACTCTGGAGGGAATACGAACTCATTGTCACTGAGCATTGATAAAGATGTGTATGAACCCAGTGGAACTGTCCGAGCAACAATCAGTTCAGCACTTCCTAATCGTGATGTTTTGCTGACCTTTGAACGTGATCGACTCAATCGCTATCAGATCATTTCCATTGAGGGAGAATCAACTCAACTCACTTTGCCACTCAAGGATACAGACATTCCCAACATTTTTCTCCGGGCAACATCGTTTGCTGATAATGATTTTGATACTCAAGATCAAAAGATTAAACTCAATACCAACTCTAAGCGTCTGAATGTCCGACTCACCCCAGACCGTACCGAGTACGGGCCAGGTGATCAAGTCACCGTCAATGTCGAAACAACCGATACCAAAGGCAACCCCCTCTCCGCAGATGTTGCTGTTTGGTCGGTTGATAAAGCCATTTTTGAGCTTTCAGACTCCAACTTGGGCAATATTTTTGAAGAGTTTTGGAAAGAGCGATACTGGGGTACCGCTACCACCCACTCATTGCAAGGAATTGTCGTAAACGCAGCCGAACGCGGTGGCTGCTTTGTAAGCGGCACTCCAATCACTTTAGCCAACGGCAGTACTAAAGCCATTGAAGATGTTCAAGTTGGTGACACACTGCAAACACGAAGCGCTTCAAACACCGATCAGCTCTCAACAGTTACTGTCAAAGCCACTCATCATCAAACAGACACTGGATACCTCGTCATTAATCAAACCCTGAAAGTCACCCCAAACCACTATCTGTGGATCAATCAGTCATGGCAAACTGCTGACAACATTCAAATTGGTGATCTCTTGTGGTCAACCGATGGGAACATAAGTGTGAACAGCATCGAGTACGTGACTGGAAAAGTGGACGTCTATAACCTGGAAACCAGTGGCAATCATACCTTCTTAGCAGACAATATCTGGGTTCACAACGAAAAAGGTGGGGGTGGCCGCAGCGTGTTCAAAGACACAGCGTACTGGAATCCAAGAGTGCGAACCGACGGGAGTGGCCGAGCGAAAGTGAGTTTCAAACTTCCGGATAACTTAACAACTTGGGTCGTGGCTGGTGTTGGTGCTACAGATAATACCGTGGTTGGCCAAAACACCGCAGAACTCAAAGTCTCGAAAAGCGTGGTGATACGCCCAGTCCTGCCAAACGTGCTGCAACAAGATGACCCCATGATTGTCGAGGCAATCGTGCATAATTTTTCCAGTCAAAAACAAACCCTCAATACTACTTTTGAGTTTGAGAGCGGTGAAGTCTGGCCCACTGAAGTTCAAAAGGTCGAGATTGAACCGAATGATTCGAAGCTGGTGCAGTGGAACGTTATCGCACGCCAAACCAATGAAAAGGCCAAAGTACGTTTTAGCGCCAAAGGCTCAAGCGTTGAGTTCTCCGATTCCATTGAACAAACGATTACTGTCGAGCCGTTTGGCTTTGAACAAGAAATTACTCAGACTGGTCAAAATGACGCTTCATTTCCGATTATTCTCAATAGCAAAATAGATCAAGATCGATCAAGCGTTACGCTCAATTTCGCTTCCTCTATCGTGACTGCACTCCCTGCAGCAGTTCAATATTTGATTGATTACCCATATGGCTGCACTGAGCAAACCACTAGCCGCTTTGTTCCGACTGTGATCGCAGCAAATAACCCTGAGTTATTCGCCGAGGTGCTCAAAGATAAGGATCTGAACAAAATGATTGCCAAAGGGGTGAATCGCTTAAAAGAGCAACAACAAGGTGAAAACGGTTGGAGCTGGTGGGGCAAAGGTGAGTCAGATCCTTTCATTAGCGCGTATGTCTTGGAGTACTTACTCAAAGCAAAAGCGGCTGGATACGATGTTGATGCTGAAATGCTAGGTTCAGCTCGCCGCTATTTTGAACTTATAGCCCCAACAACCAAGCAAGAGGACAAAGTTGCTGTCGCGTATGCACTAGCTCTTCTCAACTCTGATAAAAAACATGCTATTACTGATTTCTCAAATCTTTCTCCTGACATGCTATCACTAGCAGTGATGACCAATATTAAACTCGGTAACCGCAACAGTGCCACCAATGGCTTGGCGCAGCTGGCAGCTATGGCTCAAGCGCAAGGTCAAGAAGTGTACTTTGAAGCCAGTAGTGCCAAACACTTTGGTTCTCGTGAGGCCAGCAGTGCTCTCGCGGCTCGAGCACTCATGATGGGTAATGGAGATAAACAAATGATTTCTGGCATTATGCAGTATCTGCTTCACCATCGTCAGTCATACTACTGGGGTAACACCTTTGGCACTGCCCAAACCATCGAGGCCGTGTCGCAGTATGCCAAAGACAGTCAAGAACTCAATCCCAACTATAGCTACACCATCACGCTTGATGGCAAAAATATTGCCTCAAGAAAAGTCAGCAGCTCAAAAACACCCCTCAAATCAGTTAATATTCCCCTATCATCAATTAAAAGTGATGGCAGCAGTGTGGTGGAGATTACAAAGACCGGTGAGGGTGAGCTGTACTCTACGCTGATCAACAAGAGTTTTGTGACTGACAAACAAACACCCGCTATCGAACATGAAGCCAAAATCACACGACGCTATCTTAACTCAAATGGTGATGAAGTCATCCCGGCCGTAGGCGAGTATGTCACTGTTGAACTGACAGTGTCTGGGTTGAAGGAAGACGCTTCATACGCTATCATTCACGATCATCTGCCAGCTGGAATGATTCCGGTCAACATTACCTTTAATAATCAGCAAGCCCAAAGCACTGCGAAATATTGGCGATATTACGAAGGCATGAGTGATGTCGAGTACACAATTGATGGCGCAATTTTATCGCTCTACCGCGTCAAAGCCGGTGACAACAAGTTCTCGTACAAAGCTCGTGTCGTTAATCGTGGTGAGTTTACTCCTCCACCAGCCAAGTTTAGCCTGATGTATAATCCCGCAGTGTACGCTCAAACAGCGATCACTACAGTGAAGATTGGTGATGAGAGCATTGTCATTCCTGCAAAGTCGCCGGTGAAAGTACGACGTGCTCCAGAAGTCCCACCAATTGCTCAGGATTGGCGAGTGGTAATCGCAGCAATACTGATCTTTAGTTTCTTTGTGATCACGTTTATCGTCAATACCCACAAGTACCGATTACCCAAAGTTGCCAAAGCTGCACCGACCAAAGAAACTGATTTATCGACCCCTGTCAAGCAACCAAAAACTGATGATCAACGAGAGTCGTGAGCATGCTCTTGCAACGCAATACCAATCGGTTTTGGTTTCTGACAACGACAGTAGTCGTTGTCGGTTTGTTAGTATTGATTTGGTTGATACAACAACGCAACGACACACTGAGTCCCTCCGAAGCCTCTGGCGAAGGGGGAACAACGCAACAACCATCCAACATCCCACCCGTAACCGCCACAGCGATACGCAAAGCGTTATTTTTTGAAGAAAATTTATTTCTCGATGGTGTGACTCAGGCGAAGAAAAATCCCCCTCCAAATTTGTCCTCAAATAAAATTATCGGCGGAATAACTCCGCATCACTTATTGCCAAGCACGCTCTTGTCTCGGTTTTGGCAAACAATTGCCGCTCAACATCCGAAAACCATTATCATCATCGGGCCCAACCACTACGAAGCGGGATCCGCACCAATACTTAGCAGCACCAACACGTGGGAAACTCCATTTGGTAATGTCGCTGCTGATCAACAACTCATCGATACGTTCTTTAGCATCCCCTCGTTTGCTCTCAATGATCGGGTTATACAAAGCGATCACAGCGTTACTGGAAGTCTACCGTACATTAAGTACTACAGTCCCAATAGCACAGTTGTGCCGCTGCTCATCAGTAATCGGATGAACCTCGATCAAATCACGACACTTGCCACAGCACTGTCAGAAAAACTCAAAGACAGAGATGACGTGATCATCGTCGCAGCGATTGATTTTTCGCATTATCTGAATGCCAAGCAAGCTGCCCAAAAAGATGAAATAACAGCCAAACTAATGGAGGCTCGTGAGTATGAACGCATTATGAAGCTCAGCAATGATTATGTTGATTCGCCTGCACCACTTCCCTTGTTTTTGATGTTGATGGATAGCTTTGGAAGCAGCAAAACCGTTCTTTTGGATCACTCCAATTCAGGAGAGCTGCTCCATGAACCAAATGTGCAGACGACAAGCTACTTTTCAGAGGTGTTTGTAAAAAAATAATGGTTGCAAATAATAATGAAGAGATACAGCTATTGACACTGTACAACGGTATGTAATGCTTATCATATACGGTTTTTTCTCTAGTATGTTAAAGAAACTACTCCTATTACTCATTTTTCTTGCTCTTTATCAGAGCGCTTTTATACCTGTGCAAGCAAGTACGTACCTTAGTGGGGATTTTAATCGAGATGGCCAAGTCGATTTACGAGACTATAACACATTTGTACATAATTTTTTACGAACGTACCCCTACTGCGAGTATGGTTGGAACATTGCAGAAATGACTCAAAATTGCCAAGTAGATCTTGCTGATTATACTGTTTTTATTCACAACTTTTTGCGCACAGCACCATTACCTCCAAAAAAGTCAGCCCTTATTATCATCAACGAGGATGACTTTCAGACGTTAACAACAACACTAACCGACTTGAAAAATGATGTTGAACAAAAACTACCTGTCAAAGTTAAATTCGTCCCAATTTATGACTTAAGACACAAAACACCCGACTTTGTTCGAGATATCTTGATTTCAGAATGTGGCAATATAGACCCGCAAACAGGTTGTGAACATATTGAGGGAGCCGTTTTTGTTGGCGATGTCCCATATGCACATTACGACCAAATTCACGACGACAATCACAGCGCACCATTTATGTTTTTCTACCAAGATTTAGATTCAACATTTCATCGTAATGCCAACAGCCACTACTCTGGTTATGAAACTTTTGGAGCTCATGAGGGTCCAGAAATCTATATTTCTTGGATTAAAACGGAAACAGTTTCTTTACTGTCCCCTGTGGAACAACTTCAGCGTTATTTTGAAAAACATCACCGCTTCTTTACCGGAGAGGTAATTCCTCAACAATCAATGACAGTGGCACTGCACTGCCCCATCGTATATGAACGTGAGAAAAAAATTTTCGGGGCTCTGCTTGATAAATATGGAATAGACAATATTATCCTTGCATCTCCATCCACTACTTGTGATGATTTATCCTCAGTCAAATTTTATGTGCGCTCACTTTTTGCACGACAACAAGAGGTTTTTTACTTACATTCACATGGCGATGAAAGTTATATCTGGGACTTATCAAGCAATGATTTTCGCATTTCTCAGAATCTCCCTTTGTTTGCTCTTTCTTGGGGCTGTCGCAACGGTAGCTGGGAAAACCCCTCAGGAATTCCGCCTGTTTCCATTGCATTTATAAATGGAAATGATTTAGGATTAGCTTATTTAGGGAAACTTGATAATTCAGATATCCCCAATGAACCTCCTTTTACCCTAGGTCGTTTTGCTGCAGCACAGGTAGTATTATTTAATTATTGGGGTCAAGGTATGTACCTGGGCCAAGCGCTATTGCAACAACAACAGGATTATGCAAATTTAGGAATAACGTACGATCCATCTGCTGAGAAACTCAATCTTTATCGCGAAAGCGGTCCACTCCAAAGAGCACTCGTTGGTTCTCCATTTATCTACCCTCAGCAATCGCTTTTTCTGCACTAAGCTACTTTGAGCTCTTTTGTCCTAACTGAGTTACTACTAATTGTACAAACTCTACTAGCCGAAGTTGTCTCCTCCATCGCCAAGGCTGTTGCAGTAGTCGCCAGCTCCACTCAAAACCAAGTTTCTGAATCAATTCAGGTGCGCGATGCATTTTCCCTGTGAGCACGTCAAACGCTCCACCCACGACCATCACAACTTTCACTCCAGCTTTTTGGAGCATGTTTCTATACGCAATGACCCACTCTTCCTGGTGCGGTGCACCGAGTGCGACAAACACAATTTCAGGATGATTCTGCTCAATCCACGACAACACATTGGTCGTATCCAGTGCATTTTGTTTGTCAAAATCACGGTACCAATACAACTGCGTATTTTGAACTTCAATCCTCGTGAAACGCTCATTAGTTTGATCACTTGCAACTTGCCCAGCCCGAGGCTGGTCCGCCTTGGGCGGAAACTTTTCACTTACAACTAAATCCTTTCCTCCCACAATCAACACGGTCAACCCCTCTTTTTTTATCACTTTCAACAACTCACTGAGTATATCAATGCCCGTTAATCGCTCCTCCAGTGGTTTCCCCAATATTTTTGAGGCCCAAATGATCCCTTGCCCATCGGGCAAAAACAACTCAAACTCTTGGAGTGTTTTTTTAAATGCGCTATCGCGCTGTGCTTGCACAATTTGCTCAGGATTTGGCGTGGCAATGGTTAACAGCTCTTTGTCGCCCATTGCACTTCTGATAAATTTCAGCGCATCTGCCCTGCTGGTAGCGAAAAACGGCAGATCAAACAGTGTCCGAGATAAGTAGGAGCGAGAGGTATGAGACATGATAGTAAGAATTATACATCGTCTAAAAGTTTCCTGTGGTTCGCACTGATGCGAAGCGTTCCATCGTCAATATTTTGGTCAAAACGTTTAAACAAAATAACGGTGTTATACTGAAATCAATCATGTCCAAATTTTCCGAATAAAGGCTATACCCAAACAATGAAATTAAAATCTCTGATTGTTGGCATAGCATTGTTGTTTCTCTTTGGAGTTTCTGTCAATCTGGCAAAAGCAAGCATTAACTCATCTTGTGTTGCTGATATCGATAAAAACGGTTTTGTAGGACTTAGCGATTATTCCATTCTTGTGAGTAACTTTTTGAAATCATCACTTCTCAACCCTCTTGCAGATATCACAAGGGACGGCAAAGTCGATTTACAAGATTACTCTCAACTCGTTGCCAACTTTTTAAAACCGGCAAACTGTCCCACTCCAACTCCAAACCCTAATGCTTCGAAACAAGAAAATCTAGAAGAAGCGGTAACTTGGAATCAAGATTGTGCCCTTTTTAGTGACAATTACCCCTCAACCACCTGCCCCACCAATTTTGTAGCAGATGACAATACGATAAAAACCAGTGGTCAGTACTCCATCAAATTAACCGGCAACCGCCAGCAACGACAAAAAATCACACAGTCAATCACGGTTAAACCCAATACACATTACAAAATAAGCGCGACGATAAAAATCGCAAATCGTCATGTGTATAGTTATCTTGATTTAAACTACCCAATCACGTACACGCAACAACGCAGTGGTGTGACGGATTTGATCGATCAAAATAAAGGCATCTGGGGCGGAAACTTTGAATTTGCGATCAACAATACTCGAATCAACTCCAAAGGAATTAACGATTTTGAATATCGCTCTGCTTCAGACATCGACTGGTTCACGGAAAGTAGCATTGTCAAAACCACCGCTACCCAGGGGAGCATTCCCGTCAGCTTTATGCTCACCGGATTTGATGGTTCGCTCTACGTTGACAACATCACGGTTGAGGAAGTTGGGGGAATTATTGACAATCAATACTTTCATGTACCGATCACCAAAGAGTTTCAAGGCATGAAAATTGTCAGCGTCACCCAAAACCCTTGGGTGATTACGACAAATGCTGCTCGCTTTGAACTGACCGACAATTCAATTATTGAACAAAAAGATAACGGCACCGTCGGTACCATCCAATTTGATACACCGCTGCTTGCCAATCTCACTCGCCAGACGACAAACGAAGCCGGATTGGTGAATCTGGAAAACAATTCGGTCTTGATTAGCATTGGAGCTGATTCTGTGGTTTTAGTCACGGTAAAAACTGCCGCCAAAGTGAGTGTCTCTGGACCAAAACCAAGTTACTCTGATTTTGAAGGAGGTACGATTTTCAGCACAGACTCGACAAAAGGAATACTTTTTTCACCCATCCGCAGTAAAGCTGAAATTGCCGCAATGCCCTACTCCGTTTTGCCACAGGATTACTCCCGTGTGTACTCAGACAGTGAGCTTGCCACAAAGGGCTACAAGTTCTGGAATGTCATTCGAGACTTTACGCAGACTTCGTGGCTAGTCGAGTACTCACTCCCTCAGGGGGGCGGATTTGTATCACAAGTCTTTCCACCCAAATCATTTGATGTCGTTGATTACTGTAAAAATGATGCCGCGGTCATTTCCGTCAACATTAACACTGCTCCTGGAGCAATCCAGTCGTACAATACTCAAAAGTTTGGGCGCAACCACAATATCGATATTGTCTGGATGTATAACTATGTCACGGACAACACTCAAAACCCTGTCGAGGAGTACTGTAAAGATAGTAACCAACTGATTGTCTCATGTACGAGTCCAAGTGCCGTAACACATATTCCTGTTGGGGGCAAAATGGATGTTGCCGGACCACTTAAAATTCAAGAGAAAGCGGCACTTACCACTCTTATCGCTGAGGCACACAGTAAAAATCAGAAAGTCATCGCCTATTTCAGTCCACAATTTTACTACACAACAAATGTTGATACTTTTCTAGCAAATGTGCAACTTTTTCTTGATACCTATGCGTTTGACGGCGTATATTTTGACGGTTTGTATGACGGGGATTCACTGCGAAGCCTGGAGTTAGTGCGAAAAACGCGCAATCTGTTGGGAGATAAATTTTATCTGCAACATGCATCCTGGACCAATGGACTGATTTCCCGAACGTTTCGTTTTCGCACCCCCTACGAAGACGCCTATGCTGATCTCATCTGGAATGGTGAGTACATTAAAAACACCACTGACGAAACTTGGAAATATAACTACTGTGGACAAAATGTTTCAAATACTCCAAGTACGCTGCTTGCTGAGGTGCGCCCAGTCGATTATTCAAAACCACGCGCTGAGAGTCTTGCGCTGACACTATCACCTCAAGCGCAGTATGACAAAACACTCGCTTGTATGGGAACCTTCCGTATCTTCCCCTACACGGAGGATTCTTTTATTGTTGATAATTATTTACAATCGACCACGAAGTTTTATCCGGAAGACTATGTGCAAAAACGCACTCAAATGTGTTTACCACATACGTGTGGTGATGCTCAATGCGATACGTTGGAAAGTATTACCACTTGCCCTCAAGATTGCGCACCAATCAGTGCAACCAACAGCGTCACCCGCAGTGCAAACACGTACACATGTGGAAATAACAGCTCTGTCGCTCAATGGGTCGTTGATGGTCAACCGTTTTATGCGCTGCACTATACGTTTGATGGCAATTTTGCCTACGATGTCAGCGGCAATAAAGTCGATGCTGATCGAGAGTTAGGGACTCGCTACACACCACCACAGTTTTCCGTTGTTGATAATCACCACGTTGCAACATTTAATACTTCGAGCAACATGTTTGGGCTCTTGGGATCAGCACATCGTAAACTGAGTTTTCCCAATCACACCATCAGTTCATTCATGCGTTTGAAACAAAATGCTACCCATGATGTTCACGAGTATCTCTTACGACTCAATAGCGTGAGTGCTGCTCAAGGTATCGTGACGGGTATTTATAACAACAAATACCAAGTTTCGCTGCGCAGTAGTGCCGGCCAGTATCAAATTTTCACTGCCAATGCGGCCCTCTCCCCGGATTGGCACACCGTTGGATTTACTTTTGATGGCGCTACTCTTCGGCTTTACGTTGACGGAGTTGCAGATACTAGTGCCACGGTCACCATGGAAAATTTTTCTGAAATGGTTAATTTCTTCGTTGGGGTTAGTTTGAATCAACCTGCCGCCGGATTTAATGGTGCCCTTGATGATTTGATGATTACTGAGCAAGTCCTTACTCCCCAACAAGCGCTTGAATATCACCAGTCGTTACTCTCCACAGCGACGTTTGGAAGTAATCAACAAGTTGAGTGTATTACCGAAGAAAATGGGAAGTACTCAACAGCGCAAAAGCAGTAATCAAACTGGGTTTGGGATA
This sequence comes from uncultured Pseudomonadales bacterium, assembly GCA_964583795.1. GTDB lineage: Bacteria > Patescibacteriota > Microgenomatia > UBA1400 > PJMF01 > JBDTME01. Next base: position 24,246 of record CAZOWX010000018.1, on the reverse strand, counting down.
AGTAGGAGCGAGAGGTATGAGACATGAGTGAGTTGATTATACATCGTTGAAGAAACTCCGTGATTATTGGATCATTTCAACAGTGAACAAGACCACCGCCAACTCCTGTTCCTCTGACAAAACAGGAAATACTCACTCATCTTTATTGAAAGCCTTAATCGCTACACCCCAACAAAATCATCAAAAATAAATTTATGAGGTGTCAAAAAGTCAGTCACCACGAGTATCTTCACCATTACAACCATCAACTCAGCAGCCGAGTCAATTCTTTTGACTCGTTGTACTGTTGCTTCTTTTCCATCATCATCATCACTGTAACTCACTTGAATAGCTTGTTTGGTTTCGTCAGTATACTCGGCAGTTATTCGTACTTCTCGTTTTGTTACTCTCTCAAAAATGGCAACCACTATTGGGCATTTAGCATCTGTTTCACTACTATATCTGTAATCCCAAACGGACACATCAATGTCATCTGAAAAAAGCGCAAATACTTGGTTAATAAAAGTAAGTAGCTCTTGAGAATCCCCTATTCCTTCTGGCATAGCTTTAACTAAACTGACAACTTTTTCTTTTAATGTACGAGCACTTACTGGATAAGTACAACAAATAACCTGCTCATTTAACCGAAATTTGGCAACAATGTCCGCCAAAACAGTAGTGAAAATGATTTCCAACTGTTCCTGAATTGACTTTTCTAACTCAGCTCGTCGATTTTCTTCAGTAAGAGGTAAAATACTTGCAGCTGCAAGGGCTCTTTCATACTCCCGCAGTTTAGATAAAGCTTGATTTTCTAGAACCATGTATCCTCTTTCAGAAAGCAACTATTAACAGATCATAGCGCTTTTTTTGGCTTTGTCAAAATAGGCTGGGTAGCTCTTCTCTACTCCCAATGAGGTAACAGTTTTAGCTGGGAAACTAACCCGTGATATAGAATAACCACTCCAATTTGTTGACGCTGCCATCGCCGCCACGGCAATTGTCAATCACGCGCAACTACTCACACTCAATGCCAAGCGTTTTGAAGGGATAGAAGGGTGTGGAGTTGGTTAGCAGTGAGTAGTAAAACAGTGAACAGTTAATAGTGTCGTTGCAAAAAAGAAAATGTGCAGAAGTTTTCATTTGTCGTATTTGAGCAAATAACGCTGATTATTCTGCTTGATTGCCATATTAAAACAACACTTAATCCACCAAATAACTGTTCTCAGTATTTCTAACCAAGCTGCTTAATGCACAAAATAACCAACACCACTCAATCATCCTTAATTATTTTCGTCAGGTAAAAGTTGAGTTAACCGTTCTCGTAAGAATGATTCTACTTCATTTGGTGGCAAATGTAAGCTTTCACTAATCCCAGTTTGAACACTGTCACGACTAACTTGTACACCTCTTTGTGAAGCTAATGTAAAAAATGCGTCAGTTCCCACTACAACAGTTTCTGTATCAGTAAAGCGTGGTGTTTGCATAAATATGCGTAAAAAGCTTTCGACAAGTTTACTCATTTGTTCCTCCAACTTACTATAATAAACCATGATCCTACCGCTTTTTTGGGTCTTTGTCAATAAAATGTACTCAGTTTTGGGGAGGAAGGAGTAGTTCGATAATTGATGAGTTGGTATGCTGCCTGGTTCAAACCCAAACTGATCATGATCTGGTAAAGGCTGCTGGCCTAGAAAAAGCTCGTCATCCTTGCAAAAGCGCGGATCTGACTGTAAATAGGTTTTGAGACAGGTCCTCGATACTTGGCCCCCTGGGTTGGCCAGGTTCAAGGATGATGAGTATTTTATGCTTTCGAAATATCGTACCTGAGATAAGAAGAATGGATCCCGGCCTTCGCCGGAATGACGAACGTTTTTTTGATCACTAGCTCTTGGTTTTCAAATAAGTTTGGGTTCTTTCTCCACGCTTTCGAAGGAATACTCTGACTTTAGATCCCGATCCGCCTTGGGAGGACGGGATGACGACTTTTTAGTTTTAAATGGCTTTCAAAATATCATCTCTACTTTATGTATCAGCAGAGTCAGGTCCTCGATACTCGGCTTTCAGCCGGGTTCAAGGATGACGAGCGTTTTTTACTTTCGAGTTGCATTTCCTATTCACTAAGGCCTAACCACTATTAACTGTTTCACTGTCCACTATCAACTCCCCTCACCCCATCCCCTCAAACGCCAAGGACTGGCGGTACAGCTCCAAATTTTCCAAAGCCAACTTCACTCCTTTAATCACACACAGCTCCGGCTCTTCGCTCAAGGACACCGGCACGCCAATCACCTGTGTTAAACAAAAATCAAACCCCAACAACTTCGCTCCCCCACCAGTTAAAATAATCCCCTTATCAATCACATCACTCGCCAGTTGCGCGGGGATATTTTCCAAAAACTCTTGAATTGCACCGGTAATTGATTTGAGTGGTTTTTCTAGCGCAGCCAACACCACTTCTGACTCAATACTCACTTCCTTTGGGTGACCACTCACTAGATCTTTGACTTTGACCGCAATCAATTTTTTCGAACCACTGCGGCGCAAATCCAAAAACTGTTCTTTAAGCGCCTTGGCACTTTCTTGACTCATCAATACCCCATACTGCTTTCGTATCGCATGGACAATCATTCGGTCAAAATCATCGCCACCCACACGGATACTTTTGACAGCTACAATACTCCCCAGAGAAATCACGGCTATTTCGGTCATCCCCGCCCCGATCACGACCACGATGTTGCCGTTGGACTGCGCCACCGGGATCAGTGCCCCAATCGCCGCCGCGAGTGGCGAGTCAATCAAGTACACTTGCCGTGCTCCTGCCGCGAACAGCGCCTCGCTCACTGCAGAGCGTTCGATCGCCGTCGCATCCGAAGCGACACTAGCCATGACTAATGGCTTAAACAAAAATACTTTGCCTAAAAATTGGTGAAACAAATACTGATACACCCGTCGACTCACGCTGTACAGCGCGATCACTCCCCGATCAAAGGGGCGCAAAATCTCGATGTGATCGGGCACTTTTCCCAACATCTCCAGCGCCTCTTGGCCAAACGCTACGACTTTCCGCTGGTTGCGATCGATGGCCAAAGTGTGAGTAAAGCTATGAATCACTCCACCCTCTTTGTATACACGTAGATTCATCGTCCCCAAATCCAACCCCAACTTGGCATCAAAGAGGCGCCGGAAGCGATGGAGGTGTGGAGTGATGAAACGAAGCATGATTTCCTGTTGTTGGTTGTCAGTTGTTGGTTATCCCCACTACGCTATGGCTTCGCGAGGCACCGCAGTTGTTAATTGTTTACCAGAATAACTTTTCTGGCCCCATGGCAAAAAAAGTTTGATGGGTTGGTTATGAGTCAGTGATAGTATAGCGCATGAAGGAAAAGACAGGAGTCAATAGAAAAGTTGTTGCGTTGTTGGGTAGTTGGGTTGTTGAAAAGAATAATTAAAAATCAAATATGGAAAAAGCAAGAGAAAGTTCGTTATTCATCAGACTCTTTTTCCGAAAAAACGCCCGTCATCCTTGACTCGCGAGATAGACTCTATAATCGAGCAAGTCAGTTCGTAAAATTCTGGCGACCGTCAGGAGCCAGATTGAAACGAACAATACCTTTATTTCAGGATCTGTAGTCTGAGTAATCAAAATTTGAATTATTCTTAAAAATTTTGTAACGCATATTTTTTTTGTTTTTTACAAAATCTTTAGCTAAAAAAACAACACCTGATCACAGATCCTGAAATAAATTCAGGATGACGACTTTTTAGTTTCTTTTGCTTACGATTCGCATTTGTTTATTAAAAGGGCATAGATCCTTTTCAATGTTTTTCGGGAAAAATGACAAACGTTTTTGCTTTCGATTTACATTTTTTTACACATACGGAATTTTTTTGCCAAGCTTTTGAATAATAAATCTGACTTTAGATCCCGATCCGCCTTGGGAGGACGGGATGACAACTTTTTATGTTGTTTGCTTACGATTCGCATTTATTCACTAAAAGATGTACTCTCTTCGCTGTTTTCCGTAGAGAATGTCAAGCGTTTCTTGTATTCGAATATTTATATTCTCTCCATATAAAGACTATAGACTCCCCGTACAACCAACAACTGACAACTAACAACCAAACGCGGTATAATACTTTCATGAAAAAGCGGCGAATGAATCATAAGGTAGTGTTTACTTTTCTGTCTGCCAGTGTGATTATCGTCGGGACGCTGATCGCCATTCGCTTTGCCAAAGGGGCTCGCCCTACCAGTGACGGCAGCGTGCGCGAGACGGGCCTTCTTGACGCCAACTCATTCCCGACAGCCGCCCAAGTGTTTATCAATGGCAAATTAACCACGGCGACTGATGACAAGCTCAACCTCGATCCGGGTGAGTACCAAGTTCAGATCCGCAAAGACGGATATATTTCCTGGCAAAAGAATTTAACAATCGAAAAAGAACTCGTTACTCAAACTGACGCTCTGCTGTTTCCTTCGGTGCCTTCTTTGAGCCCGATCACGGTCACTGGAGTACAAAACGTCGTACCATCTCCTGATGGCCAAAAACTGGTCTACTTCACGGCTAGCGCTTCTGCTGAGGCCAAAAACGGGCTTTATCTGGTAGACTTGAGCGACACCGGTCCACTTTCCCTCCAGCGTGGGGCCAAACAGATCTCGACCAACACCAAACATATGGATTTAAGCCGGGCCAGCCTGATCTGGTCCCCTGACAGCTATGAACTCATGGTCAGCAATGGCAACACCAACTTGCTGTTGGATATTTCCAAACTCAATAACCTCGATACTATGAGTGATGCCAGTTTGAAAACCAAGTCAATCTACTCGAGTTGGGAAGCTGAAATGTATCTCAAAGAGCGGCAAGTTTTGGCCAAATTTCCAGATGAAATTATTCAAATTGCTACTCAAGGCGCATCTAATGTCTATTTTTCACCGGACCAGGAGAAAATTTTATACACCGCCACCGCCTCCGCCCAGATTGGTCCTGGGTTGGTCCCCCCACCACCAGCCACCAACTCCCAGCCTGAAGAGCGCATTCTCCAGCCTGGAAGCGTGTATGTGTATGACCGCAAAGAAGATAAGAATTTTCTGATCACCAGACTTGAGGTACTCCCCCCAGTGCGCAAGCAGCTGTTGGCGACTGATCTGTATCAAGACCCACTCTCACTTGAGGCCACTCCTCAGGCATTTCGCCGATTACAAGCCACTGACAGCGCCCAGACAGCAGCTAACTTCCGAGTGTATCACTCGGGATTGTTCTCGGGCAGTTTCCAGTGGTACCCGGACTCAAAGCACTTGATACACATCCACCCTGATCACGTCGCTATCATGGAGTATGACGGTACTAACGAGACCACCGTCTACTCTGGACCGTTCGTCCCCTCGTTTGTGTACCCTTGGTCAAATGGGAACAAACTGCTGATTTTGACCTCGTTTAATCAGCCAGCAGCGAGTCCGGTGAACCTTTATGCAATAGGGTTAAAGTAAGGAGTGGAGACAGTTTAAGTAGCCCTGCACGCGAAGAGTTGTTAAGTAGTTGTGTTGTTGGGTTGTTGGTTGTTGAGTCAAGAGCACTACTTTCCCAAGATTCCTTTTCTTAAGAGATAAAGTCGCTTTCCTAAACAGGAGTACTGAGTCTGTAGTTTTTTTGCCTGAATTGCTAACTTGGGAGCAACCAGGCTAATAATGGTCAACTGTGCCTGGATCTCATTGGCTGAACCCAGGGCAATCGATAAGAATTGGGCAAAGTCTTTCTTGGTACGCCTCCCAAAACCCTCTGCCAGGTTTGATGCTACTGAAATTGCAGCTCTTTTCGCCTGGTTTTGTAATTCAAACTCACTCTTTAGCTCTTGATCTCGACAGATCTCGAAAACCCAGGAGGTTAGCTTGATAGCTATTTGGTACAACTCAAAGTCCTCAAGCGACGTAATTTTTGCCATATTCCCTAGATGCTACACTCAAATTCTGACAAGAAAGTGAAACCATTCATGGCAATTAATAACCTACTGAGCAGTACTGCCCCAAATTCATAGATACCCCCCTCACAACAACTCAACAACCCAACCACCCAACAACCTTTTACTATCCTATAGCCGTTGACATTGGGTAGACTCTATGGTAAAATGCACCGATCAATTGAGCGCCTCATTTTATCAATCAAAAAAGATCGGTAAGTAGGCGCAAATATAAAATTGAGCACACAATCTATGATCAGTCACATCCAAAAAACCGCTATTGCTATCGGCATCAGTGCCGCAGCACTCTTGGTGGTCGTGAGCCCAGCTTTGGCTGACGGTCCTGCAGTGACACCTACCAAAACTCCCACTCCTACCCTCACCCCAACCAAGACACCAACACCCAAGCCTACCGCTACCCCCACCTTGGCTCCAGAAACTCGCATCGAGTGTACTACTGGTTCCTACGGTCAACAGACCTGTAAAACGGTGGTGATCGAGCGCGTCTCAAGTCCTTCCGGCAAACCAGCCCACGAAGTGGTGAACTCTGGGATCGCTGAAAACATCATGTTTGCCATCTTTGCAGTGTTCGTCGTCTCGAGTGTGAGCTACGGGTACTCGAAGATCAGAGCCTAAAACCCAACTTTCCACTTTAAATCACCTCTTTTTTGGTAACTTTTTAAGTCGTCCCAAGACAATTTCGACAGCTCACGATATACAATTCGCACGATCTTGAGGTGGAAAACGTATCCCATAGCTCAGTTAATACTTGTATTATGAGTCTTTTAGTGGTACAATAAACACCTCTTTAGAGAGTTAAAAATAGTGACAGATCAAGTGAAAACACATTTTTATAAGTAAAAAGACACCGTTAACAAATAGAGCTTATAGTCACTTTAAAGTGGCTTTAGGCATTGCATAAAAGATCACAATTAGAGACGTGTGGCTGGCTCAAATTGAGTCAAAACCATACTTCTCTGCTTGAGATAAAAATGTTTCAGCAGAAAAAAGTACTGAGTCGTTTTGAAAAGTTTCACAAAACGAAACAACCAGGACTCCCCTAAAAAGGTCTTCTCCCCCGATTTTCATCAGGGTCAAAATGACAAAGTGCACGTTCACAAAGCTATTCAATTGGACCAAACAGCTACCTTTGGAATCTTATTTCCTACTGCGACTGATTGCCTTGGTGTGAAATTATGATCGACTCCACACTCAGGCAGTCAGCCGCAGCCATAATCCCATGGCAGCGGTGAAATTAAGCTCATGGGGAGGATATCATGAGCCAAAATCGGTTTTGGGTCACCCTGGTGGCCCTGAGTCTCCTGATCGCGGTTATCGCGATCGGGAGTATGGTGTTTTTCCTGGCCGGGGTTAGTTTTACCCCGGCCAAGCAGCCGGCGGCGACATTCACCATGTCGCCACCACACTTTCAGGCGGCCACGCCGCCGCCTGAAATCACCCCGGCGGTCACGTCGCCGGAGTGAGCGCTACCTCTCCACCCGTTCCCGGTAACGGGTGGGGACACAATTGAATAGGCTGGACAGCGGGCGAGCCTTCGGACAGGATCCGAAGCTCGCCCGTTTTTTTTATTTTTTACCTGGAAAAAAACACTTCTTTACCAAGCTCCAGGTCAAACAAACACTCGGATTACAAACTCTGTTGAACTCCCCGTTTCCCCCCCACTCATAACCGATAACCAACCACTGCTGTGCCCCACGAAGCCTAATCGTAGTGGGGACAACCGACAACAGATAACTGACAACCGACAACTAACCTCTGACAACCAAATCAACCTATAGCTTGTATTATTGTGCCTTTTGTGATATAATACGGTCACTTAACAAGTAAATACGCCTTGACCGATAGTCCGGCACAGGGGCCAAAAAAGCTCCAAAACCAATGACTTTCAGACAAGACCCAAAGTGCAATAGCGAAGCTTCAAGCGGCCGTGAGATAGGCCGATGGACGCTTCGCGAGCAGAGATGTGAATGGGTACGAGTTGTTGAGTTGTTTGGTAGTTGTGTTGTTGTAGTGAACCGTAACAACCTAACTACACAAACACAGTCCCGCAATAGCGGGACGAAACAACATCTTCCCTCTTACTTCTCTGCTTGAGCCATTCGCCGTTTGGCGAGTGGGGTGCGCTGCAGATAGTTGGCTTTGTCATTTGCGACAGGAGCCAGCTAAACGCAGAGAGCACTATCGAGCAGAAAATCTACTCTTTCAATGAAGCGCATAGACAACTCGTCGTGCACAGCTTTAGCGAGGGAGGAACATTAACAAGGCATATGTTTATTTACCAAAATCGGTGTTAGGCGAGGTGTTCCTTGGGATAGAGAAAGATCAAGGAATGTGCGAGAGACGTGCGTTCTGTGACTGACCGATGTGGTGCTTTTGGGTTGTGTGTTGTCAGAGGTGGGTTGTCAGTTTTGAGTTGTGAGTTGTTGGTGGTCTGTTGTCAGTATTCTTACTGATCACAGACTTCCACATTTCAACAATTTCCCCCTGACAACCGACAACCGATAACTGATAACTAAAAAAAGGCACTAGATCGGTCAGTCGCAGTCCCCCCCAAAAGGAGCGTGCGGCTTTGAGCCATTCCGGACAGATTTTTCGATTCAGCCTCCCCGCATCCCGCGGTGCGAGGCACTATTCAGGAGAGTACCATGAGCAATGCAACGCAAGAAACCCCGGCTGTCGGGGGAAAGACAGCAAAGAAATCCGTATTCGAATCAAAGTGGGTTAGTGTTACCCTGCTGGTGCTGGTGCTGGTGCTGATAATGGCGCTGGTGCTGGCGGTGGTGGTCCCGACCATCGCCCCAGCCCCCGCCGCCCCGCAGGCCGGCGCCCCGGCAACCGCCACCCTGCCGCCCACGCTGATGCCGTCGGCCACGCCGACGAGCGAGGCCACGCAGGCCGCCCCCGCAGCGCAGCAGGCCGCGCCGCCCCCCCAGATGGGGTGGGTGTGCGGTGTCTCCACCAGCGTGGAATTCGCCCCGTTCTACCAGACCAAGCCCCCCACGGGGTTCGACTGGGATATGGACGACGTCCACCTGAACGGGGGGGCGACCCGGTACGGCGGCACCCCTAACCTCCCCTACGACAGGGGGGATATCTGGGAAGCCCAACACGCGGTGCAGGGCGGATACATCCTGGTCGGCGAAGTCAACGGTTCATGGCTGTATGTCTACGGCCACGGAACTGTCCAGGATGGTTCGGGCGACCAGTTCGATTTGGCGGGGTGGGTCCCCGCCGAAACGCTGAACTGCGCGGCTCCAGCCGCGCCGATCCCGACCCCCACGCCGCGCGTCCAGGCCGCCCCGGCCACCAGCCCCACCCCCGAGACCTTTGGCGAAGGCCACACCCAACCACAGGCTACCCCGACGGAATTCGGGGGCTAAAGGTTGGGTCGGCAGCCTCCATCTGGGAGGCGGGCCGACAATAAATAAACATGTCCTTGGAAAGGGCGGTCGCAAGACCGCCCCTTTCGCTAAGTTCTGGAATGAAAATTCGAGGATTTGGAGGAAGTGGTTGTGAGTGGTGAGTTATCTGTTGTCAGTTCTACGGGAAGTCTATAGTGCCTAGTCTATAGTCTTTAGTGGAAAGAATGTGGATACTTGAGTATTTTTTCTAACAACCGAACAACATACCGCTAACAACCAACAACGTACTATTCTTCACCCAAGATTAATCAACCCATCACGCCCTCCCTACATACCAAATACCAACCCCCACATACTAATTTCACCCTATAGCTTGAATTATTGCGCTTTTTGTGCTATACTGCGCCCATACAATACCAGGCGTGACTTCCGAACTTTGGAGGTCTTCAAGCATGTCCAGAAACAGTCTTTAGAGCGGTGTGTATCCTTCTCAGATCCGAGTGATACATGACGCTCTGCAGACTACCATTGGCAGACTCTCACAGCGCGTGAGGAATCTGTCGAAACATAGCTGCAGAACATGTAGTCTTTTGATAGCTTCTCACCCAACTGTGGGTGCCATAGCGATCATCAGACGATCGTTAACAAGGTTTTACAGGAAAAAAGAAAGAATTTTGGACGACCTCTTTGAAGTGTGAAAAAAGAGTATCGACCAACCGAAATGGGAAGCTGAGTTGTTGAGTAGTTATGTTGTTGGGTTGTTGTGGAAAACAACTGAACAACAGTCCTGCAAATGCAGGACGAAACTGCCCAACAACATTTTCAATTTTCTATTTCGGTTGGTCGACGGGAGCAGACCACCAGCGCGGGCCCCCCCGGGTCCACCGATGCATGCTCCCATTCTCAGTTTTTAGCCCGTGGCTTCGGCCCGGGCCTTTCTGGAGGGCAATATGTCCCGAAATTCTCGCGTACTTTTGATCACGGCAGCGCTGCTGCTCGTGGTCACGGTAATTGGGCTGACCGTTACTACAGCCCAAAATAACCCAGCTCCCGTTCCGGGGAGCACCTGCCTCGTCGCCGTGGATCGGCTGGGCGTGTACGCCGATCCCGCGATGACTTCGCAAAAATACGGTGAGCTGTCGCTGGACGCTCCCGTATCCATCCAGACAGTACAAGGAGACTGGTTCCAAAGCGCCATGGGGTGGTCCCTGTGGCAGGCTGGAAATTCGGTTTCGCTTGACTGCAGTGTTTCCGGGCAGGGTGGCGGCGGCGCGATCGGCGCGCAGAGCGCCGGAGCATCGTTGGAGCTGACCCCTACGCTCGAGGGGGTCGAAGCTGCGTTTCCGGGCTTCACAATCACGGGGCTGCCGCAACACCTGACAAACGTTCCCACTGCCGAAGGAACGTTTGTGAACACACTGGGTTTCGGCACCGGGATCTGCCTGGCAGAACCGGGGACCTTGTTAGTTGGTCCCGATTTTAACTCGACGATCATCGCCAATTCAGAGGGGACCATCGAGTATTTCAACCCTCTGAACCAGTTTCCTTTAACCAGGGTTGATGACAATGGGAACCCGCAAACTGAGGAATTTTCGCTCGCTGAAGGCCGCTTTCAGGTCTTTACGGGCGGTCATGCAAATTTCTCTGTCGGTGAAAACATTGATGTCTCCCTGGCAAATGGGTTGGGGCACGGATGGGTAGTAATCGTTTGCGCTCCCGGCTCTGACAGTACCATGGACATTGACCCCGAAAAACCACTGCTCGTTGATGGCTATGAGGCGGGCAACGCCCAAGTCATGTCATACCCCACTGGCTTGTACGTAAGCGAAGGGGCAATGGTTCAAACAGCCGAAAACGTCCACGCCAACGGCAATTGCGGCGCCCAGGGATGCACCCGCGTGAGTATCATGGTGATCGATCTTAAGTCGGGAGGGTGGACAGTCCTCCGACAGACGGATAATCAGCCGTGGTTCTCAGCCGGTACCAACTTCTCTGCCGCATCCGGATAATTTCCTCGCTTTTTTTCCTCGTACTACCTTGGTCCCCCCTCCCTTCAACAAGGAGGGGGACCGAACTGAATACATCAATCTTGATTGGTGTGTTCTGACGGTGATTTCGACACTGTTTTTTAAAAAATACAATAAAGGAGACGCTATGGAAAAAATAACCCTTAGCCTTTCGATCGTCATCTCAACGATCATCTTGGCATTGGTCGCTAACCGTTACTTTGCAAAGCAACAAGTTACAACGGCCGAAATGATCAAAAACCAAGCGATTGATAACTGTCTGAAAGCCGGTAGCTACACTTGGCAAGACCCGAACCCAAAAGACGCTACCCTGCTCAACACCACCAATGAGCCCAATCGCTACTGGTACAAGCAATGTATGCAAGAAAAAGGCTACCAAACCAGTATAGAATAAATAGTATTCATGCCAAAACACTCCCGGTTACCTGCCATCTTGTTGGGGATTTTGTGCCTGTTTCACCTGGCAATCAACACCCTGTGGCTCTCAGAAAACAAAGCTGCTCCTACCTGGGATGAAGCTGGTCATACACGCCTCTCAGTAGACTACACCAACTACTTTCAAGGCACAGCGGAGAAAGCGACCAACCCACTCAACATTTCGAGCTACTATCCACCACTGACCTACTTTTTCTCAGCTTTTTTGATGCAAATTGGGGGAATAAGTGAAGACGTGGCCACACTCGTCGTCACACTCTACTTTTGTGGTTTACTCGTCGCTACCTACCTGCTCACTGACAAACTTTTTCATCATAAGTGGATCGCACTGGTGGCAGCGAGCACCCTCTCATTCTTTCCGGCAATCTACTTTAACTCGCGTATTTATCTGCTGGAAATCCCACTCCTGACCACCATTACCATCACTTGGTACTGCATTTTGCAATCAAAAAGTTTCCAAAACTGGCTGTGGACAGTAGCGAGTTTCTTGGGAATCACCGCCATCATCCTCACCAAATGGACCGGCGTCATTTTTATCCTGATACCAATCATCAGTGAACTGGTAACATACTATCGGAAACATCACCCCCGTCATATCCTACACACACTCCGATTCGCTTTCATCGGCTCGTTTATCTGTGGCGTGCTGATCTTCCCTTGGTACTTTGCCAACTGGGACGCTATTTTGGCCAATGCCCGCATCGCGGCAACCGGAGAGATTACTGACCCACAAAACGTGCTTAGCAAAGACAGTCTGACCTACTACCTCACCAACTTTATCCACGTCCAGCTCAGCTTTTGGCCCACACTTTTTTTCGCACTCTTTAGCGTGATTTTCTTTTTGAGCAAAAAAACACCACACCGAAAAAAGTTGCTGAGCTTTTTTGTCTTTGGCTATATCACTTTTTCGCTCATCAGCAATAAAGACCCGCGCTACACACTCCCACTGCTGTTAGTCCCAGCTATTTGTTTTGGCTACCTGACTGTGAAATGGGTTGAGCGTCGCCGACTCAGCGTCTTGTTTTCTACCATCACATTTGGACTCATTGTGGTGCTGTTTTTTATCTATAGCTTTCCACTCGTACCACCATGGAAAGTGACGGTAAACACCCAGATACTGGGATGGATGGATATCATCAATACTGGTGCACCACTCGCCTACCCACCACAAGCTGAAAATCCGATCAACACTCAAACCATGAAAACACTCAGTGCTCACAGTAACCACTTGCCAATTCGAGTCATGGTCGGGATTGACCAACCGCGTTACAACCCTGCCACACTTGACCTAGAACGCTCACTCCAGCGCTCATGGGATGTGCATATCCAAGCTCCGTATGGCATTGTCTCCTTTCAAAGCAGTGAAGAACTCAAAACTTTTCTTGACCAGTATCAGTACTTCATCATTCCAACTGGGAGCGTCGGTCCTGATGCCGTCCGTCAAAAAGTGGCGCTAGAGCAAATCCAAAACTTTGTGCTGAAAGAAAATCCATACGATTATCCAATCATTCAAACATTTCAGTTACCGGAATATAGCGAAACCGTTTATCTGATCAAACACACCCAATCATGAGTATCACATTTATTCGCAATCAAGTGCTGCGGTTGGCCCCAATAGGAGTGGTGGTGTTATTGACGCTGATCGTCAGCTGGCAAAACTATGTTCCGGGTACATTTTTGAGTGGCTGGGATACCCTTCACCCAGAGTTTAACTTGTCGTTGAACTTTGAGCGGACCATTTTTGGTGCTTGGCAAGAACACCAAGGCTTGGGTGCGGCAGCGGCTCAGGCACACGCAGCTGAGTTGCCGCGCTTGATGTTACTGGCACTGTTAAAGCCAATTTTACCCCTTAGCAGTTTGCGCTATCTGATTTTCTTTCTCTGTTACAGTATGGGTGGAGTTGGGATCTATCTGTTTTTGTACGGAACAGTTTTTCAATTCGAAAAAAAAATTTCATCTCGATTAGCAGCCAGTCTGGGAGCACTCGTCTACGTATTTAACCTCGGCACACTTCAACATTTTTATGTGCCATTGGAAATGTTTGCCGTCCATTTCGCGACGATTGGATTTTTGTTATTTACCCTTGAGCGAAGTCTGAGACTTGGCAGAAAAAAAGATTTTCTCTACTTTTTCATCGCGCAAGCCTTGAGTGCCCCATCAGCCCATACTGCCACATTATTTTATGTGGTGAACTTTTTGCTTGGGGTTTATGCACTTACTTCGTTTCTTGTTTTGACATTACACTCAAAAAAAGGTCACCATTTTTGTTACCTGAAACGGTTGTTACTGACCGCGGTCATCATCTTTGCAGCCCATTTCTACTGGATGGGACCAAACCTGTATTACGCCGTGACACATAGCCAAGATGTCGAAAACGCTAAAATTAGCAGAGAGTTCTCTTCAGAGGCATTTTGGCAAAACCAAGCGTTTGGATCGATATCTGACATTCTGATTTTGAAAAACTTTCTGTTTAACTGGAAAGACTACTCGTTTTCGCAAAACAAGTTCTTACCACTGTTTGATGAATGGCAAGCATTTTTGAGCAAGGACTTTGGGTACCCTTTTTTGTATCTGGTGGCGATCTTTGGCGGAATCGGTATTCCCTTGTCGCTGATGAAAAAAAGGCGACAAGCTATCAGTTTACTGATTGCAGGCAGCATTTGTTTCTTCTTTTTAAACAATTTGAACTTCCCATCGACCACCTTATATCAATCATTACTTGATAAATCCACTTTCTTAAAAGAAGTTTTTCGCTTTCCTTTCACCAAATTTTCTATTTTTTTCATGACCACACTTGCATTTGCATGTAGTTTGACCTTTGTCACACTCTTTGAGGTATTAGCAACGATTCACCACACAATTCAACGGCGAGTATCAATGCTCATTCTGTACGTACTGCTGGCAGTCATTATCGTCTACCCTTCGCTTCCAGTTTTCCAAGGAAATTTGATTAGCTCGAATATGAAAGTGGTGTATCCAGAGCAGTACATGGAGTTGTTCAACTGGTTTGATCAGCAACCACACGAAGGACGCATCCTAAAACTCCCAGCAACTTCACTCTACGGCTGGACCTATCAAGATTGGAGTTTCGCAACACATCAAAAGCAAGGCTATCAAGGCGCTGGTTTTATCTGGTTTGGGCTACAACAACCAATCATGGATCGCGAGTTTGATCGATGGATGCCAACAAACGAGTATGCTTTTGACGAACTCTATCAAGCAATAAAATTAAAGGACCAGCGATTATTTGATCAATTTTTGCAAAAATACAACATTCAGTACATCTTATACGATCACTCAACGTTTGATTCGCAACGACTGACCCAGCAAGAGTACCTTGATGAGTATCTCAATTTGATCCAGGCAGACACATCGCTTTCAAAAGTAAAAACGATTGGCTTTCTGGATGTGTATAAAACTCGCAATGTCACACACTGGCTAGACTCAACGCCTGTCATGAGTACGAACACACTCGCAGATGGACTGCGAGAAGACCTCTTTTTGGACAAATCCCAACACACTATTTCAGGGGTAAACCAACCACAAAAACAGTATCCTTTTTCTTCGTTATTACAAGAAAAAAGTAGCGTTCCGCTTATCCACGACAATGGTGCAGAAATTCAGGCGACGGTTGAAAAAGCAGACTACCTGGTACTTCCAGAATGGTCAGCATATAACGATTACGTTCCAGTTTCGATCTACGCTCAACAGGATACAAAAGGCATACAAATCAAAATAAAAAGCGAACTTCCATCTCTAGAGCTTGGTAATCAATACGTTAATCTTTCTGATTTAAGTTCTGTGTCCCAACTCGTGTATTCTTTCCCGCAGACAAAGAGTGATTCTCAGTCGTATATTCTGCGGCTCAATAATCAGGAATTTCCTTTTGAAATGGGGTCAGATGATACCTACGTGGGATCGACACTACTTTCCATAGCTCAAAATACAACATTCTCTCTTTTTTCCGGAGCACCCAGTTCTAGTCAACAACTGTTTGATGATCAAGCAGATTATCATCCCGTTGAATGTCATACGCTGCGTTTTTCTCCATACTTTTTCCAGATGCAAAAAGGCAAAAAGGTCTTTCAAGTTGAAAATGTTTTTGGTTGTTTACCGGACCTCCAGACAATCTCATTTGAAGATGCAGGACTGGCAAAAATAACCACTAGTTACACCGCAAATCGATCAATGATGATTCGACAATGCCTCAGTAGTAGCTCATCAAACGAGTGTGATGACAACACACAAAATTTCTTGTTCCAGGTAGGATTAGAACCTTCAGTCATTACACGCTACGAGGAACTGGGAAACAATGACGAAAAACACCTCACACTTTCTCTTCTCGGGGAAAAAGTGATTAGTCAATTGAGTATTCACTCAGCGTCTGTTGATTTTTACCCAATTATTGCCACTCAAGTTATCGACAGTCATGAAAGTAAGGCGCTAACACCCAGCTCGTATCGGGTGGACATCTCAAGCTTGTCTGATAGTACCCCCGTTGCTCTGAGCATGGATCCTCGATTTTCGCTCAAAGGCATACAAAATTTAACACATTTTTCTCGACAATTTTCGAACTGTGCAGATGAAGGAATTGTTTCGAAAAAAACTGAGTCGACAGGTATTACATACTCTGTTTTTGATAAAGGTATCACTTGTGATTTCTACACATTTCCCAATACTTTTGGAACCCAAGATTACTTATTCCAACTGTCGTCTGAAAATACCTTTGGTAAAGAGCTTCAGCTCTTTTTTTCCGACTCGGCATCTAAGCGAACCTATTTAGAAGAAATCCAAAACGGATCCGCCAACACCAGCGTCTATTCTATTCTCTCCGATAGACAAAGAGATGCGCTTAGCCTTACTGTTCAATCCAATTCCTACTCTTCAGAACAAACAATGAATATACTGAACGATTTTGCTTTTTCTCCTTTTCCCAGTACATGGGCAACTCACATCTATTTAGAAAACCTCCAGCATGCAACACCAATTGAAGCCGCAACAGTTATTCACGCAGTGCGACATACAAATTTTTGGTATGAAGTGAACATCCGAAAGAATGCAGAAAAAAGTAGCGTTGTGTCACTTGATCAGTCATATGACAACGGTTGGATAGCATTCAATGCAAACAAACCGTTTCAATTACTGCAACACGTCACTTTCGATGGTTGGGCAAACGCATGGATAATCGGACCAAATAATGACATAACCACACAACCACTCACCCACTTAACCACAATCTACATTCTCTACTGGCCACAAGTGTTAGAGTTTGCTGGTTTTGGGCTGTTCCTGCTGGTGATTTCTATTCTGTTATGGAAATGGAAAAAGTAACTCACTGTCCCATCTTTGCGACATAACCGAGAACCCCTTGCAAAGCTACTCGCCAAGAAGAGAATGGAAGACTAAAAAATTTCTCATCCACTCCATATGCTTGAGCTCTCTCCACAAATGCTTGTGCAGCATAATCTTGTCGAAGCTCATAAAGTGCTACTCCAACAAAGCGACGAATCATTGGACTCTCATACACGTCTGATAATCGGATTAAAAATGGTCGCATATTTTTGATCGGCTCTTCGTTTTCCCCATCAAGGTAAACCTTGGTGATGAAATCCTGCAACTGCGCATACAGTTCTTCAAGTGATTGATAAACTTTCGTTGCTTTATCCAATGGTCTAGACCCAGCTAACTCAAAAGTGGCACCACTCTCTCTTCCACTCACAGCAATAAAACAGTCGTATGCAGTTTCATCGGGATTTGAGTACGCAATGTCGGCTTTGTATTGACCTGTTCGTTGCTTTTGGACTTCGTTTAACAACCATCTGGTGAATGCAACACCAGTGATCAGTTGAAACTCAAGGTTTTGTTCTGTTTTTTCTCTGATGAGCGTGGCGGCAATACTACGATCAGCAGTAATGATTTGTTCTGATTTTTCATGTAGTTGCCTTGAATAATCAAGCAAGAGCTGCGCTCCTGGGATTTTCTCACGGGCATCAGCTGTTAGCTTTTGCAAAAATCTGGGATTGGTCATCTGATCAAGCACAAACTGGTGAGGATTTGCAAAATAGTCGTTGAGAGCTTCAATAAAAGCCTCTTTTTCCAAATCTAATCCATCAACATCAATATCGTTGATTATGCTGGTAGCTTGTCTATCACAAATATGAGCCCAAAAACGAGTCGTACGTAAAAATTGGTAATCATCCACTCGCTCACCATTAAGTAAGAGCTCTGCCATCAACCTGTGATCAAGGTTTTGAATGTACTCAATCACTGTTTTATCTTCTGTCACTAACTCGATCCCTTGTTGAGTTAGCTCTTCATACTCGTCGTTTAAGTTCACATGTCCTTCAATTGCATCGGAAAAATGCGGCGCAAGTTCGCGCAACTGCCCAGACACCATCTCCCAAGTATTCGGATTAGTCAGCTTAAGATTCATTAGTCCTCTGGCAATCATGATTGTTTCCATATCATGAATACCCAACGTGACTGGACCTTCAACTCGAGCCATTCCTGGAAACATATTAATTTTTAACCGTCGCATCAAACTCACAAAAGTTGTGCCACTAGAACCGCTGACAACTTTTTCTGCTAAACTGAGCATCACTCGTACTGTCTCATCAGTCAGATCTTGTTCTTCTTTTTTGAGTGAAGAATTTGCCAATCCAGAGGTTTGCCACATCAGTAAGGTTGCTACAAAATCAACATTTTGCTGTTCACATATTGCTAACATCCGAGCAAATGTTTGTTCACAATACGCAATAAACTCTTGTTCCTTTTCTTTTTGATCTTCTGACTTTGGTTCAAAATACAAATTAAATAGCCGAGCAACTTTCTGGGCAATCACTTGAAATGACTCTTTCGAAAGTGTATCTGGAAATTTTTCTGCTAGCTCTAATTTTCTATAGACACGGTCAATAGCATCAGAACTGAGCATCTGATCGAGATCTGTGGGGACATACCGTTCACCAGGTTGGGATAAGTGTCTTTGCAACAAAAAATCAAGACTGGCTCGGGTTTCATCTAGATTAGAAAGTACTGATACAGTCCCTGCAAAAGCTCCACCTGTAGCAACCGTTAATCCACCCAATCCAAAAGCTTTTAAAACATCTCTTCTCGACCAACTCGTCCTTGTGCTCACAAGATTTTTGACTGGTCCTTTACCTTTTTTAGGGGGTTCATGAGTTTGTTCTACCATACCAATGGTTGTAGCGGGAATTAAAAAAAGAAGCAAGGTGGAAAGTAATACCTAACCTCAAGCCTTGCTCGACTTTGGTAGTGATTCTGGAAAGTAACCGAGTAACAAAACAACCAATCAACTCACTCCACCACCGCCACCCCTCCCCTTCAAACTTTTTTTTGCCTTGTGGCCACAAAAGTCAACCGGGTAAACCCACTTCCCTATTGTCCCCTCACTTTACGACCTTCACCCCTCCCCACCCCTTTGCTCTTTCGAAATATTTCTGGTCACAGGTGAGGAAGGTAGCTGAGCGACTCAGGGCTAGGGAGTGGTAGGTCGCGTCGTAGACGGTGTCGTGGACGGCGGAAGCGATTTCCAAAGTTTTTTTGAGCAATGAGTCATCAATGCGAATATAGGTAATTTTAAAATCGAGGAACGTGTCAAAAAAAGTCCTTGCTTTGTCGACATCTTTTACAGCCATCAGCAAAACATTGGCGACTTCTTGCTTCAGCGAGTCTGGAGCAAAAACTTTCACTTTGGGATCTTTGCAATAATCTACAATCTTTTTACAGCTGAAACGAACATCACGATTATTTTCGATTAAAGAGTTAATAACAACCGAGGCATCGATCACGTACTTTTTCATGGTCGTCCCTCATCAATCATCTTTTGAATCTCTTCGCTTGAGTACTTAGGGAGATCTTCACCCAAGCGAAACCATTTTTCCACGGGATTTTCTTTGAGTTTATATTCAACATCGTCAATTCGCCGTTCAATCGCCTCTGCAACAAAACTACTCACCTGCCCTGCGGGCACTTGTTTTCTCAGTCGCTCTTCAAGGTAGTCAGGGATGGTGATGGTAATACGACGGGTGGTGGAGGTGGTTTTGGACATGAGGAGAGTTTATCATACTGGGAGTATGATTTGAAGTATGATCTTTGTAATGGTTGATTGGTTGCTTAGTTAACTGGTTGCTTGGTTTGTTTGATTGGAAGTATTTCTGTTGAACTCAGGCGAATGTTTTTCAGTAGTGGCTGGTTGAGTTTGGCTTTCGATCAGGTACTCTGACTTTAGATCCCGAATCGAATTCGGCCTTCCTCGCCGGCGAGACGGGATGACGACTTTTTATTTTAAATGGCTTTCAAAATATCATCACTACTTTATGTAACAGCAGAGTCAGGTCCTCGATACTCGGCTTTCAGCCGGGTTCAAGGATGACGGGCTTTTTTTGCTTTTGATTAAACGCTCTGACTTTAGATCCCGAATCGAATTCGGGATGACGACTTTTTATTTTTTCTTGCTTTCGAGTAGCATTGTCAGAAAAAATACGATGTCTATTCAACGCTTTCGATCGGGAACTCTGACTTTAGATCCCGAACCGAATTCGGGATGACGACCTTTTAGTTTTCTTGCTTTCGATTTGTATTTCCTATTCACTCACAACTTTCTAAACCCCAAAGGCCTAAACCCTGTCCCCTGACTACTGTCCACTGTTTCACTGTTTCACTGTTCCACTGTTCCACTGTTCCACTGCCTAACTCTACCACTCCACCCTTCTCGCGTACCGAAAAATACGGGCTGGGGAGTTGAGGTACTTACAGGTGTACAGAACCACATCGGCTTTGTAATCGTTGATTTCCTTGCCCTCTTCGCCAGCATAAATCTCGTAGGTGAACCGACGGTGATCCCAAATGATCTCAAAGGTGTCACCGATTTCCAGTTGTTCGAGATTGTAAAATGAGTGTTGGCGACGGAACTTATTTGACCAGGTGATGTAGCCATATTTGTGCGCTACTAGAATGACCGGCACATTTTGACTACTGGTCGGATCAGCAAACTCCGGCACGCGCCAGACACCTTGTTTGAGGGCTTCTTCGTGATCTTCGGTCGGCGCTTCTCCGATTTCAGTCATCACTCCAGTTTTGGAAATGACTAACCAGTTGCCATCGGGTAGAAACTCATTTTGTTCTGGCAAGTGAATTGGCGCGTAGAGATTCCCGTCGGTGAACTTGCCACCTAAGGCTGATTTGTCGACGGCTGATTGAATGGGTTCGGTTTGATATGGGATAACGGCAAAGACAAAGTCCGGGAAAAATAAAAAGACTAAGACGACCGCGCTAACGACCATTCCAGAAAATGATACTCGGGAGATGATGCGAGAGCGTTCTCGCGCCGATGGCAGGCGCGGATGGGTGATGATGGCTAAAGCCTTGGCACCAATGTGAAATAGCCGAAATACGAGCGTCTGAGCGCTTCTAAAAAAGGTTCTGATTCCCAGACTGAGTCCTTGCCACAGCCAGCTAATTACTATCTTCAACAGTACAGCGGTGCTTGCAATCCATTTGTTGCCGCGGAAGAGGGAGATATGGATGATAGATAATAGATTATGGATGATGGAAAGTAGAATGTGGAATATGCCAGCCCGAGGCTGGTCCGCCTTGGGCGGAGAGTGTAGAGTGTGGATGACAAACAATGCCAGTTTACTAAGGATTCGAGAGACACGATGGATGAGAGACAAGAGAGAGTTGTTGGGTGGTTGGGTTGTTGGGCCAGCCTGCCGGCGAGGCAGGTGGTTGGGTGACTGCTTTGTTAATCCATGAACTGTTCGTTTGAGGTATTTAAATAAGCGCTTAGTTTGTTTCGAAACAATATAAGCGGCACCTTTTAAAATGTGATGGAGTCGCTTGATAAACCTTCCAACTGCTTTTGCGCTACGGTGCGAAATTTTGTCCAAGAATGGGAACATTGAAGTGTTCAATGTTGTCAGGTGGTACAGGCTGAAACCAAGCGCTTTTGCAATTAAATTCTTTACCTTCAATAGTATTTGAAAGACTATGTTTGGAGCTTTTGCCTCACGAAGCTCAATGCTTTTTTCAGTGGATTTCTCAAGATCTTTGTCAGCTGGAGTTTCAACTGACTGAGAGTCGCTCGCAGATCCAAACAGTGCCAGTATCGATTGCACTTTTGCCTCAGAAAACAGATCGTCCTCTACTGGTGCAGTTGGCACGGACTGCAGCGATAAAAGAGGGTTGCTTTGGGAAAGGGATGGGGTGTCGGTTGTCGGTTGTCGGTTGTTGGTTGTCTGTTGTTGGTTGTTGGTTGTCAGTTGTGGCTCTACAACATCGTTCCCCCGCTGGAATTTAATACTTGGGATGTGAAGTTTACTCACTGCAGCTTGCAGCTTTCGAAAAAGTGCTCTGACTTTAGATCCCGAATCGAATTCGGGATGACGGGCTTTTTCTTGCTGCTTTATTCTAATAACTAATAACTGATAACTAATAACTGCCATCACCTTCCCGACTCGTTTTGCCATCAATGGGGTGTAATCTCGAGCAATTTGCCACACAAACAGGACCAGGCGCCAGAGAGCTTTGAGGATCGTCCAGATTAGAATAGCGAGTAGGACTACGGCCTGGGCCGCAAGGTTTAGAAAGTCCATGATTTAGGTTCTAGGTTCTGGGTTCTAGGTGCTGAAAAGACGTTTGTCTTTAGGATTTTGGCGATGAGATCACCTCTCTACTCGAGAAATGGGCTTTACACCCGCCCTAAGCATCCTACCCGAACCATAACCAGTGATTTTGCATATTATAGGCTATTTCTCGAGGAAAGTCAAGTATAAATAGCTGGCAGCTACTAGCCACCAGCTTCTAGCAAAATCAAGGTCACCAACCTTGACAAAACAGCATTTGTACATTACTATCATGTACAAATGCGATTGACACTGATTACCATAGCCATTGAGTTTGAGTGGGATAGTGGGAACCAAGACAAAAACTGGATAAAACATCATGTTTCATTAAAAGAAATTGAAGAAGTGTTCTTTAACAAACCACTACTTATTAACAGAGACATAACTCACTCAGTTTTGGAAAAACGTTTTATCGCATATGGACATACAAATCAGGCAAGACAGCTCATCATAGTTTTTACCATGAGAAAACAGATGATTCGAGCGATTTCAGCTCGAGATCAGAATAAAAAAGAAAGGGCGTTTTATGAAACAAACTCTTAAACCTTTACCACAATTTAAAACCGAAGATGAAGAACGTGATTTTTGGGCAACTCATAGTCCATTGGATTATTTTGATCACTCCCAACCAACGCTTGCGATCTTTCCAAACCTTCGTCCCAGTACCAAGAGCGTTACGATTCGCTTACCAGAGAGTTTGCTTAGTAGCTTAAAGGTCTTGGCACATAAACAGGATGTTCCCTATCAATCGTTGATGAAAATCTATTTGGCTGATCGAGTCAAAAAAGAAACGATGACGTATGGGAAGTAAGAGATTGTGGAGTGTGCCAGCCCAAGGCTGGTCCGCCTTGGGCGGAGAATGTGGATAGTAGATTATGGATGATAGGAACTTGACATGACGAGAGGGAGAACTTGGAATCGATCCTTGTAGTCTGTAGCACAAAGTTTTGAGTTTTGCATTATGATCCCAGATGCTCGATCGAGCTCATTCTTGGGGTCGAACACGAGGTCGTTTTTTAACACGTATTGGTCGATGCTCTCTCCACAAACTATCAAACACTTGCAGAAAATCCTGAAACCCTTCATCTTGAGATTCTCGCGTCAAGCCAACCTCTTTCATGGCTACGCCTATTTCATTTAGTATTGAACGAATTCCCGTCACAGAAACGCTTTCTTCATACATGCGTACCCAGGTCTCAAGAGCAGTCCCTAGATCAACAAAGTTTTTCTCAGAAATCCTATTTAAAATAGTGATGTGGTTTTGAGTAAGTTCTATTAATCCATTTAGGCGAATTAACAACTCTTGCTTTTGAACTTCTTCTTGTCTAGGATTTTGTTGGTTTGCTTCCTCAAGAAATTTCTGTAGAGCCTTCAATACACCCTTTAAATCGTCTTTAAATCTATAGGTCTCTTCGTACCATATCCCTAATTCATCTAACAAGGAAAATCTCATCACTTCTGTTACACCAAATTCTCCGTTTTTGATCCTTCTATGAAGTGAGATCCTTCGATCGTTGTGATTCACTTTCGAGAGTTCAAAACGATGTTCTTCTAGGGTTTGATCTCTACCCCTCATCCCTGACGCCACATATTCGGCAATGATTCTCTGTTCGGGTGTTGGTATTCCGAACACACTTCTAGCCCAATCTTTCACTGTTTCGGCTAGTTTAGTTCTGAAGCTGGGTGGTTGTACCTGATCTGGTTGACTCATATATGATGACTTTACTATTTCTCCCCTAAT
Source organism: uncultured Pseudomonadales bacterium (assembly GCA_964583795.1). Taxonomy (GTDB): domain Bacteria; phylum Patescibacteriota; class Microgenomatia; order UBA1400; family PJMF01; genus JBDTME01. The sequence continues at coordinate 83 of CAZOWX010000018.1, read as the reverse complement.
TATAACAGAAGACCTCTAAAATAATCTCGACCCGTAGTCAATTAGCAACTGCAACCCCTTGGTCCCTTTTTGAGTAGTTTTTG